>JAYPXF010000273.1:0-4724 GCA_038154405.1 Verrucomicrobiales bacterium | reverse complement strand
CCATACTCATGGTTGAAATGAAAGCCGGCGGCGTTGGTGACCCAATCCGTATTGTTGGTATCATTCAGACCGGCACTACGCATGATGATTTCCTGGACATCACGCCATCCCAGCGCCGGATTGGCCTCCATTATGAGACCGATCACACCGGTCACCAATGGGGCGGCTGAAGATGTGCCGTTGAAGCCGGCCGTGTAGTTCTGATTGGTGTAATCACCGAGCGGAAGGGAGGCTGAAATCGTGGGATTGTAGCCATTTGTGCCCTGGATGTCTGTCGTGGTCGTTCCTTGCGGTCGCGTCGCGTCAAGTCCGGCGGGAGCGCTGATGACGCTGGCAGCCCCATAAGTGCTGTAACTGGCCCGCTGCCCGAGGTCGTTCAACGCATTCACGGAGATGGTCTTCATGGATTTAGTCAATCCCGCGTAGTTCACATCATCACCACTGTCGCCGTCATTGCCGGAAGAGAACACATAGATTGTCCCCAAGCCGCCGCGCCCGAAAGTGATACCGGTTTCGAAGGCGTTCGAAAGTATCGGTGTCAGGTCCAACAATGAAAACGAGGTATTGTTGCCCCAACTGTTGTTGTGCACCTGGACGATACTGTTGCTATGCAAGAGTGCGTCAGAAATGTCGGAATCCGTGATCGGGAATTCCATGCGGATGGGGACGATGTTTGCGCTGGGTGACGCTCCGGTGACACCTTCCGCGTTGTCGCCGCGTGCGGCTGCCACGCCAGCCACGGCTGTTCCGTGGTAGTCGCCGAAATTGCCCGCGTTGGGAAACACGTCCTGATCGTCCTGGGACACATCGATCGCCATGTTGGTCTGCATGTTGTCGATGAGATCCGGGTGGGTGACGTCAAAGCCCGAGTCGTTGATGGCGAGAAAAACATTACTGCCGCGATATCGGTCCCAAGCATTGGTGATGTTGACATCGGCCCCGATTACCGCCCCGTTTTGCCCGGTGCTCACCAAGTGCCACTGGTTTGTGAACAGAGGGTCGTTTGGCACATGGAGCCATTCGTAATCCCGGGCAAGATCAGGCTGAACTTCCAACACTCCGGGGCTTTGTGCCAAGGCATTGCGAACGAGCAAGGATTGGCCGGCGCTGCCCGCGATGAAAAGATGCGCACCAGGGTAGTAGGTGAGCGCGCCCTCGTAGGCCAGACCAAGGTTTCGTGCGAGATTCAGCGGATCAGTGCCCGCTTCCAGTCGCGCCACCAATTTGCGTGTGATGAATCGCCGGGTCGTCGTATTCCGTTGAACACCAGGCTGATAGGCAACGAGCCAGGTTTTACCGCCGCCCTGTTCCGCCGCGAGAGCCAGCTGGTTCATCGCTTCCGCCGATGGTTGAATCGCCACTGACCTCAACTCCCGCTTCTTGTCCGGCCCAATGTAAAAATATTCGTTCCTTGCAATCTCCAAGACCTGGACACGGCCATTGACCGAAAAAGAATGAAGACTCGCCAAACCAGCTTCCGCACCGCGGGATGAAGTTTCCCCGAGTACGAGCGCGCAAATCACCACGAAGAAAGGGAATACGGAACTTATTTTCCGTGAGTGGAGCCGACTTTGCATTGCTTGAACGATAGGGAGGTGGTCGGCTAAAAGCAAGATTCTTAGCCGAAATAAGGGTCTTTCTGTAGATATCCCGGATTCCTAGTGTGGTAGAAGCCGGCTTACAAAGAGCGGCTGAAAAGTGAACAAAAAACCGCCGGATTCAGCAATTCGAATCCGGCGGTTGTTGAAAACTGCCAAAAAACGGCTATTTCGAGACGGCGGCTTCGCCTTCGGCCGAGGTCTTCTGACTGAAGCTCAGCTTGTCGTCCTCGACCGAGACCTGCACGGGTTCGTTGTCGTTCAGGTGACCCCGGAGGATCTCCTCAGCCAACGGATCTTCCAGATATCGTTCCACTGAGCGCCGCATCGGACGGGCACCATACTGTGGATCGTACCCCTTCTCGACGAGGAAATCCTGGGCAGCATCGTCCAGCTCCAGCTTGATGTTGCGGGCCTTGAGACGCTCCATGACCTTCTCGATTTCCAATTGGAGGATTTCGATCAGGTCCGGCTTGACGAGCGAGCGGAACACGATCACGTCGTCGAGGCGGTTCAGGAATTCCGGGCGGAACACCTTCTTGGTCTCGTCGAGGATCTGTTCCTTCATCCTGTCATAATCGACATCTTCCTTCGACGCCGTGAAGCCGATGGCGTTGCTGCGGGTGACGGCGCTGGCACCGACATTGGAGGTGAGCAGAATGATCGTGTTTCGGAAATCGACCGTGCGGCCGAGGCTGTCGGTGAGTTTACCCTCCTCGAGGATCTGGAGGAGCATGTTCATCACGTCCGGGTGGGCCTTTTCGATTTCGTCAAACAGCACCACGCTATAGGGATTCTGACGGACCTTCTCCGTGAGTTGGCCGCCTTCCTCGTAACCGACGTAGCCGGGAGGCGAACCGGTCAGGCGCGAGGTGGTGAATTTCTCCATGTATTCGCTCATGTCGATCTGAATGAGCGATTTGGCACTGCCGAACATCTGCTCGGCGATGGTCTTGGCGAGCAGAGTCTTGCCGACACCGGTCGGACCGAGCAGGGCAAAGGTGCCGATGGGTCGATTGGGATCCTTCAGATCTGCACGCGAGCGACGGAGGGCCTTGCACAAGGCGTTCACGGCGGCACCCTGACCAATGATGATCTTCTCGAGCATTTCCTCCATGTCGAGGAGGCGCTTGATTTCGTCGCGCTCCATGCGCTTGAGCGGAATCCCGGTCCACTTGGAAACAACCTGCAGAATGCTGTCTTCGTCGACCGTGACGCGCTGGTCTTCGCTGTCCTTGCGCCAATCGGTGAGGATCGTTTCCAATTTTTCCTTGGTCTGCTTTTCCTTGTCGCGCATTGAGGCGGCGCCTTCGAAATCCTGATCCTTGATGGCGCGTTCCTTCTGCGCCTTGATCTCCTCGATCTCACCTTCGAGATCCTTGACCTCGGGCGGCCGGGTCATGGCAGCAATTCGCGCACGGGCACCGGCTTCGTCCATCACGTCAATGGCCTTGTCCGGGAGGAAACGGCCGGTGATGTAGCGATCGGAAAGATTGACCGCGGCCTCGACGGCATCGTCGGTGATCTCGGCCTTGTGGTGATCTTCGTATTTGGGACGCAAGCCTTTGAGGATGGAAATCGCATCCGGAATGGAAGGCGCTTCAACCTTCACGGACTGGAATCGGCGTTCGAGCGCAGCGTCCTTCTCAATGTACTTGCGATACTCGTTGAGCGTGGTGGCGCCGATGCACTGCATCTCACCGCGGCTCAAGGCGGGCTTGATGATGTTGGAAGCATCCATGGTTCCTTCAGCGGAACCAGCTCCCACGATGGTGTGCAGTTCGTCGATGAAGAGAATGACGTTCTTGGCGCGACGGATCTCATCCATCACCGCCTTGATGCGTTCCTCAAACTGGCCGCGGTACTTGGTGCCAGCAACCATCAGAGCGAGGTCGAGGGTGATGACCTTCTTGTCACGAAGAATCTCGGGGACGTTGCCTTTGCAGACTTCCTGCGCGAGGCCTTCCACAATTGCGGTCTTGCCGACACCGGCTTCACCCAGCAGCACCGGGTTGTTCTTGGTGCGGCGGCAAAGCACCTGAATAACTCGTTCGATCTCGTCTTTCCGACCAATGACCGGATCCATCTCGCCTTTTGTGGCGATCTCCGTGAGGTCGCGGCCAAAGGCCTTGAGCGCAGGGGTCTTGCTGTCCTTGCGGTCACCTTTCTTGCCGGCGGCTGCAGGTTCGGCGCCTTCTTCCTCCTCGGACGAGAAATTCGGATCGAGTTCCTTGAGGATCTCCTGGCGGGTCTGCTCGATGTCGACATCGAGGTTCTTCAAAACCCGGGCGGCGACGCCGTCGCCTTCGCGCAGCAGACCGAGAAGAATGTGCTCGGTACCCACGTAGGTATGGTTGAGGGATTTGGCTTCCTTGGCAGCCAAGGAAAGGACCTTCTTCACCCGCGGCGTGTAGGGAATGTTGCCCACCTGCTTCTGATCAGGGCCAGTCCCGACCTGCTTTTCCACCTCCAGACGGACGGTTTCCAGGTCGAGACCCATTTTTTGCAGGACGTTGACGGCCACTCCCTGGCCCAATTTGATCAGGCCGAGCAACAGGTGCTCGGTACCGACGAAATTGTGGTTAAAGCGGTCCGCTTCCTTGCGGGCAAGTGCCAGAACCTGTTGGGCTCTGGGCGTGAAATTGCTCATCGCTTCATCGCTCATATGACACCTGAAGTTGTAATGATTGATCGGTTTTGTCCAGCCACGCCTTTAGCGAAACTAAGCATTTTTAGGCAAATGCGGTCGTTTCACCTTTTTCAGGCGGTCTCGGAGCATCTTGGCACGCAAGACATCGCGTTCTTCGGCCCCGAGTTTGCCGGAGTGCTGATTTTGAAGATGGGCCGGCTGGGTGATCAGGAAGAGCTCGTCGATCACCCCCCGGTCGAGACCGGTGAACATGCCCAGATCCACGCCCAAGCGGAGCAGTGACAGGAGATTCATGGCCTCCTTGGAAGCCACAATGTGGGCGTTGGAAAGCGTGCCGTAGGCCCGGCCGATCTGATCGTAGACCGTGCTGGCCTTGCTTTCCAAGAGAGTTGCACGGGCGTTTTCCTCGTGCTCAATCAACTGCTTGAGCACCTTACCGAGCCGTTCGACGATCTGGCCCTCAGATTCGCCGAGGG
>JAYPXF010000272.1:5421-8576 GCA_038154405.1 Verrucomicrobiales bacterium | reverse complement strand
CCTCGAAGATCCGTCGAATGGGTCGAGTGACCGTTGGCGACCGTTCTTCCATACGAAATCAGAACCAGTTGTAGTTGAAGCTGATACTGATGCGTTCGGATTTCACCGGATTCGCAGCAACCTCATGGCGCAGCCAACTTTCGAACAAAACCACGTTGCCCGCCTCGGCCGGATATTCGATGAACTGCCGGTTCTCCACCCGGGCGTCGGACTTCCGAGGAGGTGCGGCCATCATGCTGGCCAGTCTCGGATCCTCGAACTTGATGCTCGAACAGCCCTTGGGCGTCTTCACATAGTACGTGCCGCTGATCGTCGAAGTGGGATGGATGTGTGAACCGTGAACCGTATGTTCCGGCATCACGTTCACCCAGCAATCGGTCATCACCAATGCGCGATCATCGAGATCGTATTCCAGCTCCTTGGCAAAGGTCTTCACATGACGATTCAGTTTCTTTTCCAGATCCATGAAGGTGGAGGAAAACTGGTGCAGCTTGTCCATGCTGCCGTAGGATGTGTAACCGCCCCGATAATTCTCGCGCGACCATTTCTGCCCCGGCACGTCGTAGTCCTCGATCTGCGTGATCTCGCGCATGAGCTCGCAGTTGAAAGCTTTCGCATCCTTGCGCTGAAGGGGACCACAGTAGACATAGGTTGGAAAAAGCGCGCGAACTCGCATCAGGCAGAGCGTAGCAACAGGGGAACGAAAAACACGTAAAACCTACAGTTTCATCATGTTTCCCGGGCTTCATCCGGAAAAACTCACTCGCCATCCGCGGGAGGATCAATTTAACTCCCCGCTGATCGGCGTGATGCGCCGACCTTCAGGCACAACCTGGATATGGCAGAAAAAAAGATCACCCATCAGATTCCTGACGTGGATGCCGTGCCGGCTGCGGTCACACCGCCCGAGCATCACACCGACACCACGTTTGTCACGCGGCCCAAGCTCGGTGAATCAACATCCCGAAAACGCGAGATTCCCGAGGGGCTTTGGACCAAATGTCCGGACTGTAACGAGCTGCTCTACTACAAGGAACTGGAGAACAACCTCGAGGTCTGCATGCACTGTGACTACCACTTCACGATCTCCGCCCGTGAACGGATTGATTCGCTGCTTGACCCAGATTCGTTCGCAGAGCTGGACGCGGAACTTTCCAGTGTAGACGTGCTGGAATTCACCGGCGTCGCCAAGTACACCGCGAAGCTGGAAGGCTACAAGAAGAAGACCGGATTGGCGGATGCCGTGGTCACCGGCATGGGCAAGGTCAATGGTCGGACCATCGGCATCGGCGCGATGGACTTTCGGTTTCTGGGCGGTTCCATGGGCTCGGTCGTCGGGGAGAAACTCACCCGCGTGATCGAGGCCTCCACCAAGGGCGGTCATCCCGTGGTGATCATATCCGCCAGTGGAGGAGCGCGCATGTATGAGGGGATGTTCAGCCTGATGCAGATGGCCAAGACCTGCGCGGCGCTGGCCTATCATGCCGAGCAGAAGCTTTCCTACATCAGTGTGCTCACCCATCCGACCACGGCCGGGGTCATGGCAAGTTACGCCAGCGTCGGCGATCTCATCCTTGCCGAACCGGGTGCAATGATCGGATTTGCCGGACCGCGCGTGATCAAGGACACCACCCAGGCAGAGCTGCCTCCCGGATTTCAGACCGCTGAATTCCTGATCGAACGCGGATTGATTGACGCGATCGTGCCAAGAAAAGAATTGCGGCATCAACTGTCCGAATACCTTGACTTCCTCTCCCCGGAAGCGGAGGCGGCCTGAATACCGTCTGGACAGTATCTGGCCTGAATTGCCTCACACCCAACCCGGCATCGACGGAGCGATGCCTTGCAATCCATTCACTTGCGAGCTTTCACTTCGCTCATCAGGCGACGCAGCTCGCCGATGGCCACCTGCCATTTCCCGCCGGTGTTTAGCGACTCCATCTTGGCCAGCAGCAAGCCGTATTTCTCTTCCACAGATGGACGGGCCGCAAGATCGCGTTGACGCATGCGGGGCAGGCAGTACTGAAACAGACGGGCCATGCAGGTCTGGACATTGTTCTCGTCCCCCGATTGCCAGAACGCCAACGCAGCGGACATGAAGTATTCAGCAGAAGCCGCGGGCAGACCCTTGTTCAAGGTGGCGATGGCCTGGTTGAAATAGGTCAGTCCGGCAACCTCGCCATAACGCTGATCGATCTGATCGGAGATCATCACAATCTTCCGCGTGATGTCTGAGTTCAGACGCGCAATCGCGTTGGATGATGATCCCCCGGACGCCGCCAAGCCACTTTGCAGCTGGCGCCATTTGATGGCGATGCGGCTGTCGATCAGCTTGCCCTGTTCTTCCGCGTCTTTTGTCAGGGACGCCTGGAATTTCTGCTGCCGCTCGTCGTTCGCCTTATTCAAGGCGTCCAACATCGCCTGCTTGTCATTCTCGTAGGTCTTGTGCCCCGAGTGCCAGGCAAACGCGATTAGCAGCGCAGCCACGCCGGCCAGGGCGCCAAACGCCATCTTCTGTCCGTCACGCAGCCGCTGGGCCGATTCACGCAGAGATTCGACCTCGGCTTCCAGCGCTTCGATGCGCGCCACACGTTTCGCTTTTTCGGAATCGGTGAGACTCATAAATGATCGTGTGCCGCGCGACGCTGAAGCATCAGCGATGTTTGCGATGGCAGCTATTGCAGTCCGAAGCCCGGGAATAGCCGGCGATCAGCTTGGGATCCTTGGGATTGCGCGCCAGTTTCGACGTTGCATTCACCAGCGCGGCGACGCTCGCCCGCCACTGTGCTTTGTTCTTGTTGGGCGTCAGATTCATCATCAGACGATAATTGCCCGCCAACTGGCTCAGCTGCCGGCTGTTGAGCTTCCCCTGCTTAGCCAAGGTGGCATACGAATTCTTGCCCTTATGCAAGGCGTTCATGAAGTTGCCGATATCCTTGCCTTTTGCGCCATATTTGCTGGCGGCCTCAGCATCATTTGAGACAGCAAGAAAGAGCATGGTGGAGAACAGGGCGAATACGATGGATTTGAGGTTACTTTGCTTCATACGCAGCCTGACGCTCAGGTCATGTTTGGGTTTCAATCGCGTCGTGTGTCCATCGAAGATACCACTTTCGTTCTCCAGAGGAAGCCCGCATTCATTATCCAAACGTGAG
>JAYPXF010000272.1:3045-5411 GCA_038154405.1 Verrucomicrobiales bacterium | reverse complement strand
CCGTAATCCCCCTTGTTTCGGCAACCGGTTCAGAAACCGGAAAAATCCACGCGATTTCGCCTCTTTGGCCTGCGTCATCACCGACGGCGGAACGGGTCTAAGATTCCGCACGATTCCGAACCAGGACATGATCGTCAGAATGTAGAAAGTGATGTCGATCTCCCACCACTTGAAACCCTGTCGTGTGCTGTGCATGTAGTGATGGTGGTTGTTGTGCCAGCCTTCCCCCAGCGTGATCAGGGCCAACAGGAAGTTGTTCTTGGACGTATCCGAGGTTTCAAATCGCCGTCTGCCAAATACATGGGAAAGCGAATTGATCGTGCAGGTACCATGGAACAGGAAGGTCGTGCTGATGAAGAATCCCCACACCAACAGTTGCACACCGGTAACTTCGAGCACTGGATAGGCTGATTCCAGATAGTTTCCCAATCCAAAGAGACCGGCTGCGAGCAGCACCGGCACCACCGTGTCGAATTTGTTCAGGAACACCAGTTCCTTGAACTTGGCCAGATCCTTCACCTTGTCGTAGTCCGTCGGGAAGTTGGCCTTACTCGTGATCCAGCCCATATGCGACCACCAGAATCCCTTGTGCTTGGGCGAATGCACGTCGTACTCATCGTCGGAATGCTGATGGTGGTGACGATGATGATACGCCCACCACAAGGGGCCGCGTTGAACGGCGGAAGCCCCGGCCAGTCCAAAGAGGAATTGGCAGAATCGACCCGTTTGAAAGGTCCGATGCGAAAAATAGCGATGATAGAACCCCGTGATCGCAAACATCCGGAAGAAATACAGAAATGCGGCAACTCCCACCGCCGTCCAGCTCCATCCCGTCCAGATCACCCCAAAGCACCCTACATGAAGGATCATGAATGGAATACAGCGAATCCACTCCACCTTTTCCGGATAGTCTTTGAAATCATCGGGGTGGCCAGCGTTGTAATCGCTGTCAATCCACTGATGAATCGCCGTAACTAACTTTGAGAAAAGTTTCGTCATACCTGTGCGCAAAAAACTTCAACACCGGCGGGATAAGCGTCTGAAAGAACTCGCAAGCGCTGTTTATGGCCGATCGCTCGCCAGAAATCAGCAGGAAATAGAAAACCAAAATCCATCGAATTTCACTAAGTTTTTTGATCCCTGATCGCCCAGCCAGCAGTTTCGCCCCGATATTTCGATGAAACTTGCGAATTGTCACCTCCCGGTCCACCCGTTCGAAGACAGGCACACCGATATCGGAATTTGTTTGAGCTGATTCTAAGGAAGGCACGACACTGCGCGACCATTCGTTCATGCGTTTTTTGATGCTCAATTGGCGTGACCCAAAGAACCCGCTCGCCGGCGGAGCTGAACGCGTCACCCAAGCCTACCTGGCGGACCTGGTCCGGCGCGGGCATGAAGCCTACTGGTTCACGTTCGGCTTCGATGGCGGGGCTGAAGAAGAGAACATAGACGGCATCAACATCGTCCGCCAAGGCGGCACCGGCACGTCGATTCTCGCGGCACGTCATTGGTACGGCCAGCAGCGACCGTTCGATCTTGTAATGGATCAGCATCACGGCATTCCGTGGTTTGCGCCATCGTGGTGCGGAACAAATTGCGTCGCTTATATCCACGAAGTTCTCGGGCCGATCTGGAACGCGTTCTACCACTGGCCGTTCAGCGCGATCGGTCAATTTCAGGAACGCTGGACCCACTGGCATTTCCGCAACACACACTTTTTCACCGGCTCCAACGAGACCAGGCGATTGCTCCATGGCCACGGCGTGAGAGAGGTTTCCGTGGTCAATTACGGAACGGATGTCGAAGTGCTGCCCAAACTCCCACAGAAAAAACTCAAACCGCCCTACCGCTTTGCTGTCGTGTCCCGACTCGCACCGAACAAACGGATCGATCACGCCGTCCAGACGGTGGCCGAGCTTGCCCGGCGCAAGCATCCGGTCGAACTGACCATAGACGGCGGAGGGGAAGAAGAAGCCCGACTGAAGGATCTGGCGAATCACGAACCCGTGAAATTCACCGGCCCACTTTCCGAAGCGGACAAGAATGCAATTCTCAAGAAGGCGCATTTCATCCTCCACACTTCACAGCGTGAGGGATGGGGATTGAACGTCACCGAGGCAAACGCCATGGGCACTCCGGGCGCGGTTTATCCCGTGGGCGGCTTGATCGAATCCACCTTGAACGAAGACACCGGCATCGTGTCCGAACAGGAAACGCCGACCTCACTGGCCGATCGCATCGAAGGATCGTTTGCCCGGGAAGACGCCTATCAAGAATGGCGCAAGGCCGCGTGGGAACGGGCGAACAAACTGCATTGGGACAACATCCTGCCCCGTGCCAGCGAATGGTTCGAAGCCCGGGCG
>JAYPXF010000272.1:0-3035 GCA_038154405.1 Verrucomicrobiales bacterium | reverse complement strand
TTGGCGGTGCTTCGCCTTGGATTTGAAGACCTCGAAGCCCGGGCGCGCGGCGAACAGGTCACCTTGGAATCACAGTGAACATACTGGTCGTCCACAATTCACTCATGGACTCCACCTCGATCTCCGGGGTTTTGAAGCACTACGCCTACATGGCCAACGAGTGGATTGCGCAGGGGCACCATGTCGACTTCCTCGTTGCCCGCGCTGGATTTCCACAGTTCGAAAAGCTATCCCCTGAAGCCGGTTTGGTCAGCAGCGATGACCTGTTCAGTGCCAACCGACATCTTTCCAAGACCTGGACTTACTTCCCCGCTTATGCATGGCGCTGTTGCACGGCGCATACCCTGCCGCTGCAAAGGACTTACGATGTTGTCTACGCATCGGGGCAATTCATCGTCGAGATCTATTGCGCACAGGTGATGGCACTGCGCAACCGTTGCCCCTGGGTTGCCAAGGTCCAGCATGTGCTCGCCTCCCAACCCAAACGCGGCGGACTCATCAACAATCTGTTCCTGAAGACCGAACGACTTGCAGCAAAGGCGATGCACGACGAAGCAGGTGCCGTCATGTGCCTGAGCCAGACCGTGCAGGACGATTACCGGGATCTGGAACGGTCCCTCGACCTGGATCCGACCGATACGAAACAAATAGGCTGCGGCATC
Organism: Verrucomicrobiales bacterium; assembly: GCA_038154405.1. Lineage (GTDB taxonomy): Bacteria > Verrucomicrobiota > Verrucomicrobiia > Limisphaerales > JAYPXF01. Next base: position 2,373 of record JAYPXF010000272.1, on the reverse strand, counting down.
GACGTCGAGGCGATCATCTCCCATCACCCGCAGGAAAAGGAATTCGACGTGGCCTTCATGGGCCGCATGCACGAGCAGAAAGGCGTCTTTGAACTGCCGGAATACTGGCAAGCCGTGCTTCGCGCAAAACCAGACGCCCGCATGGTCGTCATCGGTGAAGGACCACACCGGGAGGGGATGCAAAAGAAGTTTGCCGAGATGGGTTTACTCGATTCCGTGATCATTACCGGCGGCATTTCGGAGAAGGAGAAGGACCATTTCCTCTCGCAATCCCGCATTGGACTGAGCCTCAGTTACGAGGAAGGCTGGGGACTCTCGATCACCGAATTTCTCGCCTTCGGCATGCCTGTCGTAGCCTACGAACTTCCCGTATTCAGCCAGGTGTTTCCCACGCAATTGGAATCCGTCATCCGCGGCGATCATCAGGCCGCCGCGGGAGAAACCATTGCCTTGTTGAACAACCCACTACGCCTGAAGAAGCGCGGCAAAGACGGACGCGAATTCGTCCGAAAATACGACTACCGCCAATTCGCCATGCAGGAACTGGAAGTGTTGCAGGAAGCGCTGAGCAAATCCCCGGGCGCGCACTCGTAGCGGAATTTGCAAAAAATCCCGACTCCGGTCGTGGAAGAATTCGCATCTTTCGCTACAGCTCAGAGAGCAATCGCAAAACGCTTACTTCTTCTTTTTCGCAGCCTTCTTCTTCACAGGCTTCTTCTTGCCCGCCTCGACCATGGCGCCAACGCGGAGACGCAGGCCGTTCAGGCGAATGAAGCCGGTGGCATCGTCCTGATTGTAGGCATTGGTCGGATCCGCATCCATCGTGGCGATGTCAGGATTATAGAGGCTGAACTGGGACTTCACGCCAGCGGCGTGGATCCCGCCCTTGTAGAGTTTCACTCGCACAGTCCCGGAAACATTTTGCTGACTCTCATCAACGAAGGCCTGAAGCGTCTCACGCTCGGGTGCATACCAGAATCCATTGTAGACCAGTTCGGCATATTTCGGGATCAGCGAATCGCGCAGGTGCATGACCTCGCGATCCATGGTCAGGCTTTCCATCTGGCGATGGGCGAAGTGCATGATCGCGCCGCCAGGAGTCTCATAAACGCCGCGACTCTTCATACCGACGAAGCGGTTTTCCACCATGTCCACCCGACCCACGCCGTGCTTGCCGCCCAGCTTGTTCAGCTTACGCATCGCCTGTAGCGGAGTCATCGCCTTGCCGTTCACCGCCACTACATCACCCTTCTCAAATTCGAGCGTCACATATTCCGCCTTGTTTGGCGCGTCCTCGGGGAAGACCGACAAGGTCGTGAAGTAATCGCGATACTTGGTGTCGTTCGCATTGAACCAAGGGTCTTCCAGAATTCCCGCCTCGTAGGAGATGTGCAGGAGATTGCGATCCATCGAGAACGGTTTCTTCGCGCTGGCCTGGACGTCGATCTTCTTCTCCTTGCAATAGGCGATCATTTCGTTGCGCCCGGGAAACTCGCCGCGAAATCGTTCGTCACGCCACGGCGCAATGATGTCCAGATCCGGGGCCAAGGCCGCGGTTGTGAGTTCGAAGCGCACCTGGTCATTACCCTTGCCCGTCGCACCGTGGGCGATGGCATGCGCCTTGTGCTTGCGGGCGATTTCCACCATCCGTTTGGCGATCAGCGGCCGCGCGATACTGGTGCCGAGAAAGTACTGGCCTTCATAGATCGCCCCCGCGCGCATCATCGGGTAGATGAAATCCGCGGCAAATTCCTCCTGCAGATCATCTACGTACATCGTGGAAGCGCCGGTGCGGATCGCCTTCTTATTGAGACCGCGCAGTTCCTCCTCCTGCCCGATGTTCGCGCAGAAACCGATCATCTCCGCGTTGTAGGTGTCCTTGATCCAAGACATGAGGACCGAGGTGTCCAGTCCTCCCGAATATGCCAATACAATCTTCATTCTCTAAAAAATCTATTCCGCCGCAGCGACCGAAACTTAAACGGAAAACCCTCCCCGTCGAAAAGTAATTTCCTCGATTCTCCCCGTGAAAAACGCCTAGCCAGCCGGTTAAATGGCCCCACGGACTGATACCTTAAAACTTTCGTGTGAGTTCAAGCGAACGCGCCATGAGCGCCGATTGCTGAGTAGCTGCAATATGCGAAACTTGATTCAGCCATGTCCATGAATACATTGGGGATATGCAGTCAAGGAAATCCGATGAGTGAACTGAAAGAGAATCAGTCCCCGCCAACCAGTCCGAAGCGGTTCGGACTTATTTCCAAAATCGTTTTTGCGAGTCTCTTGCTGCTGGGGAGTCTGAACTGCTTCAAAGAGCGTTTCTTCCGAGTCTACGGACCTTCAGACCCGCGCCTCCCTTGTATTGCTCATTTG
>JAYPXF010000271.1:0-8671 GCA_038154405.1 Verrucomicrobiales bacterium | reverse complement strand
GCCCTGAAAGGGCGACAGAAAAGGTGGCAAGAAAATGGGTTTTCAATACCCAACTGCTGTCGCCCCTGCGGGACTCTGATCAGGGCTCGCGGGGACTCTCGCCCCACCGAGGTTTGGACCGCTGGCGCTACGAATGAGAGACAACTCTTCCCCAACTGCTGTCCATCCCCTCAGCGCATCCTTTCACCCGTCTCATGAAAGTCCTTCCGAACATCAAAGGCGTGCTCACGGCCAGCCGCATGCCGGAACAGACGGCGACAAACGACTGGCGTTTGAAGAACACGGCCGGGCGTCTGGTGGAAATTTCCAGCACAGGCAACACGGCGGCCTTGACCATGGCCGCCAGCCTGATCCTTGAAGCTCAACACAACAACGAACCCGCCGCCTGGGTATCAGCACGGGACTCCATCTTCTTTCCTCCGGATTTCGCCGCTTCGGGAATTGATCTCGACGCCTTGCCGGTCGTGTGGATCGAAGATGTCCCCAAGGCGGCGCGGGTGACGGATACCCTCCTCCGCTCCGGCGGCTTTGGACTGGTCGTCTTGGATCTCGGCAACGCGGCACGTTTGCCCATGGGAGTGCAGACCCGCCTGGCAGGTCTGGCCAAGCGGCATCATGCCGCGCTGATCTGTCTGACCCGCAGGGACGGTCGTGTGCCCAACCTGGGATCCCTCGTTTCCCTGCGGGCGGAGAGCACGAAGAAGCGGACGGAATTCAATCGTTACCAATGCGAGTTGCGCGTGGTGAGGGACAAGTGCAGTTCCTCGACCTGGCAACACTCGGAGATTTGTCATGGACCGGATGGCTTGTGTTAATCTGCCGGCCATGCCGCTGCAGGTGTTGATGCGGAGTCATCCCGAATGGGAACGACTGCCCGCCGCCGTGGTGGATCGCGACAAGCCTTCCGGCCTCATCAAATGGGTCAACGAACGCGCCCGCGCCAACCGTATTCTCCCCGGCATGCGTTATGCAGCCGGACTGGGACTTGCCCACGAGCTGCGCGCCGGCGTGGTGACCGATGATGAGATCGCCACCCAGGTGGAAAAGCTGACCCGCCGCCTCGCGCGTTTCAGCCCGGACGTCGAACCATCCGGCAAAGAGCCCGGTGTCTTCTGGATCGATGTGTCAGGTTTGCAACGGTTGTATCCCTCACTGGAGCAATGGTCGCAACTGGTGAAAAGCGATCTGTACCAGGCGGGTTTCCAAGCAGTCGTAAGCGTCGGTTTTTCACGTTTCGGAACCTATGCCGCCTCCATGTCCGGTTCACGCGATCTCGTGTTCCGCAACGTGAAGGAGGAACAGGCCAAGGTCCAGACCGTCACCCTTGATCGTCTGGGGTTGGAACAACGTCTGCGCGACAAACTGCTCAAGCTCGGCGTCCGCACTTCGGGAGACTTCATGAAACTGCCGGCCGAGGGCATCCGCAAACGCTTCGGAATCGAGGCACAGGAACTTCACCGGCAGGCAAACGGCCAGACCTGGAGTCCGGTCCAGTCCGTGCCCTTGCCGGAGCCGATCATCCGCACGACCGTTCTCGACTATAACGAGACCAATGCCGAGCGGCTTTGCGTCATCATTGATCCCCTGCTCCGTTCCATGTTGGGCGACCTCTCCGAACGACGGCTGGCTCTGCGCAAACTTCGCCTCAAACTCATCCTAGATGACAAGACCGATCTGGACGACGACCTGTTGCCCGCCGCGCCAACACTGGATGCCAAGCAACTGATGTACCTCGTTCACCTGCGACTTGAATCCCTCGCGCTGTCCGCCGGTGTCGTGGAACTGAAGATGCACGCCACCGGTGTTCCTGCCACCGAACGCCAGCTGACCCTTTTCCGAGAAACGCCGCGACGGGATCACAAGGCCGCCGAACGCGCCTTCGCCAAGATCCGTGCGGAATTTGGCAACGAAGCGGTCAGGCACGCCAGTCTGCATGAAGGACATCTGCCCGAGGCGCAGTTTGTATGGGAATCGATGACCGAACTGCTTCCCGCCCAACCGGCGGAAGACAAACAGCTCACCTTGATTCGTCGCCTCTATTCCCAACGCATCCCTTTGCCACCGCGTTCCCGGCATGAACCCGACGGCTGGCTGGTGGGCGACATGGCCGACGGTCCCGCCGAGGAAACCTTGGGACCGTATGTCGTCTCCGGCGGCTGGTGGACCCGCGAAGCCGTCCGCAGCTACTACTACGTCCGCGTCCGCAGCGGCCGCTGGCTCTGGATCTACAACGACCACAAACGCCAACGCTGGCACCTGCAAGGAGAGGTCGAATGAGCCCTGTCATCCGTAGCGCCAGCAGTCGTACTAATGGTGGGGCGAGAGTCCCCGCGAGCCCACTTCAGAGTCCCGGAGGGACGACAGCAAGAGAGTGCTTAAGGTGTCGCCCTTTCAGGGCTTTAGTCAGGGCTCACGAGGACTCTCGCCCCACCGCATTTGGGACCGCTGGCGCTTGGGGAGATTGTTTTTGATCCGCCATGCCCCACCCCACCGATTACGTACCACTTTGGTGCAAGAGCAACTACTCCTTTCTCGAAGGGGCAAGTCATCCGGATGAATTGGTGGAAGAGGCCTGCCGGTTGGGTCTCTGCTCGCTGGCATTGACGGATCGGGATGGCGTTTACGGGATGGTGCGCGCGCACAAGAAAGCGCAGGAACTCGGCGTGCAACTCATCGTCGGGTCGGAGGTCACCGTGTCGGACAACTCGACGCTGATCCTGTTGGCGATGAATCGCGAGGGTTATGCGAATCTCTGTCGCCTGGTTTCCCGCGGACGATTGCGCTGCCCGAAAGGCGCCAGCCAGGTTGACTGGTCGGAGATCTGTGATCATGCGGACGGGCTCATCGCCTTGTGGGGCGGCGCCCGCAGTCTGTTGGTGGAGAAATCCGAACCGGAACTCCTGGCACGCCGTTTGAAGAAAGCCTTTGGCGACCGGCTCTACGCCGTGGTCACACGACATCGCGAGGTAGACGATGTACTTCGCGAACATCGTATTCGTGAACGTGCCAAGGAATACGGTTTTCCGACCGTCGCCGGAATGGAGACGCTCTATCACACCCCTGCCCGCCGTGAATTGCAGGATGTCCTCACCTGCATCCGCCACGGAGTCACGCTTTCGACCGCCGGACGCCTGATTCGACCGAACGCGGAACACGCCTTGCGCGCGCCCCATGGTTTTGCCCGTCTCTTCGCAGACGATCCGGTTTCGGTGGAACGCTCGGTCGAAATTGCCGCCCGCTGCACTTTTTCGCTTTCGCAGATCCGCTATCGCTATCCATCGGAGAAACTGCCAGGTGGCATGACCTCTTCCGAATGGCTGCGAAAGCTTACCTACGAAGGGGTACACGAGCGCTATCCGCAAAACGGTCTGGCAACCGAGGTGAAGACACAGATCGAAAAGGAACTGAGCCTCATCCGGAAACTCGACTACGACGGCTACTTCCTGACGATGTGGGAGATCGTCAGCTTCTGCCGGGAAAACAACATCCTTTGCCAAGGCCGCGGATCGGCCGCGAATTCCGTCGTCTGCTATTGCCTCGGAATCACCGCTGTTGATCCGAAGAGCATCAACCTCCTGTTCGAACGTTTCATCTCCCTTGAACGGGCGGAACCACCGGACATCGACCTGGATATCGAACACGACCGACGCGAGGAGGTGATCCAGCATGTCTACGGCAAATACGGCCGGACCCACGCCGCGATGGTGGCGAACTTCATCCGTTACCGCAGCAAGTCCGCCATTCGTGAAGTGGGCAAGGTGTTGGGAATCCCCGAGGTGGCGTTGGAACAACTCGCCCGCAACTTCACCCACTACGAACGTGCCACGCCCGAATCATTTCAGAATTCACAATGCGCGCAGGACAATCGCCTGTGGGACACCTTCTCGCGCCTCGTCGCCGAAATTCAGGATGTGCCCCGGCATCTGTCCATTCATCCCGGCGGCTTTCTGCTCGGACACGAACCCGTCCATGATCTGGTGCCCATTGAAAACGCCACCATGCCGGAGCGCACCGTTATTCAATGGGACAAGGAAGACGTGGAAGACCTGGGACTGTTCAAGGTGGACCTGTTGGGACTCGGTGCCCTGAACGTCGTGCATCGGGCCTTTGATCTCATTGAGAATCATAGTCACCAAGGATGGACGCTCGCCTCGATTCCGAAAGGCGATCCACAGACCTACCAGATGATCCAACAGGCCGACACCGTTGGCGTGTTCCAGATCGAAAGCCGGGCGCAGATGTCCATGCTACCTCGGCTGAAACCGAAGAATTATTACGACCTCGTCATCGAAATCAGCATCGTAAGACCGGGACCGATCAGCGGCGGCATGGTGCACCCTTATCTGAGTCGTCGCGACGGATTGGAGGATCCGGACTACCCGCATGAGAGTCTCAAGCCGGTATTGGAAAAGACGCTGGGCATTCCGTTGTTCCAGGAACAGGTCATGCAGCTGGCCATCGTCGCGGCGGACTATACCGCGGGTGAAGCGGATCAACTGCGTCGCGACATGGCCGCCTGGCGCAAGTCCGGACGGATCGAACGTCATCGCGTACGATTGATCTCCCGCATGATGGAAAAAGGCATCCAGGAGGAATTCGCCGAACGCGTCTTCGAACAGATCCGCGGTTTTGGCGAATACGGCTTTCCCGAGAGTCACGCTGCGAGTTTCGCACACATAGCATATGCTACATCCTGGTTAAAATGCCATTATCCCGCCTCCTTCCTTGCCGCGATGCTCAACGCACAACCGATGGGTTTCTACAGCGCCGCCACACTCATCGAGGATGGCAAGCGCCACGGCATCCAGGTGCGCAGCATCGACGTGCGGCACAGCGATTGGGACTGCACTATGGAACCGATGCCGGGGAGTGGTGAAGGATTCGCCGTGCGCATGGGATTGCGCTATGTGAAGGGCATTCAACCGGATGAGGGGGATCGCATTGTCATGGCACGGGAAGCCATGCCGTTCAGGTCACTCGACGATTTCTCCCAACGCACCGGCGTGGATGAAGGCATGCGTGAACGCCTGGCCGAAAGCGGCGCCTTGGAAGGAATCATGCATGACCGTCGTGAGGCCTTGTGGGATGTGCTCAGTTTCGAACGCCGAAAAGACCAACACTTCGACCTGCAGTCGCACGAACCCGAAGCCCGCTTCGATGCCTTGAATTCCTTTGAGACCATTGCCTGGGATTATGATTACTCCAGTCACAGTGCCCGAGGGCATCCGCTGGCACCATTACGTCAGGAAATGCAACGTCGCGGCCTGCCCGACGCCGAAACCGTCCGCAACATGCCGCATGGCCGTCGCATGAACTACGCCGGCATGGTCATCTGCCGCCAGCGTCCCGGCACGGCCAAAGGCGTCGTCTTCATGACCCTGGAAGACGAGACCGGCTTCGTGAATCTCGTCGTCTGGAAAAACACCTTCGAGCGCTACCGCATACTGGCGAAGACCGCCCCCTTCCTTGGTGTCACCGGCAAACTTCAATCCCAGTCCGGCGTCGTCCACCTCGTCGCCGACCGTCTGTGGGTTCCCAACCTGGAAACCCAACCGGAGAAGGGCAAGAGCCGGGACTTTCACTGAATTATGAAGACGCCATGTTTGGAGGGCATCGCTCTGTCGATGTCGTTTTGGGTGGAAGCATTCTTCAGGGCATCAAACCGGAACCAACGGAGCGGTTCCCTCCGTGATTGGCAATAGGACTTGTCACCACGATTGATCGCGCTATCAAACCACAACATTTCGCCATGAAGAACGCATACCGAACGATTGTCGTCATCGCATTGATCTCGATGGCCGGCGCCAGCGCCCATGCCGCTCCCGCCAAGATGAAGAAATGGAAACCCGGCAAGGGCTGGGGATGGGTATGGGGACCGAAGGACGAAATCGGCGCATTGAATGAAATGACTGATGCCTCCCGCGCTGCCGCACTGCGTCTGGCCAAGACCGGGAAGACCCTCGATCTCGGCGTCAGCTACGATCGCAATTCCTTCAAGTGGCCAGGACACAACCCCGGGGAGATCATGACCTTCCGCTCACCGGAAGGCGTGAAACGCCAGGGCGATTTTCCTCCGGCAAAAACTGGCACTGCCTGGCACAGCTGCGCGCTATTCATCAGCGACAACGTGGCCACCCAGATTGACGGGCTCTGTCACGCCGTCGAAGGCAAGGACAACCACTGGTATAACGGATTCAAGGAAGCCGATTGGGGTGGTGACTGGGGACCGCGCAAATGCGACGCCTCGGGAATTCCGCCAATCATTGCCCGCGGCGTCATGATCGATGTGGCGGCCTACAAAGGCGTCAAGGCACTGCCACCGCACTACGGAATCACGGTCAAGGACCTGCAAGGCGCATTGAAGAAACAGAAGACCCAACTCCGCCCCGGCGATGTGGTGTTCATCCGCACGGGTGCGATTCAATACTGGAGCGATCCGGAAGCCCGCGAACTGCTGGCCTCCCACGACTCCGCCGGATTGCTCCTGGAAGGCGCCAGGTGGTTGGTGGAACAAAAGGGATCGATGCTGATCGGCAGCGACACGAGCGGCCTGGAATATTGGCCCAATGCAGACGATGCCGCAGCGCACCAGCAGAAGCACAGAACGTTCATGCCGGTTCACAACTACCTGTTGATCAAACAAGGAGTGCACATCGGCGAGTTCCACAACCTTGAAGAACTTGCCAAACGGAAGGTCTACGAATTCTGCTACATGTGCACGACTGCCAAGATTCGCGGCACCACCGCCGGATTCACCCTGCGTCCCCTGGCACTCTATTAGCGCCGTATGCCCTCTCCCCTAGCGCCAGCGGTCCAAACCTCGGTGGGGCGAGAGTCCCCGCGAGCCCTGATCAACATCCCGCAGGGATGTAAAAGAAGAAGACCGAATCTTTCGTCCCTTCAGGACTCTGAAGTGGGCTCGCGAGGACTCTCGCCCCACCGCAGTGTTGGATCGCTTCGCTAGAAAACCCATGGCCGAGCAACTTTCACTGCTGCCAGACGAACAGGATGAGGAACATCCGCTTCGGGCCGAACTGCGTGAAGGCACGCGGTTCATGGCCGACCAGGGAATCTTCATCGGTACGTCGTCCTGGAAGTACGAGGGCTGGCTCGATCTAATCTACAATCGCAAGCGTTACTCCCATCGGGGCCGCTTCAGCCGGACGCGATTCAACGCCGACTGCCTCAGTGAGTATGCTGAGACCTTTCCGACGGTGTGCGTGGACGCCGGCCTGTATCGTTTCCCGACCGAGAAATACATCGCCGGCCTCATGGAACAGGTACTGGCGGACTTTCAGTTCAGTTTCAAGGTTACCGAAGACATCACCCTGCGCGATTTCCCGCAGATCGAACGCATGGGCCACCGGGCCGGCCAATCCAATCCGAATTTCCTGAACGCCGAACTCTTCACCGAACAATTCCTAGGTCCCTTGAGCCCGTTCCACAATCAGACCGGACTGCTGATCTTTCAGTTTTCCCGATTCCCGGAGAACAAGTTCGACGAAGTGCTCGAACAATTGGATAAGTTCTTCGCGAGCGTTCCCGCGAATTGGAAATACGGTATCGAGATTCGCAATCCGGAGCTCCTGTCTGACGATTACCTGAACACGCTCGAACGCCACGGAGTCGGTCACGTGTTCAACAGCTGGGAGGCCATGTCGCCCATCGACGAACAACTCGACACCATTGGCGATCGGCTCGCCAACCTGCACGGTGGCAGTCGCCTGCTGCTCTCTCACGGACGCAACTACAAGACAGCCGTCGACAAGTTTTCACCCTACAGCGAGGTGAAACAGGTGAACGAACGGGTCCGCAAAGCCACGGTCCGCCTGATGCGGCAATTCATGGAGCGCAAGAACCGTATCCACGCCTACGGCAACAATCGCCTCGAAGGCTGTGCTCCCGTAACCCTGGCTAACATAATCATGCGTGTCCGCGAACGCATGAAGCAATTCCGGTAGAAGGCACGTCAGATCGTTGTTGATGGAGCCACCCGATGCGGTAACGCTCCCCGTTCACCAATCGACTCATGAAACAGATCCTCGCCCTTGCCTGCGCCATGCTGCTTTCGCAATCAGCGGAAGCCGCAAAAAAACCGAACATCGTCTTCTTCTTCACGGACGATCAGACCACCAGCACCCTTGGCTGCTATGGCCATCCCCTCGTGCAGACGCCGAACATCGACCGGCTCGCAGCAGGTGGAACGCGCTTTGCCAACGCCTTTGTCAGCCATTCGATCTGCTGGGTCAGTCGCACAACTATTCTCTCCGGCTTGATTGGCCGCAGCTATGGCACTCCCGACAATCCGGATCAGGCGCGCCCGGATGCCGTGCGGGAACTCTATCCCGACATACTCCGCCAACACGGTTACCGCACCGGCTATTTCGGCAAGTGGCACGCCAAGATGCCAAAGGGATACAAGCGCGAGGATCACTTCGATGAATTCGAAGCCATCGGTCGCAACCCTTTCTACAAGAAGCAACCTGACGGCAGCCTGCGTCACGAAACCGAGCTCATTGTCGATCGTGGAATTGAATTCATCCGCAACCAACCAAAGGGCAAACCGTTCGCGCTGAACATGTGGTTCAACGCCTGCCACGCCGAGGATGGAGATCGCCGCCCCGGCATCGGTCATTTCCCCTGGCCGCGGGCAGTGGACGGCCTCTATGAG
>JAYPXF010000270.1:0-8703 GCA_038154405.1 Verrucomicrobiales bacterium | reverse complement strand
CGGCGAGATCTGCCGGAGCGATCTGAATTGCGAATTCGAACTGTTTTCTGCCCTCCTCAATCTCGCCGGTCTCAAACAGCGCGCGCCCCAGTCGATACATCACAAAGTACCGGTTCGGACTCTGCGCCAGCGCGCCGCGATAGAATTTAATGGCCTCCATCGGGCGTCCCAATCCCTCGCTGTTCAGACCGCGCACCATGGCGAGGTCGAACGGCATCTTTTCGGGCGTCAGGCCGCGGCTGCGCAGCTGCAGCCAGATTTCCGCCTCCGCGTATTCTCCCTGGTTGTGCAGCGCCCAACCCAGTCGCATCAACGCCGTCGAGCGATACGGATCGGGGATCTGTTGTGCCTGAGTCCGAAACATCGCCACGTCATCGCGCCACACCGGCAGATATGCCTGCCCGCGCGCGACCATCAGTCCGAGGACGACGATTCCCACCATCGTCCAGCGTCGCCAATCGCGCGCGCCGCACCACAGCCAGCCGATGATGCCCGCCGTGAGAATCACACCGTCGATGATCGCGTAACGATCGCCGGGAAAGTGCGGTTTCTCGGTCAGGCCCAACACCGGAACGAGAATGCCGAGATGCGCGATCATTACTGCGGCCGCCGCCGGCATCTGCCTGCGCCGTGCGATGATGACGCCGATCAGGACGGTCAGGATCACCGCGCTGGCGACAAACTTCAGCCCGGTCGGTTCCACGGGGATCAGGTCCATGTAGACCGGTGCGAGGTAGACCGGAAACACCAGCCGCCAGAGATAGAACGCCCACACATACATCCCCTGCATGGCGCGCTCCTCCAAGGGAAACTGCGCCAGGGTTTTCGGCGGATCAAAGCCGCCCTGCGTCACGTAGCGGAAGTGCAGTTGCAACGCGAGAAAACCGACGGCAATCACGATGAGCACCGCCACCTCCGTCCAAACCCGCCAGGATTCCTTGTCGAGGATCGTTGCCGGCGAATCGAGTCTGATTCGTTTCAATGGAAACACATTGAGGGCCAACCAGACCGCCGGATATCCCAAAGGCAGGGGAAAAACCAACAGTGCATAGCCGAACAGCAGCGCACCGATCCAATAGCCTCGCTGACGCCACACGCTCTTGGAAAAATCCAGATTCAGATACGCCAGCGTCGCTCCGAGAATGAACGCGAGACAGAGATGGTGCGGCAGGCAACTGATCCAGGCGACCGGTTCCACCCGCATGGGATGCAGTGCCCACAGCAGGCTTCCCGCCGCCGCCAACAGCGGCAAACGATCCCTTGCGTCCGGTGACTTGTCCGGTTTGACCAGCAGGCAGATCCGCTTCAAAAGGAGGAACACCAGCACCGTGTTCACCAGATGCAGAAACAGATTTGCGAGGTGAAAGCCGAACGGGTCCACACCGAACACGGTCGCGACCATTCCCCAGGCGAGCCAGCCCAGCGGCTTGTAGCGGATGTCCGGTCCCACATCGAAGAACATCCACTTCAGGTTCTCAGCATTCAGTGAATGCACGCGCTCATTGAACACGATGTTGTGATTGTCATCCCAATACAGGAATCCGCCCTGCACCGACGGCCACCACATCACCAGCGTCACCAGGACAATCCCGATGAGCGCGAGCGAATTGCGGTTCCGCAGCGAAGTCACGCGCGGAGACTGCAACGCGTGGAAACTCCCGGTCAAGCGGCGGTGAATCAGTCCGGCTCGGATGCGTACCCCTGAAATTTGTAATTTGTAATTTGAAATCCACAAACAGACACTCCGCCCCGTGAGTGAATCTCCGATTCTCGAAGCCATCAACCTGACGAAGGTCTATCGCAGCGGCGACCGTGATCTGACCGTGTTGGATGACATCTCGTTTGCCATCACGAAGGGGCAAACCTGCGCCATCCTCGGACCCTCGGGCAGCGGCAAGACGACCTTGCTCGGGTTGTGCGCCGGATTGGATGCACCAACACGCGGGGATGTGAAGATCAACGGAACGGGTTTGGGCGGCCTGGGCGAGGACGCCCGTGCCGCGTTGCGGAATCGCGAGGTAGGCTTCGTGTTCCAGAGCTTTCAACTGATGCCGAATCTGACCGCGTTGGAGAACGTGATGGTGCCGTTGGAACTGCGGGGCGAAACCGGCGTGGGCAAACGGGCCAAGGAGCTGCTGGGCCGGGTCGGACTCGGTGAACGCCTGGGGCATTACCCTTCACAATTGAGCGGCGGCGAACAGCAACGTGTTGCATTGGCCCGTGCGTTCATCAACCAGCCCAAGCTGCTGTTTGCCGACGAACCGACCGGGAATCTGGACGGCGACACCAGCTCGAAGGTGGTCGAACTGGTCTTTGATCTGAACCGGGAACTGGGGACTTCGTTGGTGTTGGTCACGCACGACCTCGATCTCGCGAAGATGACCGAACGCGTGATTCGCCTGAAGAACGGCCGCATGGTCGCGGAGGAACCGGTCGCAGGATGAACCGGCCACCACAATTCATGGGTGCCTTCTTCCGTGGCTGGACATGGAGGATGGCGTGGCGCGACAGCCGGCGCAGTCGCGGACGATTGCTGCTGTTCTCGTCTTCGATCGTGCTGGGCATTGCCGCGATGGTGGCGATCGGTTCGTTTGGCCAGAATCTGACGGACGCGATCGAAGACCAGTCCAAGGCCTTGCTCGGCGCCGACCTGCGGGTGGACGCGCGGCAGTCGTTCGATGACGAACAGAAGGAGTTTCTCGCAGACCTGGGCGGCGAACTCTCCTACCAGACCACCTTCTCTTCGATGCTCGGATTTCCGTTCTCCGGTGATGCCCGCCTGGTGCAGATCCGAACGTTGACGGGCAGGTTCCCGTTCTACGGAGTCATTGAATCGGCGCCGATGGACGGTGTGGAGAAGTTTCGCGCCGGTGAAGGCGTGTTGGTGGAGGAGAATCTGTTGCAACAGTTCGACGCCAAGGTCGGCGACTTCGTGCAGCTGGGGCAGATTCCCGTTGAAATCGTCGGCGCGCTGCAGCAGGTGCCGGGCGAAAACATGGTGTTCGCCACCGTGGCGCCCCGCGTCTACCTGCCGCATCAGATGCTCGATGCGACCGGCTTGATCGGCCAGACCAGCATCGCGCGATACAGGTGCTATCTGCGTTTTGACACGGAGGAACGACTGGCCGCCGCATTGACAAAGGTGAACCAGGTGCGCCGTGATTTCCGCTGGGGCGTGGACACCGTGGAGGAACGCAAGGAGGACCTCGGCAACGCAATGCGCAACCTGCACCGCTTCCTGAATCTGGTCGGATTCATCGCGTTGCTGCTGGGCGCGATCGGCATCGCGTCGGCGATCCAGCTGCACGTCCGTCAGAAGCTGGATTCCGTGGGCGTGCTGCGCTGTCTGGGATGCACGGTCGGACAGACCTTTGCGATCTACCTGATCCAGGGCGCGGCACTGGGTTTGATCGGTGTGACTGCAGGGAGTGTTGCCGGCATCGCCGTGCAGCGTTATCTGCCGTTGGCTTTCGAAGACTTCATTCCGATGGAGATCAAGTTCGCGATCGGCTGGTGGCCGGTATTGCGCGCGGCGACGGTCGGGTTCGGCATCTGCATGTTGTTTGCCATGATTCCCCTGCTGCAGGTGCGGCGCGTGTCGCCGTTGATCGTATTGCGGCGTAGTGTGGCGGAAATCCGGTCGCGCGATCCGTGGTTGTGGGTGCTGTATATGGCGATCATCGGCGGGGTCACCGCCTTCGCGGTTTCGCAGACGCAGCGTTGGCATCACGGAGTCGGATTCGTGGTGGCGCTCACCCTGGCCATCGGGCTGCTGCTGCTGGTGGCGAAGCTGATCGGCTGGCTTTCACGGATCTTCGCCAAGGCACAATGGACCTACGTGGTGCGTCAGGGCATGTCGAATCTGTATCGGCCGAACAACCGCACAAGTCTGCTCATGCTCTCGATCGGGCTGGGAACGTTCATGATCCTGACGCTTTACCTCGCCCAGTTCGGTCTCATCCGCGAGCTGTTGCCGAGCGAGAACAACAGCCGGCCAAACGCGATCCTGTTCGACATCCAGACCGATCAGATCGATGGGGTTAAACAGGTGTTGGCCGATCAGGAGCTGCCGATCATCGATGTTTCGCCCGTGGTCACCATGCGTCTGAAGGAGGTGAAGGGCACATCCGTGAAGGACCTGCTGGCGCGGAATCGACGTCCCGGGCAGGAGGTGGAGACGGAACGACCCCGTGGGCGGCGAGGACGGAGGAATCCGGGCTGGATGTTGCGCCGGGAGTATCGTTGCACGTTTCGCGATTACCTCACGGATGCGGAAGCGGTCGTCAAGGGCGAGTGGGTGAAGGAGGCTTCATTCGACGACGAGGTGATACCGGTATCGGTGGAAGACGGCATTGCGCGGGATCTGGGTGCGGATGTGGGTGACGAAATGGTGTTCGACGTGCAGGGCATCGATCTCAAGGTGCGCATCGCCAATCTCCGCAAGGTGGAATGGCGTCGCGTGCAGGCGAACTTCTTCGTCGTGTTTCCTAAGGGCGTGCTGGATGACGCTCCGGGTTTCTACATCGTCACGACCCGCGTGGCGGACAGCGCCGCGTCGGCCAGGATGCAGTCGGCGGTTACGAAGGAATACCCGAATGTGTCATCCATCGACCTGATGCTCGTCCTGAACGTGGTGAACAGCATCGTGGGCAAGATCACCTTCGGGGTGCGGTTCATGGCCTACTTCACGGCCTTGACCGGCGTGCTGTTGTTGATCACGGCGACATTGAACAGCCGTTATCAGCGATTCCAAGAAGGCATTCTGCTGCGCACATTGGGCGCTTCGCGGAGACAGATACTGTGGATCCAGTTTGTCGAGTTCAGCCTGCTCGGAATCATGGCGAGTCTCACGGGAATCGTGCTGGCGGTGGGGGGGCAATGGGCGGTGACCACCTTCGTCTTCGAGGTTCCGTTCGTGTTCCCGGTCGTGCATGTGGCCATGGCCGTGGGCGTCAACTTCCTCATCACGATCGCCGTCGGCATCTTCGGTTCCTGGGGCATCACGACGCATCCGCCGCTGCAGTTGCTGCGCGCGGAAAGTCAGTGAACAAAACCCGCTTGGCACGCGTGGGCCGTTTTGATTCACTCCGCCCAATGAAACGGCTCCTCCCTCTCATCCTTCTGTGCGGTTGGGCTGCTTCACTTCCCCTTTTTGCGCAGCCGGACCTGACTCCGTGGAACATCCGTTCGGCGAATGACGACGGCACGGTCGAGTTCGACATCGAATCCGGTGAGGTGGTCGCCCGCAACGGAGTGATCGTGACCTACCAGGCCAAAGATGGTCGTCAGGCGGAGTTGCAGGCGGACAACATCAACCTGAACCAGCAGACCGGCGAGGTGATGGCGCAGGGTAATGTGTTTCTCCGCGGTGAGGGGCAGAGCTGGGTGGGCGAGCGGATTCAATACAACTTCAAGACCAAGGATATCAGCACGGGCAGTTTCCGGACGGGTTACGCCCCTATTTATGCCGGCGGTCTCAATCTGCAGGCCAGTGTTTCGAACAATGTCTACACCGCCACTAATGCGATGGTGACGATCGATGATCTGGCCAAGCCGTATTATCGCGTGGAGGCGAAGGAGCTGATCCTGGTGCCGGGCGAATACGTGAAGGCCAAACGGGCCAAGATCTATCTTGGCAAGACGCCGATCTTCTATCTGCCCAGCTACTACCTGAGCCTTAAGCAGCACGAACGATTCTGGGTGACCGATCCCGGCTATCGCAGCCTGTGGGGAACCTACCTGATGACCGAATACAACTGGCTCGTGAGTGACAATCTGCACACCGCCATGCATTTCGATTACCGGAGCCGGCGGGGCGTCGGGATCGGACCGGATATCAGCCTGGACCTGGGTCGTTACGGCCGGACCGAAGTGCGTGGTTACTACACCCGCGACGACAGTCCGCACCTCAACGCCGGCGGTCGTCAGATGGACAAGAACCGCCACCGCATCCACTTTACCTATGAGGTGGACGTCCGCACGAATTTCACGGTGAAGGCGGTCGTGCGGGAACAGAGCGATCCCTTCATCCTGCGCGATTTCTTTGAATGGGAATACCAGGAAAACACCCAGCCCAATTCGTTCCTGGAGGCGGAATACCTTTGGCGGAACTTCTCGCTCAATGCCCTCGTCTCGCCCCGGATCAACGACTTCTTTGAGCGGGTGGAACGCCTGCCGGACGTGCAGTTCACCGGATTGCGGCAACAGCTTGGCAATACTCCTCTCTTCTACGAAAGCCAGAGCTCGGCCGGTTACCTCAAGCACGAGTTCATCGACAACTCGACCCCGTCCTTTGCCGCCACGCGGATCGACACCTATCACCAGGTGCTGCTGCCCAAGACCTACATGGGTTGGTTGAACATCACGCCCCGCGTCGGTCAGCGCTACACCTATTACGGTGAGACCGAGGGTGGCTTCGCCGGGCCCGAGATGAACCGGTGGGTGTTCAATACCGGGATGGAGGCGTCGTTCAAGCTGTCGCGTACGTGGCTGGACCTGGAATTGCCGTGGTTCAAATCCACGGGCCTGCGTCACATCATGGAGCCGTCGTTGAATTACGTATTTGTGCCCTCTCCGAATATGACACCGAGCGAATTGCCACAATTTGATTCCATCATTCCCACTCTGCGTCTGCTGCCGCTCGACTATCCGGATTTTAACGCAATTGATTCCGTGGACAGTGAGAACACCCTGCGTTTCGGTTTGCGTAACCTGTTCCAGACCAAGCGGGAAGAGCAGACGGACACCCTACTCGCCTGGAACCTGTTCACCGACTGGCGCCTGCGTACGCGGCCGGATCAGGACACCTTCTCGGACGCCTTTTCCGACATCGACTTCAAGCCGCGGGACTGGCTGACGCTAACTTCAGAAACGCGCTATGATATCGACCAGGGGCAGTTCAATCTCGCCGACCATCGCGTTGTAGTGAGTCCGGGAGATCGCTGGAGTCTGAGCATCGGGCATCGCTACCTGCGAACCGTTCCGGGACTGGGAGTCGGCAACAACCTGATCCTCGGCAGCTGGTATTATCGCCTCAACGAGAACTGGGGCTTCAACACGCGTCAGGTGTTCGAAGCCCGCAATGGCACGGCGCAGGAGCAATCCTACTCCATCTATCGGGATTTCCGGAGTTGGGTGGGATCACTGGTCTTTCGTTTGCGTGATTTCCAGGGTGGAACGGATGACTTCACCGTCGCGGCGACGTTTTCCGCCAAGGCCTTCCCCCGCATCCGGCAGGGTGAGGACCGCGATCATCCGAACTATCTGATCAGCGGCCGGTAAAAAGAAGAGGCTCCCGAAGGAGGCCTCCAGCGAATCGATTGCGTTCCGATTTTACTTCGTGCTCTTCTTCACGAACTGGATTGCTTCCTTCACAAACACCTGCGGATTCTGTGCGAAAGTGCGGTTGTCAGTTTCGATGGCCATCACGCCCTGCCAGTTGGCCTTGGCGAGTTCCTTGAAAAGCCCGGAATAATTGGCGTCGCCCGTGCCGATCTTCACGTCGAGGATCACGTTCTTGCCATTGGCGGCTTTCTCGACCTTTTTGTCCTTCACGTGGAAGTCGTAGACGCGGCCTTTGTAGTCAACGAAAGCCTTGGCCACGTCGAATCCGGCGCCGCTGATGTGGCCGATGTCGACGCATACACCGATGCGCTTGTCGCGGTTCTTCAGAACATTCCAGACTTTCTCCGGAGTGCCGTAGACGGATGAATGACCGTGGTTGTGGATGGCCAGCTTGATGTCGTATTCCTTCACGAGTTCCTCAAGGTTGTCCCACTGCTCCTGCTTACGGGGTTCGACCACGATGAGCTTGATACCCATGTATTTGGCGAACTCGAACGTCTCGCGATTCTCTTCCTTGGTGTCGTAGGTCCGCTGGACACCGAACGTGTAGCAGACGAGTCCGTTCTCATCCAAAATCTTCTTCTTGGCCAGATTCTCCGCCTTCGGTGCCTTGGGGTTGATGTGACTGCCAATGAGCTGGAGATACTTGAGCTTGTTGTGCTTCGCGAATTTGACGACCTGGTCAAAGGTCATATGGCGGCAGGTCCATGACTGGAGGCCGAGCTTGGGCCGCCATTTCTTCTTGGCGGCAAAGGAGCTGGATTCGGCCGCCATGAAGACGGCGAAGAGGGCGAGCATTAGGGCACGTGTCTTGTTCATGATGTGATTCAACGGGTTTGCGCGAAGGATTGAAGGGAAGGCGCCACCCGGTGAAAAGGCAATTCTGCGACTTCAATCACTTGTGGCCCTGAACCGGGCAAATCGCTAGCCTCCGCCAATGGATTGGAGCGACAAAGTCGTTTTGGTCACCGGTGGCACGGGTTCGTTCGGGCACAAATTCACGGAGAAGATGCTCCGTGAGCACAAGCCCAAGAAGCTGATCATTTTCAGTCGCGACGAACTCAAGCAGTTTGAGATGCAGCAACGCTTCGCCGATTTGGGCGGCAAAGTGCTGCGTTTTTTCATCGGTGACGTGCGTGACTCCGAGCGGTTGATGACCGCCATGCGGGGCGTCGATTACGTGGTACACGCGGCGGCGCTCAAGCAGGTGCCGGCCGCCGAGTACAATCCCATGGAGTGCATCAAGACCAACGTCCATGGTGCGGAGAACGTGATCAAGGCGGCGATTGAGAACGAGGTGAAGCGGGTGATCGCCCTTTCCACCGACAAGGCGGCCAATCCCATCAACCTCTATGGCGC
>JAYPXF010000269.1:0-8718 GCA_038154405.1 Verrucomicrobiales bacterium | reverse complement strand
GGACGATGCACAACGGCGCCTTAAGGATGTTCTTGGTGTTGAATCGACGTTTCACTTCAGGACAGGCCGTGCCCATCAGCGCCAGATCAATATCCCCCTTCTCCAGCGCCGTTTCCTGATCACGCGGGCTCATCTTACGAATCTGAACGCAGGTCTGACAGTGCTCTGCGTTGAAGCGTCTCATACCGTCAGCCAGGAAACCCGGGAGTGCCGTGGGAATGAAGCCGACGTGTGAAGCTCATCCAGTTGGGTTACGTTCCCGGCAGTTCCCAGCCACAGGACTCGCGGACGATTTACATCCGGAAAGGCGCCCGGTGCAGCCAATTCGAGCCGGCACCGGGACCTGTCGGCGCAGGCAAGTTTCAGGCCTCCGACAGTTTTTCCAACTGGTCCGCTTCGACCTCTCCCAGGAATTTCAGCGTGAGATGGAATTGTATCGGCTGCGTCCAACGAAGCGAGTGGCCGGAAAGCAGCTCACGCCGGAACACCGCCTGCGTTTCGCCGATCGCGTTGGCGATTTCGGGCGGTGGATTGATGGCAACAAAGCATCGCGGCATGGCAAAGGATGCTTTGAGGACACGACCAGATGCAGGCGCTGTCTGATCAGTCGATGATGTCGTTCATAGTTGCGCTGGGGCGCATGGCGGCGGCGGCCTTGGCGTCGTCGGGTTGGTAATAGCCACCGAGATCAACGGCGTTCTTCTGCACGCCAATGAGCTCGTCGACGATCTTCTGTTCGTTCGCGGAGAGTTGTTCCGCGATCGGCGCGAATTCGGATTTCAGGTCCGCATCGTCATCCTGCGCAGCCAGGGCCTCAGCCCAATAGAGGGCGATGTAGAAATGACTGCCGCGATTGTCGATGCCACCGAGGCGACGGGTGGGGGACTTGTTTTCGGTGAGTAGTTTTTCCGTGGCCTTGTCCAAGGCAGCGCCCAGGACTTTGGCTTTCGCATTGTCGAAGGCTTCACCGAGGTGTTCCAGAGACACGGCCAAGGCGAGGAATTCGCCGAGGGAATCCCAGCGCAGATAGTTTTCGGCCTCAAACTGCTGGACGTGTTTCGGAGCGGAACCGCCGGCGCCGGTCTCGAAGAGGCCCCCACCGTTCATCAGCGGAACGATGGACAACATCTTGGCACTGGTGCCGACTTCGAGAATCGGGAACAGGTCGGTCAGGTAATCCCGCAAAACGTTGCCGGTGACCGAGATGGTGTTCTCGCCCTTGGCAATGCGCTCCAGAGACACCTTGGTGGCTTCAAGTGGCGCGAGGATGCGGAGGTGCAGTCCGTCCGTGTCGTGGTCATTGAGGTATTCATTGACCTTGGCGATGAGCTGCGCGTCATGCGCCCGGGTTTCATCGAGCCAAAAAATCGCCGGCCAACCGGTGGCGCGGGCACGGTTGACCGCCAGCTTCACCCAGTCGCGGATCGGCGCGTCCTTGGTCTGGCAGGCGCGCCAGATGTCGCCCTGTTCGACCTCGTGTTCGATGAGCGTGTTGCCGTTGGCATCAGTGACGCGGATGGAGCCCTTGCCGGGCGCCTGGAAGGTCTTGTCGTGAGAACCGTATTCCTCGGCTTTCTGGGCCATGAGCCCGACGTTGGGCACGGTGCCCATGGTGGTTGGATCGAAGGCGCCGTTCTCGCGGCAGAAATCGATGGTGGCCTGATAGACGGAGGCGTAGGAGCTGTCGGGAATAACGGCAAGCGCATCCTGTTGTTCGCCCTTGGCATTCCACATCTGACCGGAAGTGCGGATCATCGCTGGCATGGAGGCATCGATGATGATGTCGCTGGGGACATGCAGATTGGTGATGCCCTTGTCGGAGTTCACCATGGCGATGTCCGGACCGTCGGCCAAGGCGGCATCAATGTCGGCCTCGATCTCCGCCTTCTTGTCGGCTGGCAGTTCACCAAGACGCGCAGTCAGGTCGCCAAAACCGTTGTTAAAGTTCACTCCGAGTTCATCAAAGGTCGCGCCATGCTTGGCAATGAGATCCTTGAAGAACACCTCGACACAGACACCGAAGATGATCGGGTCGCTGACCTTCATCATCGTCGCCTTCATGTGCAGGGAGAAAAGGATGCCCTCGTTCTTCGCGCGGGCGATTTGTTCATCGAGGAAGGCGACCAAGGACGCGCGGCTCATCTTGGTTCCGTCGAACACCTCGCCGGCAAGCAGGGGCGTGGATTTCTTGAGCACGGTCGCGCTGCCGTCTTCGGCGATAAACTCGATCTTGGCCGCAGTGGCTTCGGCGACGGTCACCGACTTCTCATTGGAGCGGAAGTCGTCCTTGCCCATGGTGGCGACATTGGTCTTGGAACCCTTTGACCAGGCGCCCATCGGATGCGGGTTGGCCTTGGCGTAAGCCTTCACGGCCTGCGGCGCGCGACGGTCGGAATTGCCTTCGCGCAGGACCGGATTCACCGCGCTGCCCTTGATTTTGTCGTATCTGGCCTTGATGGCCTTCTCGTCCTCGTTCGCCGGTTCATCCGGGTAGTCGGGCAGTTTGTAGCCCTGGCCTTGCAGCTCGGCAATGGCCGCCTTCATCTGCGGAATCGATGCACTGATGTTCGGCAGCTTGATGATGTTGGCCGCGGGCGTCTTGGCCAGCTCGCCCAGTTCAGCCAGGGCATCACCGATCTGTTGGTCTTCCGTCAGGCACTCCGGGAAGTTCGCGATGATGCGGCCGGCGAGCGAGATGTCGCGGGTTTCCACATTCACGCCGGAGGTCTTGGTGAAGGCCTGGACAATGGGCAGGAAAGAATAGGTCGCGAGGGCCGGAGCCTCGTCGGTCTTCGTGTAGATAATCGTCGGATCTGGCATGTTCTTGCGCTCGCTGCCCATTCAGCGAGCAGACAAGCCGCAAGTGCTACACTGTCTTGTTCCACGACGCAAGCGTGTGACCGGTTCAACGTGGAACAACGTAGGTAGCCGTAATCCTCTCGAACCAGGCCTGCCACGGGCGTTCGTAAAGGTGGACCAAGGCACATCCGGAGAGAAACACGAAGAAGGAGAGGATCTTGAATTTGCCCGCGGCCGACGGTCCGGGTTGCTCGATGAGGAAGGCAATGCCGGCGATCATCGCCAAGATTGACAGCCATCCGGCGGCCCAACGGGCGATCACCCGTCCCCGTGAAGCAGGACGCCCGTGCCGATTCACAACGGCCAACCCCATCAGGCGTAACAAGGGCGGTTGGCCAATAGATATCACGGAAAAGAGCGAAACCAGGGCGCCGATGGAGTAGAGAATGAGAAAAAGCATCTGTCCCGACTCCATAGCGATTTCGTGATCGGAACCGACCACCCAGTGCACAATTTGACGCCCCTGTTTGCGCGCGGCTTTCAGTTCCGTCAAATCCGTGACCTTGACCAGCTCAACGGCATTGGTGAGATATTCGCGTTCCTCAGTGATCAACTGCCGTCCAAGTTCGGGGTCCGCCCAGAAGGTGGAGTTGGTCAGCAGATCGGCGTATTCGGAGCCGGTGTAAAGAATGATCTGTTGGACCATTATTGCATCCACCGCTCCCACGTCGGCCAGAAGCGCATGACGCAGCGAAGGGCGATCGGAAAACATTTCATTACACGACGCGTCCCAGCGACGGGCCTCGTTCATCATCGTGAAATACATGGCCAGGCTGAGAAACACTGCAGGTGTCAGGCCCAACAGAATCCCACCTGCGCGCAGGCGGTTCGAGGCTTGCCCCGATTGCCGGGTGAGTGATTGCCGAGCAGCATCGGCAAGGACTCGAAAGCCCCCTCCTTCAAGCGTTGAACAAACGACTGGACCGCGAGCGGTCACGGGCCAGTGACCGGGGCTTCATTTGAATCTCCCACTTGGGCGTGATCCGCCTCATAGACCTCGCCCATGCCACCGCGACCCAGCAGGCGGATGATCTGATAGCCGCCGTAATTCGATCCGGGTGTGGGTCGGGTCGTCGAAATGGCCCTCCCTCCGCTTCCCCCATCCGTGGGAGATTGGGTGACGGTGGCGCTTTGCAGCAAGCAGCGTGGGCAAAGGCCGGACGGGGCGTCATCCGGCAGGGACACGCCGCATTCAGGGCATTTTCTTTCGGTATTCATGTTCGTGAGCGCGGCCGGTTCTGCCGCCAATGCCCACTACTTTTGCAACGGAGGGGAAAGGTTACCGAAAGAATGAAAAAATAGTCGCCGGGAGATCGCGTTGCTACGACAGGCACTCAACCTCCCATTACGTCGAACAGATGGCGGCGTTCCTCCTCGATCTCTTCACGTGAAGAGACCGTGTTCGCAATCTCGTCGTTGAGGAGCTCGCGGTAGCGCTTGCGCAAGCGGTGGACGGTGACCTTGACCACATTCTCGGACACGCCCAACTGTGTCGCGAGTTCGGCATAAGGCGTTCCGTGACCCGAACCTTGGAGAAACTCCTTGAGCGCCATGAAGGTCTCCGTGTTGCCGGCTTCGGCCTGCTCGCTTTCCATTCGCTCCACCACCCGCGCCAACAAAGTCATCGCCCGGCGCCGTTCAAACAGTTTGTCGGCTGATTTCACATTGGCAGGTTCGAGCGCATAGCGTTCTTCTGCCTCCAACGCGTCCAGTTCGACCAAGGGACTTCCTCCGCCGCGCTTCTGGGTGCGTGCTTTCTTCTGCTCATTGGTGACGAAGCGCTTGAACGCGGTCAACAGAAACGAACGAAAGCGTCCGCTCGCCTGGAATAGGCATAGAGCGGGTACCAATACGTCTGACACAAGCGCTCCAAAGCGTTGAAAGCCCTCGTCGAATCCCCACCCGCCGCCTGCACCACACTCCAACGCGTGGTCAGAAACCAACGCGCATCGGTAGGATTGGAGTCGGCATCCGCCACGCGAGAATCCTCAACGATCGCGGATCTCAATCGCAAGCCCGGGCTTGGCGCGGCGAATCGCATCAACTGCCGATTTGGGCAGATTCATGCAACGACGAATCGTCAGCCCCTTGAGCTGCGGCAGCGAGACGACCAGATCGACAAAGGGTTGTGGATTCTTGAAGGTCATTTCTCTGACCATGAACCGTTCCAGATTCACGAGCGTTTTCAGGTGAGGGAACATGGCTTCGGTCAGCTTGCTCATCCGATCGTTGCGCACGCGGATGCCGAGATACTTGAGATGGGTCATGGTGCCGATCGGCTGCCAGTCGGCGTCCAGCAAATGGGAGGTCTGGACGTAGAGTTCGGAGATGTTCTCCAGCTTGGCCAGGGCGGCGAGGTATTCCTTTCCGATGGCGCTGCCGGCCGAGAAATACTCGAGGGCAGGATGATTGCGCAGATGGGCGACTGCCGAGAAATCGCCGCCGCTCTTCTTTCCCTTGGCGTAACCCGCATGGGAGATTGTCAGCCGCTTGAGGTAGGGCAGCTGATTGAAAATCTTCAGCTCGTCGTTCTGCAGATCGGGAGCATTGAGCGCCAGTTCGATGATGTGCCCGGACTGGCGATCCTTCTTGAAACGCACGGATTTGGGTGACGTGACGGACTTCTCCAGTTTGGTGATGACGTCCGCTTCTTCTCCCGCCTAGGCACTCAAGCCAACGGCAAAAATTACACAAAGTGCTCGGAGCGACGTGTTCGTTTCAGAACTCCCAACGCTTTACGATCTCGCCGTTCGAATCCTTCACGCGGATGTTGTTGAATTCGACGCGGCCGGCACTGTTCATCGGATCGATTCGCAGACCCGTGAGTATCTCCACATCCAACGTGGCGGTGAGTTCCGTCCAGCTGCCTGGCTGCACACTGCCCATCTTCGTGAATTCGCCCCGGCGCCATGGCGGATTGGAGAAGACGATCACATTGCCGGCTTTCGTCGGTTTGAGGCGCATTGAAAGCGTGAAAGGGCCGCCTGCCAGATTCAGTCTTTCAGCCAACACCAATTGTGGATCGCCTCCGGTGCTTCGAAGCACCAAGGTGTGGCTGCCGGTGTCCAACGGTGCTGCTGTTCCACCCGGCCGCCAGCCTTTGACTGGTTTGGCATCCTTCGCCCGGGGCGTGGCCGGCTTTCTCTTCGGCTTGGGTTGGCCGGCGATCTTGAGTCCGCCGGCTTGGACGCCAATCCGGTCCGGGTGGTATTGCGCGGGATCGAAATTCGGATTCGGTTTGGGGACGACCGCCTTGGTGTCAGTGAGATGCCGTTCAATGAGGCGATCGAGTTCCTTCACCTTCTGCGGATTGGCAGAGGCCAGGTTCGTGGATTCGCCGATGTCGTCCTTGAGATGGTAGAGGTGATAATCGTGAGCGCCGTTGTCGCCCTGGTGAAACAGGCGGATCAGTTTCCAATCGCCGGAGTGGACGGCCACGCATGGCGGAAGCCAATCGGGAACGCCGGGGGCGTGCGGAAAGTAAGTGAAGATGGCCTCACGCTCGAGCCGGTCGCCCTTGAGCGCCGGCGCGATGTTGATGCCGTCGATCGGATGATCGGCAGGCAACGGGATGCCCAATCCCTCCAGCAGCGTCGGATAAAAGTCCGAAGTCTGGATGATCTCATGCGTGTGACTGCCGCCCGATGTGACCCCGGGCCAAGAGACAATGGTCGGCACGCGGATGCCGCCTTCGAACATGGCCGCCTTGCCGCCACGAAGCGGTCGGTTGCTGGTGGGGGCGGTGACGAAAGGCTTGCCATCTTTGTCCTTCTCGGGGATGCCGTTGTACATGTTTCCGCCATTGTCGGACGTGAAAACGATGATGGTCCGGTGGGAAAGTTTGGCCTCGTCCAAGGCATCCAGCAGCCTACCGATGGCGTCGTCCAATGATTCGACCATCGACGCGTAGGTGGGTGAATGCTGCGGCGTATTGCGGTCGATCTTGTGACGATACCGGTCGATAAGCGCTTCCTTCGCATTGAAAGGTCCGTGCACAGAGAACTGCCAATAGTTCATGAAAAACGGCTGCTCCTTCGGCAACGACTTCATCCACTTCACCGCTTCCTCGGCCATGCGATCCTCAATGTGTTCGTTGGGATGGTTTGGCTTGAAGTCCTTGAACTTCCACGGTGCCACATAACTTCCCGCCGGACCCGGACCCGGCGAGTGGGGAATATCCACGTCGAAGCCATGTTGCAACGGACTGTAAGGCTCGGCACCGAGATGCCATTTTCCAAAATGCCCGGTCGCGTAACCTTGCTGCTTGAAGAGTTTGCCCAGCGTCGGATAGCTCGTGTCCAAACGGGTGACTGAATCCACGATCAATGCCTTCTCTCCCGGCTGCCCTCGTTTTTTCAACGCTGCTTTCAGACGTATCTGAGGGGTATGATGTGCCGGTGCGGTGGATCCATGTCGGGCCGGTGTCTGTCCGGTCAGGATGCTGGCTCGAGTTGGTGAACAGAGCGGGCTGTTGGCGTAGGCACGCGTAAAGGTCAGACCCCGCTTGGCCAGACGTTGAAGGTTGGGCGTTTCGTAAAGGGCGGTATGTCCGTAAAGCGTCGTGTCTGCCCAACCCAGATCGTCGGCAAGGATGAAGATGACATTGGGACGTTGTGCGGCGGCCAGGGAAAGGCACGAGAACAGCAGGAAGAGGTATTTCATTTTTTGATATAATGAACTGATCCGGCATCGCGCAGTCTGGCGGCGGCCTGCTCGGCGGTCAGATCCCGTTGAGCTTCGGCGAGGAGCTCGTAACCGACCATGAATTTCTTCACTGAGGCGGAGCGCAAAAGCGGCGGATAAAAATGCGCGTGCAGCGTCCAATGTTCGGCTGGTTCCCCACCATGCGGAGCGCCATGCCAGCCCATGCTGTAGGGGAAGGAACATTGGAAGAGATTGTCGTAGCGAATCAGAAGTCCGCTCAGGGCTTCGGCAAGTGAATTGCATTGCGCGTCATTCAGGTCTTCCAGGCGCCGAGTCGCATGCTTGGGCATCAGCAGGGTCTCAAATGGCCATACAGCCCAATACGGCACGACAGCAAGCCAGTGCTCATTCTCGATCACGATTCGTTCACCCGCTTCCGCCTCGCGCGTGGCGTAGTCGACAAGCAACGGCTCGTGATGCTTGGCGAAATAGTCGGACTGCGATCGGTCTTCACGTGCGACTTCATTCGGAAGGAAATCACCGGCCCAAATCTGACCGTGCGGATGCGGATTGGAACAACCCATGGCTGCCCCTTTGTTTTCAAAGATCTGCACCCACTTCCATCGTCCGCCGAGATCGGCGGACTGTTCGGCCCAGAGATCGATCACCCGACGGATGCCGGAGACCGGCATCTGTGCGAGCGTCAGATCGTGCCGGGGAGAGAAACAGATCACGCGACATTCGCCGCTGGCCCGTTCAGCGTGGAAGAGATCGTCACCTTCATCAGATTTTCCGGAGCTATCGCTCAGCAACGCGGCAAAGTCATTTTGAAATACGAAGACGTCTTCGTAGACGTCATTGCGAACACCACCGGCGCGTTCATTGCCTGGGCAAAGATAACAATCGGGATCATGCTGAGGTCGCACATCACTGACGGCTTCGGTCTGCCCCTGCCAGGGACGCTTGGTGCGATGCGGGGAAACCAATACCCACTCTCCCCGAAGTGGATTCCAGCGGCGATGCGGTTGTTCAGTGAACGGATTCATTCAGCAACGGGCCGAACTATGCAGGATCGACTCGCCGTCGCAATAGCTGCACCAATCGGACCTTGTATGAATCCGGTCAGGCTACACCAGCGGCGGACACGGTACATCGATCGCCGCGCAGATGGCGCGAAAAAGTTCGGCTTCGCTCAGCTCAATGACGCCATCGGCG
>JAYPXF010000268.1:0-8785 GCA_038154405.1 Verrucomicrobiales bacterium | reverse complement strand
ATCGTGAGGTCGCCGACAATCGTGGCGGGATCGACATCCAGGCCGACCGTTTCAAGATACTGACGTGCGTCCGCGTGGATCTTGCCCCGGTTGATGAAGAGGCCTTTGAGCGGTTCGCGACCGAGAAAAATGTTGGCGCCGACGTCGAGGTTGTCGGCTAGGTTGAGTTCTTGGTGGATGAGGGAGACGCCGTGTTCCAGGGCGGCCTCAACCGAATCCAGGTTTACCGTCTTGCCGTCGATCAGGATTTCCCCGGTGTCCTGTGTCTGCACGCCGGCCAGGATCTTCATGAGCGTGCTCTTACCGGCGCCATTCTCACCGATCACGGCGACCACCTCACCTTCGTTCATCGAGAGGCTGACCTCGTGCAATGCTCGGACGCCCGGGAAGCGCTTGGAGACCTTGCGAACCTCCAGCAGCTCTTGGCCATTTGGATCGTTCGCGGTCAATTGATCCGGGTAGGAAGATGCGGCGGCGGCGCGGCCGCGGGTTTGAACACATTCAAGTTCGGATGTGTTGAGGAATTCATTGGCCGGATAATGAACGAATTCCCCAGGCTGTCACTGAGCCTTTCCGTAAATAAATTAAGTTTTTCAGTCACTCGAGCGTGGCTTTCTCCGTTCTCTCGAGTGACCGGGCGATCCAAAACGCGGATCAACCCTTCTTCTCGGCTGCGGGTGCTTCAGCGGCCGGCGCTTCCTTGCCCAACAGCTTGTTCAGCTCGGACCAGAACTCTTCCACGTTATCGCGGCGAATCTGGCGGGCGGGGATGTCGATGAACTTGCTTTCCGGAATCACGCTGTCGTCGCCGGCGACCAGCGCCTTCAGGATCTCCACCGACTTGTAGCCATACATATAGGGATTCTGCACGACCGTGCCATGAACCGTACCGGCCTTGATGCCGGCGAGAGTTTCGTCCGCCTCATCGAACGCGATCACTTTCACCTTGTTAATTTTGTTGGCCTGCTTGAGGGCTTCGAGCATCAGGGGGGGGTTGTAGGCGAAGAGGCCGACCATACCGTCGATATCCGGAAACTTGGAAAGGGTGTCTTCCACGTTGGCCTTGCCCTTGGCGCGGTCAAACTGGTCGGTAAGGGTTCCGAGAATGGTGAACTTGCCGCCCTTCAGCTCCGTACCGGGAGGATCGTAATTGTCAGGATTCTTCGGGCGGTCCAGCAATTCGTCGATCACGCCCTGGCGACGGCGCTTGGCGTTGTCCTGCTCCAGACGGCCGATGAAGATCATCAGCTTGCCGCCGTCGGGCATGGCTTCCTTCACGAGCTGACCACACAGACGGCCGGCATCGTAGTTGTCCATTCCGATGTAGAGGAGGCGGTTGGAATCCGGTGCGTCCGAGTCATGGGTGATGAGTTTGCAGTTCTCGGCGGCGGTGTTGAGAATCTCAGTCTGATTTGCCGGATCGATCGGGCTGATGGCGATGCCGTCAATGCCCTTGGTGATCAGATCTTCCACGATGCGCTTTTGATCGGAAATACCTTCAGCCGGCATTTGCACGACCGTGTCGATGTCCAGATCCTTCCCAGCGGCATTTACACCCGCTTCGGCGATCGTCCAGAACGAGGCGATCCCGTTGGACACGAACGCGACCTTGGCCTTCTTGCCCGCCGGAGCGCCGCCGCCGGAGCCGTCCGTACCGGGTGCCGGGGCGGAGCCTTCCTCCTGTTTGCAGCCGCTGAAAGTCAATGCCACCGCGCACAGCGTGGCCGGGATAAGTTTGGTGATCTTCATAGGATTGGACGCCCCGTTTGTAATGCGCGCTCGCGCCCTCGTCAACCACGCCCCTTGTGATTCCGAAACAGGCCAATCTGCGGCTTCTGATGCCGTTTTCCCCTTCGTCGGTGCGTTTGTGTTGGGCGGCCCGATTCGGGAACTCTGTTACCCGGTTTGTTTGCGGAAGCGGACGATATAGTTGTCCTTGAGGAGTTTGATGCGCTCGATGCGTTTGAAACCGGCGAACTCGATCTCGCGGGTGAACACTTCTTCGCCGGCGCGAACGTGTTTCATGATCCAGTCGGAGCTTTCGTCTTCGATACGTTTGAAATCGATCAGGTAGATCTCGCCGCCGGTGCGCAGGGCCCGATGCAACGACTTCAGAGTCTGCATCGGGAATTCAAAGTGATGATACGTGACGCAGATGAATGCCAGGTCGATCGAGTTCGGCTTCAGCCTAGTTGATTTCGCCGTGCATGAGACGGTGTCGATGTTCTTCGCTCCGGTCTCCGTCGCGCGGCCGGCGATGTGCGCGAGAAACTTCGGCACGATGTCGACCGCCACGACCTTCCCTTGGTCGCCGACCGCATCCGCAAGTTCGGGAATGAACAGTCCGGTTCCCGCGCCGATGTCCGCGACGGTTGAACCGGGTTTGATGCCGGCCCGCTCGACGATCTTGGCGCGATGATCAAACACCTCGCGACCCTCCCGTTCGAAACGCTCGACCCAAGCACCGACCTTGAGCTTGGGATCGAGGAAGTTCTTGTTGATGCCCGAGTTGACGCTCTTGTCCGCTGCGTTCACCCCGGTTGCGATAATCAGTGAGGTGAGCAAGAGGATGGTCCTGTTCATGTCCGAACGTATTCGCATCGCCCCGGCAGTCCGCAAGCAGGAATGTGTGGAATCCACAACGTTGTTTGGCGTCGGTTGCCTGAACGGTTTGCATACCGGTGCGCGGATGAGCGGAAGTTTACATGCTCGTCGATTGTCGTTCGCGCCATTAGAGGAATCCGCGGGGTCGGCGCCCTCGAGCAGCCGGATGACCGGATTGCGGTGCAGGGCGAGTGAGCGGCCGGCAAGGGAAACCGGCTGTGGCTCAATTCCGGGTGTCACGTCTTCCCCGGCCTCGGAGTTGGCCCGCGCGATGAACACTTGGACCTAAAGATTTTGATGCGGGCCGGGTTCGACACCGTGTTGGCGCAGGATTTCCAACGCTTGCAACGCATCGAGCGCATTGTCGAAATGATACAGACGCTCCGCGAAATACCTTTGCAACCGGCTGTCGTCCACGGCTGCGTTGAAGCCATGACGATACAACACGGGCCAGTCGATCTCCCGGCATATCTGCAGTCCGACGTTGAGAGACAGCCACGCGAATGGCAGGCAGAGCCCGAGAAAGATGTAGGCACTCCAGAAATCCAGGTTCACCACGCGCGTCGCATCGATAGCCGCATTCAGGAAGAATGCGAAACCCAGCGGCCCGGCCATGAGGATCAGGTATTTCATGAAGCGACTTCGGATGACGTGGTCGGACGGTTGATCGCGCGTTCGATGAACGATCGGTTGACGGCATGCGCCAGGGTGACCTTGTGGGTGATCACGCCGGCGACATAGAGCTCCACAAGGTATTGATCATGGGAGTGCATGCCGCGATCCACACCGCGTTCGATCAGCACGGGCAATTGCTGCAGTTCGCCGCCGCGCAGGCTGCGGGCGATTTCCGGCGTCTCCCGACAGATCTCCACGCAGGGTGTGCGATCCTCGGTCTTGTCCGGGACCATGCGCTGGAGGTAGATGGCGTTCAGACAGCGGGCAAATCGTTTGTCGAACGACTGCACCCAATCGCTGAAGTGACCGCGAAGTCGTTCAATGGTCTCCGCCGTGGAATGCGCCGGCACGATGCCGATCACTAGGATTCCCCGGTCGGCGGCGCGCAGGGCAAGGTCGATGCTTTCCCGGTCCTCCAGTTCGTTCACGAAGATCACATCCGGATTCTCCATCTGCGCCATCTTGAGCCCTTCGCTCACCGAGCCGACATCCACCCGACCTCGCGCTGCAACACCTGGGACTTGCCTTCTGGTAGGACGTATTTCATCGGCTCCTCGATGGAGATCACGCGGGCTTCGCGCTTCTCCACGAATTCCCGCAGGGCGGCGCGGGCAGCGTTGCCTTTGGCGTGGCCGCGAGGTCCGGCGAAGAGGACGAGGCCTGAGGGATCACGGATCACATCGCGCATGGAGGTTGGCAGCTGCAGGTCTTTGAGTCCGAACATGACTGGAGTAATGGCACGGAAGGAAAAGTAGACCTGGCTTTGCTGGCGGCCGAAATGAGCGCGGTGGCAATTGCCGAAATATTCGAAATGAAAGTCGGTTTCCCTCCCTGAACGAATGCCTTCGACGATGTCGGTACTGAAGAATTCCTCGAGGCCGGCCATCATCTCGTCGTGGTTCAACACGGGAAAGACATCTTCCGGAATCGGTTCGAGTTTGTTCCCACGACGGATGCGAAATGGCCGGTCGATCTGCGCGCGGTGATCGCGCACCCATTTCAGGAGTTGGCCGAAGTAGTCGGTTTTTGTCTCGATCTGCAACATGACAGTATTGGGGTTTCCGCTCCCAATTGCATGGCCTGTGCCAACGAAGACAAATTGTAAGGTTCAATATCTCGGCGTTGGGGGGCGCTCATACCGGGGTATGGGAGATTCTCCTATTGTGCGCCGCACGCCGCACGCGGTGCGAAAGTTTCACTCCGGATGCGCGAAACTGATGCGCCGTCAGGGATCGGTCGAAACCGGATTGAGGCTGCCACGCCGATATCCGCGCTGGTCCTGCTCGACCGCAGTGTAGCCGAGTTCGGTGAGGTGTCGGGCGATGGCCGGCCACAGGTCTTCCGTGGAAACGCGGTCAGCCTCTTTGCGCCCCAGTTCCACCCGGGCGGTTGGAAGTGCTCCCGGTTGATGATGGCGCACGCGCACTTCCGGCAGTCCGAGGCGATGCAGATAGTCCTCCGCCTGTTCGACCATGCTCAACTTGTCGACGTTGACCGGTTCGCCATGGGGTATTCGCGAGCTCAGGCAGGGTGCCTGTGGTTTGTCGGCGGTAGGCAGACCGAGTTCGCGGGAGATGTTGCGGATATCCTGTTTCGAAAGATCTGCTTCCTTGAGTGGAGTGCGAACCGAGAATTCCACCGCGGCCTGCGCCCCTGGCCGATGGTCGCCGATGTCCGAAATGTTTTCACCGTAGGCGATCACGTGGAAACCTTCGGCGGGTGCGATCTTGGCGAGATCGTGGAAGAGCTCGTATTTGCAGAAGTAGCAGCGGTTGCCGGGATTGGAGAGGTATTCCTCGTTTTCAAATTCGGCGGTCTTGATGACGCGAATCTTGAATCCGAATCGGTCACCCAAGGCCAGCGCATCCTGCAGTTCCTTGCGGGGCAGGCTCGGGGTGTCCGCAATCACCGCCAGTGCTCGTTTGCCAAGGGTTTCATTTGCCACGTGGGCCAGGAGTGCCGAATCGACACCGCCGGAATACGCGATCAGGCACGATCCGTAGTCCCGGAGAACGGCGCGTAGCTTGTCGAGTTTGGCGTGGCTCACGGCGGAAAAATGACACTGGTCGGCGGCGGTGGCAAAGGAGATCGGTCAGGTGAGTTTAGCACCTGGAGCCAGGTTGTTGCCGGAAAGAAAATCGCGGGCGGCCAGTCGTTTGCCGCCTTCCTTCTGTAATTCGTCGATCTGCAAACAGCCCTCACCACAGGAAACGATCAGGCCCTCGCGGTCCGCCTTGATTACCTGTCCGGCGGGCACGGCGGGGCCGTCGACCGGATGCACGCGGTGAATCTTCAGACGTGCATCGCCACTGTCTGAATGCCAGTGGCAGAAGGTGCCCGGCCACGGCGTGAGGGCGCGAATCTGGTTGAAGAGCTGGCCGGAGGACCGTGACCAATCGAGGTGGCCGTCGTCCTTGGTGATCTTGCGGGCGTGGGTGGCGAGGGAGTTTTCTTGGGGCGTCAGGTTGATTTCACCGGCGACGTAGCGGGGCAGTACCTTCGCAAGCAGGCCTGCGCCGATCTGTCCAAGGCGATCGTGAATGGTCTGGGCGTTGTCCTCCGGACCGATGGGCGTGCTCTCGCACACGACAATGTCGCCGGTGTCCATGCCGGCATCCATCTTCATGATCGTCACGCCGGTCTCCGGTTCACCGTCCCAGATCGCCCATTGGATCGGGGCGGCGCCGCGGTATTTTGGCAGGATGGAGGTGTGGACATTCAGGCAGCCGTGAACGGGAACATCCAGCAATGTCTGTGGAAGTATCTGCCCGTAGGCCATCACTGCAATCACGTCCGGTTTCCAGCTGCGGAGCTCGTCAAGAAAGGCGTCGTCGCGACACTTTTCCGGTTGATGAACCGGCAGATCCAACTCAAGGGCGGTGGACTTGATCGCGGTCGGTTGCAGCTGCAGCTTGCGTCCCTTGGGGCGGTCGGGTTGCGAAACGACCGCAATCATCTCCACCGCATCGCTCGTGGCCAGCGCGCGCAGGACCGGTTGCGCAATCTCCGCCGTGCCCATGAATACCGTTCGAATCTTTGCCATGAATTGAAACGGCGCCAACCGGGTGCCCGATTGACGCCGAAAAAGTTTCTGTGGTTCTGACTATTCGCCCGGACGGATATGGATCGCGGTGATCTCCGCGATCTGTATCGTCTGGTCGAGCGTGCCGCCGCCTTCCTGGGGACACTGGATGGTCAGGTCGGTCTGCGTGATCTTTGGAATGCGCTTGGCCCAGTACTCGCCGCGCGGAGTGACAAAGCACATCCATCCGGAACGGTAAGGTTCGTCCGGCACGAGCTTGAAGAACGGGGCGAACTTGGTCTCGATGAAGCGCTTGTTGATGTTGACGGATCCCTTTTCGTAGGAAGCGGCTTCCAGTGCCTTCGGTGCCGCGGCGGCAGCGCCCGGTTGCGGTGGTGCGGCCATGGGTGCTTGAGCCTGTGCCTGCTTGGCCTTGGCGGCCCCGGCGCCGGCGCGTGCTCCGGTACCACCGGCGGCAGCCCCGGGTTTGGCGGTGACGACTTTGGCCTTCGAGACCGGCTTGGCGACGGCGGCTTTTTTCTTGGCCGGCTTTTCTTCGTCCTCTTTCGCCATCACGGTTTCCTTCTTTTCCACCTTCTTGGGTTTCATCGCGAGTATGACGGCGGGACCGACGAGGGGGGCGACGGCAGCAATGCCGGGAACCATGAACTTTGGCCAACGGCGATAAACTCCGATGTTGTGGGCCGCCCAGAGATTTGCTCCCCAGATGAGGAACAACATCAGCAGTCCCGGCTTGGTGCCGAAGTAGGCGCCGAAAATTCCCTTTGCCTCAGGCAGTTCCGGACGGTCCTCCACGTCGGTGTAGGCGGGAGGATCAAGTGATTCACGAGCGGGAGGCGGTTTTACCGCGATGGCGGATCCTGCGCCGCTGACAGCGCCGGCGGCCAACAGGTGTCCTGCGTGCTGCCGCACGTCCGGGCTGGCTTCGACCAGCTTCTTGAGGGACTCCTTCTTGAATTGGCCGAATTTGATCGACTTCATCAACGAGCCTTTCTCGTTGCGGAAGGTGATGCCGGTGCCGCGTACTTTGAAGATCGTGCCGGTAACTTCAGTACCGTTGGTCAGGACAAAAGTGCCGGAAACCTTTTCGGCCGCGTGTGCGGCTGGGCCGAGAGCGCACAATCCGATCAGCAATAGAATTGGCAAAAGTCGCATAGGGCCAAGGGTGATATCAGATCCCCAAAACCGGGCCAACCAAATTTCTGCCGGCAAATTCGGGACAAATCCGCGGCTATTACTCCTGCTTCCTGCGAAAACGGAGGCCCCGGAGCTTGATGC
The DNA here is from genome assembly GCA_038154405.1 of Verrucomicrobiales bacterium. Classification (GTDB taxonomy): domain Bacteria; phylum Verrucomicrobiota; class Verrucomicrobiia; order Limisphaerales; family JAYPXF01. The sequence goes on along the minus strand of JAYPXF010000268.1, from coordinate 1,185 downwards.
CGAAGTTTCCTCGTTCCCGCCACCCGAGATAGAACTGAAAGTTGTTGCGGATATAAGACACGTAGGGAAGGGGAAGTAATGACGCCCGGCTGTACGCCCAGCTCCAGCCGCCGTCGGGATTGAAGACGGCCTCGGGATGAGGGCCGACCCGAGTAAACTCCCGATCCGCGATGCCGATGACGTAGAAGGTGAGATTGTGAAAAGGATTTCGCAGATGCCATTTCCAGTCGCGGCCGTCTTCTCCGGGGCGGAACCAATCCGGTGGCGTCGGGTCATCCGCATTGGCGATCCAGAATCGTGGGTTCAGCTTTTGGCAGGTATCGAACGGGCCGTATTGATTGGGCACGGGCAGAGGATCGGTCTCACGTTGGGAATACTTCCGCCAGTTCGGCTGTTGTCTGACCTGCTTGACCGACTTGCATGCTGTCAGACCGGAAATCAGCAGCAGTGCTGAAAACACTCGGAATGCGACAGCCAGGCTGCCGGGGCAGGACTTGGGGTGGTTGACCAATTGACTCATATGGATGCCGAGTATTGGGTTGGCGATTCGGCACCGCCAAGACTTCGTGAGTCTGAAGCTCTTCCCTTTATCCGTGAAGCTCACGCCAAAAGTCGCGCTCGCGTTGCTGCTGTTGGCCCTGGTGCCGCTGGCTGGGTTCGGATGGGTCACGTTAATCTTCGCGCACGATACCCTGATCGAGGAGATTGAGACGGAGCTGCGGCTGAACTCCGATCGGAATCATCGATCACCGGCAAAATCTGAGAACTGACTTGGTCGACGTCCAAGGCGCGCGGTCGTCCCGACCTCGGGCGATGGGTGATCCCGTCGATGCCTTGGTCATTGAAGCGCTGAATCCAGAGTTGCAGACAACGTTCGGAAATCCCGGCATGAGCTCTGGCCAATTCAAAGGAAGCGCCACAGAGCCGCAGTAGAATGGGTATTGAGACGCCGCTGAGTTTTGCGATCAGGAGAGCAATCAACCGCACAACGCAACTCCTGCAAGTTGCAGTTATCCGCGTTGGGTAGCTGTCGTAGGCGATCGATTCATAAGTGTGAGAAAAACGGTAAATTTGTACATCTTTTAATCCGCTTTTCCCGCAAGGACATTTGGCAATCGGTCTAACCGTAATATTTCATCAAAGGGGTAAGAAAGAAGCGAAGCCCGCGGCCAAAACCGCTATGGT
>JAYPXF010000267.1:4149-8799 GCA_038154405.1 Verrucomicrobiales bacterium | reverse complement strand
ACATCGACATCCAACGCGAGCAGTTCAAACGCCTCGGCGTGCTCGGCAAGTGGGACGATCCATATCTGACGCTCAAGAAGGAATACGAGGCCGAAGAACTTCGCCTGTTCGCGGACATCGTCGACAAGGGATTCGTGTACCGCGGCAAGAAGCCGGTATATTGGTCCATTCCGTGTCGCACGGCCCTGGCTGAAGCCGAGGTCGATTACCAGGATCACGTCAGCCAGAGTGTCTATGTCCGGTTTCGCATGAAGGGCGAGCCGAACACCTACGTGATGATTTGGACGACGACGCCGTGGACGCTCCCGGCCAACCTTGCCGTCGCGTTCAACCCGGACCTCATGTATTCGCTCGTCATGGCCGACGACGGAGCCTACCTCGTCTGCGACAACCTGATGGCCGACGTCGCCGAGAAGTGTGAGTGGGACAACTGGCACATCATCCGTTCCGTCCAACCGAACGAACTGGAGACCGTCGAGTACGAACATCCTTTCTGCGGCCGCACGGGCAAGCTTCATCCCGCCGATTTCGTGGAAGACTCCACTGGTACCGGCTTCGTACACATTGCCCCCGGTCATGGTATGGACGACTATCTGTTGGGCCTGAAACTCGGCCTGCCCATCTACTCGCCCGTGGATGACGATGGCTGTCTGACTCACACCCATGACCTCCCCGCCGACCAACAAATGCCCGAAGAAATGGTCGGCAAATCCATCTTGGAAAAGCACGGCGAGAGCGACGCCAATCGCGCCGTCATCCACCAGCTTCGGACGACAGAAGACCTGTTGTGCCACGAGAAATATCACCACAGCTACCCACACTGCTGGCGCAGCAAGACTGCTGTAATCTTCCGTGCCATGGACCAGTGGTTCGTGAAGATCGATCACGAAACCGGTGGCGGCACTTTCCGAAATGACGCACTCGCAGAAATCGACAACGTGAACTGGGTTCCCAACTGGGGCATCAATCGCATCAAGGGAGCAGTCGAATCGCGGCCGGACTGGTGCATCAGCCGGCAGCGTTCCTGGGGCGTTCCCATTCCCGTGCTTTACGACACCAACGGTGAGCCGATCGTGGACGCCCGCGTCGTGCGCAAGGCGGCAGATCTGTTTGAACGCGAAGGCTCCAATGCCTGGTTCGAGAAGTCCGTCGAAGAGCTTTGGGCCGAAGTGAAACCGGAGGATTGGGAAGGCGCCGACGCCGGGAAGAAATCCACCGATACTTTGGACGTCTGGATCGACTCCGGATCCTCATCACGTTCGGTCATGATGGCGCGCGACGAACTGCTCCACGGCAAGGACGGTGCGGAAGATTGGCAGGCGGATGTCTATCTCGAGGGTTCCGACCAGCATCGTGGCTGGTTTCAATCCTCCCTGCTCCTTTCGTTGGCCGGCAACGGCGCCGCACCCTACAAGACCGTGCTCACCCACGGCTTCATGGTCGACGCGGACAAGGAAAAAATCTCCAAGAGCAAGCAGGGCCAAGGCGGTTACGAAAAGCCGCAGACGTCTGAAGCCTACGTGAAACGCTGGGGTGCCGACATCGTCCGCCTCTGGGTTTCCTCGCAGGATTATCGCAACGACATCGTCGTCAGTGAGGAACGCATCAAGAAGGTGGCCGAAGCCTATCGTGCCATCCGCAATACCTTGCGCTACCAGATCTCCAACCTCTACGACTTCGATCCGGAAACGCACGCCGTCGCAACCGATCAACTCCACGGACTCGACCAGTGGATTCTCGGCAAGTTCGGCAAATTGCAGAGCGAGGTTTCCAAGGCCTACGATGCCTACGAATTCCATGTCGTCTACCAGCGCATCACCCGCTTCGTGGAAGTGGAGCTGTCTGCCATGTATCACGACATCGTGAAGGACCGCCTCTATTGCAACGGAGCGGATTCGTCACGCCGTCGCTCCACCCAGACCGTGCTGCATCAGCTGGTCATCGGTCTCTGCGAGATGCTGTCGCCGATTCTGGCCTACACCGCGGACGAAGCCTGGGAATTCATCCCCAGCAAGCCGGCCAAATCCGTGCATCTCGCCGACTGGGCGCCAACCGAACATCCCGAGAAGGAAGAATGGAACGAACTCTTCGCTCTCCGCGACGTCGCGCTGCCGGAATTGGAAAAGGCCCGCAAGGCCAAGCAGATCGGCAAGGCACTCGAAGCCAGCGTCTCGATCACCGCCAAACCGGACGTGGCCCGTTTCCCCGCCGCCGAACTCGAATCGATGCGGGAACTGCTGAATGTCTCACATTTGGACGTCCAGGGCAGCGAAGACGCCGAGGAACCGATTGTGGTCGTGAAAAAGGCCGAAGGAGACAAGTGCGAGCGCTGCTGGCATTGGGATCTCGCCGTCGGCAAGAACTCGGATCATCCCACCCTCTGCCCCCGCTGCATCGAGGCGGTTGAAGCCTGAATTTGGCGTTCTCACCAGCGCGTCCGCGGACAAGCGGCGGCTTGACCCTGCCGATGGGGAAACGTATATGACCACCGTTCCCACAGCGGAAAGGCTTGACCTGAGGCAACCATTCGGAGTTGCATAATCCGAAATGAAGCAGGCACTTTTTTCATTTATCGGGGCACTTGCCATCGGAATTCTCGCCACCGGCTGCGTGACCACCGTGGATGGAGGCAAAACCAGCGCGGTACCTTTCAAGAAGGACAAGATTCACAGCCGTTACCAGATGCCGGTGGATGAGGTCTTCAATGCCGCCAAATACGTCCTAGCCTCCGAACGCGGCGGCCTCGGTGTCCTCCAGTCTGAGAATCGAATCAATTACTCTCTCGTCGCCAAGGTCGACACTCGCACGGTCTGGATCCGCGTGCACGAGCTTGAGCCGACCGTCGCCCAGGTCACCACGCAGGTCCGCAAGGAAAACGGCTTCGCCGACCTCGACCTCGCGTCCGAAATCGACAAGCAGATCGCACTGCGCCTGCAGGTCGTCATTTCCGGCGAGAACTGACCTCCACGCTTTGAACGCAAAAAGGCCGGGCCAAAAGCCCGGCCTTTTTTGTGATTATCTTCCTGAGCGAAGCAATCGCAGTCGCTCCAGCGTCAGCGCAACTCGCGGTCGAAAGTGAGGGTGGTTTTTGAATCCGTCCGGAAATCGCGCATCTCGATTTTCTTCAGCCGGTACTTGCCGTCCACCTTTCGCAGTTCCTTCGGCTCAAACCGCTTCCACAGCTTGCCCTGATGATCAAAGGCCTCGGCAGTGACAATGGCTTTCGATTTGACCGAGATGTAAGAGACCACCCGCGAATACGCGCCTCGACGCGGAAACGGATTCACGCTTTCCAGAGCATGGCACTTCATGGTCTTGCGGGTAGCCGAACCAATCACCCGCTGCACCGGCCATTGAAGAAATTCAAGGCCGAGATCGAACAGCCAGAAATCGGAGCCGGCAAAAGGAATGAGTGAGTTTCGGAGAACTCTTTGCGCGCCGATGTTCAACTGTTCATTTACGCCCGCCGGGGGCAACGAACGATAAACATTGGGACCGTCGTGCGATTGGCTGATCACCAACGTCTGCCCGACGGCTGTACCGTAGACGCTGTGCCATTGTTCACCGTCGACCAAGGTCTTCAGGTAGACTGAGACCCGTTGGCGCGCCTGCCGGCGAATTTCCATCATGCCGGTGTTGTTGAATGTCTGTGCGGGACGGAGATCACGCAATTCGCGGACAAGACGTTGCCCCTCGACATCCGCAGTCGCTCCGAAAAGTTGCGTGCTGTTCAGCGTCGCGATACCGGCGATGGAGCTCGCCGTCAGCCAAGAGCGGCGGGAAAAAAAGTTCGTTTTCATGACAGGTGTTTATTTGGACGTAAGTGCCAGCGGAATCAATTGAGAAATATGTCGCACAAAATGCGGCGTCATTTCGTTTCGGACCGCTTCCGGCACGTCGATCCAATCCTTGCGATTGCGTTCCGGCAGAATTACCTCAGAAATTCCGGCGCGGGCGGCTGCCAGCACCTTTTCCTTGATCCCCCCGACGGGCAAGACCCGGCCACGCAGGCTGATCTCACCGGTCATGGCGAGGTTCGATCGAATACGCCTTTGCGAAAACAGCGATACCAACGCACACAGGATGGTCACACCGGCGCTCGGACCGTCCTTCGGCGTAGCGCCGGATGGGACATGGATGTGGATGTCGAAAGCATCGAAGTCCTCGACATCGATCTTCAACGTCTTGGTCTGGCTGCGGAGATAACTCACGCCCGCCTGTGCGCTCTCCTTCATGACGTCACCGAGTGAACCGGTGAGAATCAGTCGTCCCTTGCCAGGCATCCGGGTGGCCTCCACAAAGAGAATCTCACCACCGACCGGAGTCCAGGCGAGACCGGTCGCGATGCCACATTCCTTGATCCTCTCAGCGCTCTCGGAAACGAACCTCACCGGGCCGAGCCAATCCTGAACGGTCTTGGCCCCGATGTTGACCGGCTTGGCCTTGCCGTTGGCAGAAACGATTTTGCGGGCCGCCTTGCGAACCACGGAAGCGATTTCGCGTTCCAGATTGCGAACGCCTGCTTCCCGGGTGTAACCCGTGATCAGCTTACGCAACGCCGGGTCGGGCAGCTTCACCTGGTTCGCGCGCACACCGTGCTCGTCCAGTTGCCGCGGCACCAGGTGGCGCCGGGCGATCTCCAGTTTTTCG
>JAYPXF010000267.1:0-4139 GCA_038154405.1 Verrucomicrobiales bacterium | reverse complement strand
TTCGTCCGCCGTGTAACTCGGCAGTTCGATCACCTCGAGACGATCACGTAGCGCCGGCATGATCGGATCCAGCCAGTTTGCGGTCGTGAAGAACAACACGCGCGACAAATCAAACGGCACATCAAGATAGTTGTCGGTGAAGGTGCGATTCTGCTCCGGATCCAGCACTTCCAGGAGCGCCGCACCGGGATCACCACGAAAATCTGAACTCAGCTTGTCGATCTCATCCAACAGGATCACCGGATTGTTGCTCTCCACCCGACGCAAGGTCTGGATGATGCGTCCCGGCATCGCCCCGACATAGGTGCGGCGATGACCTCGAATCTCCGCTTCGTCCCGCATGCCGCCCAAGGCGATGCGCGCAAACTTGCGTCCCAAGGCCTCAGCCACACTCTTACCCAACGAGGTCTTGCCCACGCCGGGAGGTCCGGCGAGACACAGGATCGGACCTTTGAGTTCCTGTTTCAGCTTCATCACCGCCAGGAACTCAAGCAGGCGATCCTTCACCCGATCCAAGCCGTAGTGCTGCTCATCCAGCAGGCGGCTGGCCTCATCAAGATCCAGTTTGTCCTCCGTCGACTTGGACCACGGCAGGCTCACCAGCCAATCAAGGTAGTTTCTTGAAATCGTGTACTCCGCCACGTTCGGCGGCGTCTGCGCCAGGCGGTCCAGTTCCTTCAACGCAACTTCCTGCACGTCCTCCGGCAGGTCGTTCTCATCGATCCGATCGCGCAGGGCGTTGATCTCGGCGATGGAGGGATCTTCCTCACCCAACTCACGCTGGATGGCGCGCATCTGTTCACGCAGATAAAAGTCCCGTTGGCTCTTGGCCATCGAAGACGAAACCTCTTTCTGAATCTTGGAGCCAAGCGTGAGCACCTCCAATTCGCGTTGCAGCAAGGGCAGCAGCTTGTTGAGTCGCTCCTTGACCGAGACGACTTCGAGCAGATCCTGCCGCTCGGACAATTCCATGTTGAGGTTGGCTGCGATCAGGTCGGCGAGCTTGCCGGGCTTCTCCTGGTTCAGCGCCGACACCTTCACCTGCTCATTCAAAGCCGGCGAAAGTCCGATCACCTCCTGGAAGAGCTGTTGGGCGTTGCGCGAAATGGCTTCCAGCTCAATCGATTCGTCTCCCTCTTCGTCGAGAATCTCCACCTTCGCCTTGAGGTAGGGATCCTGGGAGGTGAAATCGGTCGGTTTGGCGCGCTTCAATCCGTCCACGAGAATACGAACGGAGTTGTCTGGAAACTTGAGCATCTTGATGATGCGGCAGACGCAGCCCACCGGATAAAGATCCTTGGGTGTCGGATCATCGACATCCGGATCCGTCTGCAACACCAAACCGACAAACCGGTCGCCACCGACCACGTCATCGACCAGCTTGATGCTGGAAGAAGACTCCACCAGCAGCGGCGTCATCATTCCGGGAAAGATCACGACATCAGCCAGACCCAGGATCGGCATCTTGTCCGGCAACGGCTTGGGACCGGCCCGCAGAAAGGTCGTGTCCCCCGCGCTGGGCGTGGTGAGAATCTCAATGAAATCTGTATCTGAATCGCTCATTGGTGCGCGTGGTCCCGGTTCATTCGCTGCTGACCGCCAGTCGAGCCGGCGTCATCCTCTTCACGAATTATTCGACCGGTATGTCGACGGAAATCTTGGGAACCTCGATTCGCAGAAAGCCGCTGTGATAGGCGGCCTTCGCCTGGGAAATGTCGTAACCCTCCGGCACATCGACCACGGTTGAAAACTCACCGTAGTCGATCTCCATCAGTTGAAACCGACAGTCCGAAGAACGCTGCTGGTCACGTCGGACACCGCTCACCGTCATCTTGTTGCCGTCCACCGTCAGATCGAGATCCTCCTTGCTGATGCCGGCCAACTCGACCTTGATCACGATCATGTTGTCCGTCGCATAGACGTCGGTATTGGGCACCCAGTGGGCATCTTCAGAACCGGTTTTTCCCCGCGGGATATATCCGGTGTTCGTGGCACTCTTAGGCATGGACTGTGGTACGGAGTGGATGAGTTGTCAGGGGCGGTGGCAGGTCCGTGAACGTTAAATCAAACGAACAATAGGGTAAAATGATATTTTGGGAGAGCGGTAGGGTTTGAATTCCAACAGTGCTGCGCGAGCATCCCTTTAACCCTTTCACTGTCAAACCGAGTTCCCTAACCTCAAGGCCCATGAGTGCGAACGAGCGCAGGTTGATGGAGTTCGACTTTCTTCGGGCCACGGAACAGGCGGCCTTGTATTCGTTGAAGTGGCTGGGACAAGGACAAAAGGAGAATGCGGATGCGGCAGCGTGCGACGCGATTCGCGGAATGTTCGATCATATGGACATGCGCGGAGAGGTCGTGATCGGCGAAGGGATCAAGGACGAGGCACCCGGACTTTTCAAAGGGGAGCACGTTGGCACCTGGGCGGAGAAAGCCCCGCGATTCGATATCGCATTGGATCCCATCGACGGCACCACCAACTGCAGCAAAGGACTGCCCAACTCCATCAGCTGCATTGCCGCCGCTGCACCGGGAGACGGCACCGACAATGCGCTTCAGGAAATCCCGGCCTTCTACATGCATAAACTCGCCTACCCGCAGGCGGTACGAAAGGCCTGGATTGCCGACCCCAGCCTTCCCGTAAGTGTGGAAGCTCCGATTGGTGACGTCATCAAGATCACCGCGAAGATATTGAACAAGGAAGTCCGCGACGTGGTGGTGGTCATTCTCGACCGCCCCCGCAACGAACAACTGGTGGAAGACGTCCGCGGCATCGGCGCACAACTGCGGATGATCACCGACGGGGACATCACGGCCGCGCTGGCGCCGGCACTGAACACCTCGCCCATCGACATCTATGCCGGCATCGGCGGCTCTCCCGAAGGCGTGCTTTCGGCCGCCGCGCTGCGCTGCCTCGGTGGCGGCATGCAGGCCAAAATCTGGCCGCGTGACGAAGCGGAAAAGCAGTCTCTCATTGACGAAGGCTGGGGCGACAAGCTCGACAAGGTCTACCGTTCCAAGGATCTCGCCCGGGGAGAGGACATCTTCTTCGCCGCCACCGGCATCAGCGAAAGTCCGCTCTTGGATGGCGTCCACGTCAAAGGTCAGACCGCCATCAGCAATTCCGTGCTCATGCGGGAAAAATCCAAGACCGTGCGATTCCTGTCCACTCACCACAATCTGGAATCCAAGGCCATCTACCTCCGCTCCGCCGGTGGACCGGTCAAGCTCTGATCCGACGGAGCCTGCCCCTGCCCACAATTCTTTGGGAGCGTTCATGAACGCGTCAGCGTGGCGGAGAGCGAAATCCAACCCCGCTGCCGAATTCAACGCCACCATGTAAGAATTTGGGGAAGTGCCTGGACGAAGCAGCTACCTCCGTTCACTCCTCCTGATATGCCCGTCGTAGCTTCTCCAGGGGCACACCCGCGTGATACTCGCGCAGTATTTTGGCCATCAGCAGATAGGTGTTGAGAATCCCGAGCTTCTCGAATTTCCGCCACGAAGTCGTCACCGTCGCATCCGCCAGTTCGATACGTCCGATGCGCTCCAGCCGGCGGCACAGCTCCAGCTCCTCCATCAACGGGACGGATGGCACGCCCCCGATTCGTTCCAACGTTTCGCGGGTGAGAAAGAAGCACTGGTCGCCGAACACGTAGCCATACATATCCAGCAACAACCGGCAACGCAGACGCGCCCCGCGCATCACCCAGGGCACATCATCTTGGAACCGCTTCCAGAAGCCACCCGCGACCACATGTGGACGCTTCAACAGGTTAATCGCGGCCCGCCCCGCATCCGCAGGTAGCCAGGTGTCCGCGTGCAGCATCAGGACGACATCACCAACCGCGCGTTTCGTCCCCGTTCGCAGTTGAACTCCCCTGCCCGGCTCGGAATCGATCACTTCCGCTCCCATTTCTCTCGCCAAGTCCCGCGTCCGATCTGAACTGCCGCCGTCCGCTACGATGATCTCCTTCACCTCCGATACGTTCCACGCCCGCTGCACGGTTTCCGGCAGGGCCGATTCCTCATTCAGAGTCGGGATCACCACGGAAATGGTCGCCAGTTCGGACACGCAATTCCCGTAACAGGCGACACGGTTCCGGGCAATTCAATTGGCTGCCACAGGAGCCATCGAT
>JAYPXF010000266.1:0-8816 GCA_038154405.1 Verrucomicrobiales bacterium | reverse complement strand
CACGAACAAGGCGGCGCGTTCATGGCCGAGGGCTATTCCAGGGCGACGGGCAAGGCCGGTGTCTGCATGGCCACCAGTGGCCCCGGCGCGACCAACCTCATTTCCGGTCTGGCAGATGCCTATATGGATTCCATTCCCGTCGTGGCCATCACCGGCCAGGTACCGCAGGCGATGATCGGCAAGGGCGCGTTTCAGGAAACCGACTTCTTCGGCATGACGCTGCCGGTGGTGAAGCACAGCTATCTGATCACCGACATCAACGACATTCCGCGCATCATCAAGGAAGCCTTTCACATCGCCATCACCGGTCGCCCGGGCCCGGTGGTCGTGGACCTGCCCAAGAACATCCAGCAGGCGAAGACCCAACCGGTGTTCCCGAAAGAGATCAACATCCGCGGCTACAACCCGGACAAGAAAGCCAGTGACATTGCGCTGAACGAAATCATCGGTCTCATCGAGAAGGCAGAACGTCCCGTGCTCTATTGTGGCGGCGGTATCATCACCGGGGACGCCTCGGAAGAACTCCGCAAGTTTGCCGAAGCGACCAACATTCCCGTGACCACGACGATCATGGGCGTCGGTTGTTTTCCCGAAGATCACGATCTATCACTCCGCTGGCTCGGCATGCATGGTGCCGCCTATGCCAACTGGGCGGTGAGTGGTGAATTCGCCGAAATCGATGGCGAGAAACAACAGATTGCCAAGGGTGCCGACCTGCTCCTGGCCTTCGGTGTCCGCTTCGACGATCGCGTGACCGGCAAGGTCGACAAGTTCTGCGAACAGGGAACCATAGTTCACATCGACATTGATCCATCTGAGATCAACAAGAACAAGCCGGCCAACCTCCCGATCGTCAGCGACATCAAGTATGCACTCAACCGCCTGAACGCATTGATCGAAAAGAATCCGCTCCAAGCCAAGTATGACAGTTGGCTCGATCAGGTGGCCAAGTGGAAGCAAAAGGCGCCGTTCCAATATTCAGTCACGGATGAAGTTGCGAACTCCGACCACATGAAGGACCACCTGATCGGGCAGGAAAAGGAAGTCATCCTCCCCCAGCAGGTCGTGGAAGCGCTTTACGAAGAATCCAACGGCGAAGCCATCATCACCACCGGCGTTGGCCAGCACCAGATGTGGTCGGCTCAGTGGTACAAATACAAGTTTCCGCGCCAATTCCTGACCAGCGCAGGTTTGGGCGCAATGGGTTACGGTTACCCCGCTGCGCTGGGTGCAAAGGTCGCCTGTCCCGACAAACAGGTCGTGGACATCGACGGCGACGGTTCCTTCCTCATGAACGTGCAGGAACTCGCCACCGCCCATATTGAAAGCATCAACGCCAAGGCGATCATCCTGAACAACCAGCACCTCGGTATGGTGGTGCAATGGGAAGACCGATTCTTCAAGGGCAACCGCGGACACACCTACCTCGGCGATCCGGAAGACCGCAAACAGATCTACCCGGACTACGTCGCCATGGCCGACGCCTACAATGTGAAGTGCGAACGCGTGATGTACATGAAGGACCTGCGCGGTGCCATCAGACGCATGCTCGAAGCGGACGAGCCTTACTTGCTCGACGTGATTGTCCCCTATACCGAACACGTGCTGCCGTTCATCCCCGCCGGCCAGACCGTCGCCGAGATGATCTACAAGTGATCCGAATTACCGACTGAACTGCGAAGGCCGCCCTTTGGGCGGCCTTTTCTTTGCAATAGGCACGAATGAAAGAGTCCCCCGGAATACCTGCACACTCATTCTTCATCTTCGTACGTCAACGAATCATCAATCGATCCCGATTCGGAGGCATCATAGAACCGATCCCCATCCCAAAAACGGAGCGAACCAATCAACAATGTGCAGGCGGACACGAACAGTGCGGGTAGAGGGCGGTCAATAAAAAGGAGTGAAACTCTGGCAAAGATTCCCATCGCCAGAATTGAGAAGGTTCAAGTGAGTCCCAAATCAGTCGCCAAACAGAAGATGCACAAAACTCAGTGCTTGAGTTTCTTGATCAAGTCGCGGACTTCCGCCGCGCGCTCATAATCCTCGCGGAGAATGGCTTCCTTGAGATCCATCTCCAGCTTCTCGATTTCGGAAAGAGCGGTTGCCTGGGGAGCGGGCTTGGATTCGGATTCCTCGTGGGAATTAGTTTCGACTTCCTCCAACCATTGCTCCAGCGAGCTGATCTCGCCGCTGCTTTCCATGAGATCCTGGCGTTCGAAATCGGTGTAGAAGGATCGCAATGCTTCGATGCCGTCCTTGATCACGTCAATCGCCTGCGCGTAATCCTCGGCTTCGATCGCCATCGAACCTTCGGCACGGGTCAGCATCATGATCAACTGTGGACGAAATTGTTGCAGCGACCAGGACAACTCATCGGACTCGGCATAGTCATCCACAAAGTCGAAGACCTTGAGGTTGCGCTCCGCGTCGCGGATCACCTTGTCGTATTCACTGAGCTGGTAGAAGCAGATGTAGCGGTGATGATATTGAATGCCTTCCTGCTGCATCCGGGAGATGTCGTTGGACTTCAACTCGAAGCCTTCATCATCGCCGTCATTCTCCGCCATGTATTTCTCCAGACGATCCACATGGAAGTCATACCAAGAGGTCGCACCCATCGGCATTTTCCCATCCGGACGGCCATCGGCATTCATTTGCAAAATGCCCAGATCCAATCTCATCTGAATCTTCTCACTCCCATCCTTGCCTGTGAACTTGCGCACGGCAAGTTGGCCGGGCTGATAGTCCCAGCTTTCCAACAGATGTGAGATGTCGAAGCTCATGTGCGTTGCAATATGGTCGTCAGGTAAAGTGAAGTCAATGCGCGGAAATTCACAATCCGGGATGTCTGGTATAAGCCGTTTTCCGCTCAAAAAACGGACATTGTATTCAAAACAGCTTTAACCTTGCCGACCTCATGCGTGCGAAAGAGATTCGTCTTTCCCAACGCCGCCAAAACCGCGAAAAAACTTTCCGCGGAGCGCACCTCGTCCTTGAAGAATTCAAACGCGTGCGGCAAGGCGTGACAGATCGGATATCCCAGTGATCGCAGCCGAAAACTGTTGATGAATGTCTTCATCTGATGACGCACACGCACGCTGCTGTCCTTGAGGTTGCCGTAGTAGAATCCCAAGCCCGGATCGATGAAGATCTTCTCCACGCCAGCAGCATTGGCTGCCTCAATCTCCCGGCCGAAATACTCCTTCAACATCGGGATCGGATCATCCTCCAGCTTGTAGTCCCCCACATCGCGAACGTTGCCGCCCTGCACGAAACAGATGATCACCGCGGCCTCATGTTCAGCCACCATCTCGTAGATCTCGGCTCCACGCTGTGTCCCGGTCAAATTCAACACTGCGGCGCCGGCTTCCAGGCATGCCTCGGTGACCTCCGGATGATAGGTCTCCACCGAAACCGCCACGCCCGCCTTGGCCAACTCCCCCACCACCGGCAGAAGTTGATCCTTTTGCTTGTCGATCCCCACACGCTCCGTTTCCGCCAAGGTCGACTCTGCCCCTACGTCGATGATCTGGGCACCTTGGGCATACAGGACAAACCCGCGTTCAATCGCCGCCTCCGGTGAAAGGCACACACTCTCCCGATACCAGGAACCGGGCGAAAGGTTCACCACACCCATCACCGCCGGTGATTCCGACCAGTCGAAGAACAGGTCGCCCACCGCAAAACTCTTCACCTCCGCTTCCATCTCATCGGAGTGATCGGCCACCAAGCCGGCCAGATCTTCTAGCTGCAACATCGCGTGGACGTTAGCGGGATTGGGGAAAGGGGCAAGGGACTTGTGACCAAGCGCCCGCCACGGAGAGAAGAGCACTCCAGGTTGGATTCGAACCAACGACCGTCCGCTTAGAAGGCGGATGCTCTATCCAACTGAGCTACTGGAGCACCACGTGCGCAGTCTATTACTCTGACCTTTCGAGGCAAGGTGAAACCGTTTCTGGAAATGAGGAACCAAGCGTCAATTTTCGCGCGACAATTGATCCGGGAACCACATACTCGCCTCCATGGTTCCCGAGACAGATGTTCTTGATACTCTTGATGAGTCAGACAGTCGGCGCGATTTTCTGAAACGCGCCGGTGTCGCCGGATTGGCTTCAGCGATCGGCGGCACCATCCCTTTCGCGAACGAAATGGCTCCCGGTGTATACCCCGAAGCCATCGCCCGGGAATTCGGCGGAGCTCTGAAGGGTAAGCGCGGACTGCGCGTGCTGAACGATCGGCCGGAGAATGCCGAGACACCGGTCACGCTTCTGGACGATGAGATCACACCGAACGAACACCATTTCATCCGCAACAACGGAATCATTCCCGAGCGGGCGTGGAATCAGGATCTGCGCGGCTGGTCATTGACCATCGATGGCGAAGTCCGCAAATCGCTCACGCTTTCGATGTCCGATCTGAAACGGAAGTATCGTTCCGTCAAACGTGCGTTGGTCATCGAATGCGGCGGCAATGGTCGTGCCGGATACAATCCGCCTGCCAAGGGGAATCAATGGACCTTGGGTGCGGTGGGATGTGCGGAATACACCGGTGTCCGCTTGAAAGATGTGCTCGCAAACGCAGGCGTGAAGGATTCCGCAGTCTACATTGGCTACTACAGCGAGGATCTTCATCTGAGCCGGGCCCCCAACAAGCGACCCATCTCCCGCGGCGTTCCCATCAGCAAGGCGTTGGACGAAAACACCTTGTTGGTTTGGGAGATGAACGGTGAACCTCTGCCGGCCTATCACGGGTTTCCACTACGGCTGGTTTGTCCGGGTTGGCCCGGCTCCACAAGCGGCAAATGGCTCAAGCGCATCTGGGTTCGCGATCAGGTTCACGATGGGACGAAGATGACCGGATCATCCTACCGGGTACCCAAGTATCCGGTGGCGCCGGGAACCAAGGTGCCCGAAGAGGAAATGGAGATCATCGAAGAGATGCCGGTGAAATCCCTGATCACGCGACCGGGAACGGGAATCGAAACTCCCAAGGAAAAACCACTCGCCCTTCGTGGTCATGCCTGGAGCGGTTACGGAGACGTGAAGGCAATGCACGTTAGCATCGATTTCGGCGCGACGTGGACTCCGGCGAAGTTGAGTGCTCCACGCAACACGTATGCCTGGCAAAGATGGAATGCTTCCGTGCGTTTCCCCAAGGCCGGTTACTACGAGGTCTGGGCGCGCGCGACGGATTTTCGCGGACACATGCAACCGATGATCGTCCCCGGTTGGAATCCCAAGGGCTACCTCAACAACGCGATGCAACGGATCGCGGTGAAAGCGGTATGAAAACACGAATCACATCGATCCTGTTGGCATTGCTCGCAACCGCTTTCGTTGAACTGCGCGCCGCCGACAACATTTCTGCTATCGCGCAGCTCAAAAATTCGCCGGGCAAGGCATTGGTCGTGGCCAACTGCATTCCCTGCCATTCCACGGCCATCATCGCGGCGAACCATCTTTCCCGGAAGGAATGGGATGAGACCATCACCACGATGCAGAAGAAGAATGGCATGTGGCCGATCGCCGCCCCTATCCGGAAGCAGATCTTGGACTATCTCGCGATCGCCCAACGCCCGATGGACCAGGGGCTGAATCAAGGCAAAGCGACTCCGTGGGCCAATCCGCTATATCGCCCGAATCCGCTCTGGAAGTAGCGATCGCCAAATTCGAGACAGGATGGTTCTTCTTCTTGCCTGCGATCCTTATCGGTCGAAGTTTCCTCAAATTGATCCGAATCTTTCATTTCAAGGATGAAAATCATCCTGACCCATCTTCTCTTCGGAATTCGTCAGATTCCCGATCGCTCGCCTTCGATGTGCGACGACATTGATGCTAACGGCTGGCAGCCGCCGCTATGAGTCACCCGTTCAGTCCGGGCAGAACAAATACAGCGCGTGCCTGACCATTTTTTGGATTGGCCCGGGCGACGGTCGGCATAGACTCAGGAGAGCACCCGGAAGTCATCATGATTGAGATCATTGTACCCATCGTCGGAGTCATCGCCCTCGCCTTCACCTTTCAACGCGCCAAGTGGGTGGAAGCCCAGGAGATCGGCACGGACCGCATGAAGCGGATCGCCGGATACATCTCGGAAGGGGCAATGGCCTTTCTGAAGGCCGAATATCGCGTGCTCGCCATCTTCGTGCTGATCATCGGAGGCCTGCTCTCTTGGCAGGGCAGCCAGACTGCCAACTCCAGCGGCATGGTCGCGGTCTCGTTTGTGGTCGGCGCGTTTTGTTCCGCGTTGGCCGGCTTCATCGGCATGAAGGTCGCCACCAAGGCGAACGTGCGCACGACGAATGCCGCGCGCCAAGGTCTGGCGCAGGGCCTCAACGTCGCTTTCACCGGAGGATCCTGCATGGGCATGGGCGTGGTGGGATTGGGTGTCGTCGGCCTGGGCGGACTGTTCCTGATTTACTCCAAGATGGGTTGGGACTTGAACAAGGTGATGACCGTGCTGACCGGTTTTTCCTTCGGTGCTTCTTCCATCGCGCTGTTTGCTCGCGTGGGCGGCGGCATCTATACCAAGGCGGCGGACGTCGGCGCAGATCTCGTCGGCAAGGTCGAAGCGGGAATCCCGGAAGATCATCCCCTCAATCCGGCCACCATCGCGGACAACGTGGGTGACAATGTCGGTGACGTCGCCGGCATGGGCGCGGACCTTTTCGAATCCTACGTCGGATCCATTCTCGCCACGATGGTGCTCGGTGCAACGATGGTGGCATTGCCGGAATTCAAGGATGCCATGGGCGGCATGGCCGCTGTATTCCTGCCATTGATGCTGGCTTGCGCCGGAATCATCTGTTCGATCGTCGGAACGTTTTTCGTGAAGGTGAAGGAAGGAGGAAATCCGCAGGCCGGATTGAACGCAGGTGAATTCGTAGCGGCCGGACTGATGCTGGTCGCATCGTGGTTCATCATCACCGGCGTATTGCCCGAGACCTGGACGGTCGACGGTCATACGGCGACAGCCACCGGGGTTTTCTGGGCGACAATCTTTGGACTGGCAGCCGGCGTGCTGATCGGAATCGTGACTGAATACTACACCGGAATTTACAAACCGCCCGTCTGGGAGATCGCGCGGCAATCGCTGACCGGCACGGCCACCAACATCATTTCCGGATTGGGCGTTGGCATGCGATCCACCGCCCTGCCCATTCTCATGATCGCTGCCGCCATCATCGGTGCTTACAAGATGGCCGGCCTTTACGGCATCGCGATTGCCGCAGTCGGCATGCTGGCCAACACCGGTATCCAACTCGCGGTTGATGCATATGGGCCGATCGCCGACAACGCCGGAGGTATTGCCGAAATGTCGCAACTCGAAAAAGAAGTTCGTCAACGCACCGATCGCTTGGATGCCGTGGGCAACACCACTGCCGCCATCGGCAAGGGATTTGCCATCGGGTCCGCTGCCTTGACTGCGCTCGCGTTGTTCAGTGCGTTCATGGCAGCGGCCGGCATCAAGTCCATCGACATTTCTCAATCGTATGTCATGGCGTCGTTGTTTGTCGGTGCCATGTTGCCGTTCCTGTTTTCGGCAATGGCCATGGATGCCGTAGGTCGCGCTGCGATGTCGATGATCGAGGAAGTCCGTCGTCAGTTCGCCAGCATTCCGGCATTGAAGAACGCGCTCGATGTCATGCGCAAGAACGGCGAGAAGGAAGAAGCGGAATGGTCGGATGAAGACAAAGAGATCTTCGGCAAGGCCGATGGTGCCGCCGAGTACGGCAAATGCGTTGAGATCTCGACCCAATCGGCCATCAAGGAAATGGTGCTCCCGGGCATGCTCGCCGTCTTGACACCGGTGGTCGTTGGCGTCGGATTCAAATGGGCGGGCATGGATGGCGCCGAAGCTCTCGGCGGATTGCTCGGCGGTGTCACAGTTTCCGGCGTGTTGCTCGCGCTCTTCCAGGCGAATGCCGGCGGTGCATGGGACAACGCCAAGAAGATGTTCGAGGAAGGCATCGAACTGAAGGGTGAAAAATACAACAAGGGCTCCGATCCTCACAAAGCCGCCGTTGTCGGGGACACCGTCGGCGATCCGTTCAAGGACACCTCCGGTCCGTCGCTCAACATCCTCCTCAAACTGATGTCCGTCGTGGCACTGGTCATCGCCCCGTTTTTGGTCAGCTGAGCGACGACGGGTCCATCCCGATTCCGGGACGAAAAGTCCCACTATCGGACAGGAATCTTTGCAAGGCGCGGGAAACTCCCGTTTTTAGGCAAAGAATTCCGGTTGCTTCGTTGGTACGCGAATTGCCTTAAGAGCGCTCGATGGACGTCGCACGACCCGACATAGCCAAAAAGAAGAAGCGTAATCGCCTCGTCTTCTTCATCTTCCTCGCCTTGATCATCAGCGGCGTCACCGCCGCCTTGGCCAGCCTCGAGCCGGCGTTGCCGAAAGTCGATTCTGCCGTCATCTGGACGGACGAGGTGAAGCGCGGCGAAATGTTGCGCCAAGTCCGCGGCAACGGATCACTTGTTCCGGAGGACATTAAATTCGTTCAATCGGAGGTCGCCGGCACCATCGAAAAAATTCACGTCCTCGCCGGTGCCGAAGTCACCCCGGACACGATCATCCTTGAGATGAGCAACAAGGACCTGGAGCAGGACATCTTCGACCGGCAATGGGCGATCAAGCAGCAGGAAGCCCAACAGGTGCAACTCGAGGTGCGACTGGAAAGCGATCGCCTCAACAAGAAGATCGCCCTCGACAAACTGAAGTCTGACTACGACTACGCCGCCCTCGAAGCCGAGGCTTACAAAAAGCTTGAGGACGACGGTCTGGTTTCCGCCCTGGAGGCCCGA
>JAYPXF010000265.1:0-8837 GCA_038154405.1 Verrucomicrobiales bacterium | reverse complement strand
ATGTATGAACCGAACTTCCGGGATGCGGCTTCGCTGGCCAAGACCGGCAGGTATCTCGATATCATTGGCAAGGGTGTTTACGTGAATTTGGCCGACTATCAGGACAGCCGCATCTGGGTGCGTTGGTCCGTGGAGCAGGAGGTTCAGGCAATTGGGCAGCTGGCTCGGTCAGATGATGGAAGACATCGGATTCCATTGGTGATGCCGGAATTGTGCCGCGATCCGGCAGATCCGACCGAGGATCATCTGATTCCGCGTTGGGTTCGGCACGACGTCTATCTTGGCCTGATGAGCGGTGCCAAAGGTGTCGCCATCTGGTCGCTCTTTCGTCGTCCCGAAGTCAAACGCACCTGGCCGATCTGGTATGATGCCTATGCCCACGTAGCCATTGATCTGACGGGGCGGTTGGGTTTGGGGCAGGTGTTTCTGTTCGGCAAGAGATCCGGGCAATTCCCAGTGCAGATTGTCGCTGGATCGAAGGAAGTCGAGTTGACGAAGGGCGCCAGCAAAAAGTTGGAAGTGGGCACGACCAGTGCAGGTGAAAGGGAAACGAAAAAGATCAAGTACCCGAGTCTGTCAGTGTGTGAACTCCAACACACTGGCGCCATCTATCTCTTCCTCTGCAATTCATCAGGCAACACGATGCTGACTTATCGAGCGACCGTGCCGAACAAACGATTCGTGGTCGACGATCTCTTCTCCCTGCGCGGATATTCCCACAAAGACAATTGTTTGTACGGTTGGCTAGAGCCGCTGCAGGTGAAGTGTTATCGGATCGTGAGCAAGTAGAGGGAGCCGTTCTTGTGGGGACGCAGCTTGTCCCTACCGTCGAGGCACGGACGCCGAAGAACAATTCGGACCTAACGGCTACTGAGAATGTCAGCGACAATATTCTCCATCAGCTCGTACTGCCGTGCGTAATTTGCCTCCATCTCGATCGTGGATGGTTTGCGGCCTGACGGAAGGAATTTGGATAGGTTCCAGCCGAGGTAGACCAACAGGCCATCTTCGTCAGGCACGCGAGCGAGGATAGAGCGGTTGAGTTTCAGATCTCCGATCAGATTGAACTCCGGTTTGGCAGTTATGCTCACGGCTGATTTGGGAATCCAGATGTCGCTCTGCAGCCCTGATGTCCAAGCGTGTTGCTTGAGAAGACTGTGAGTAGGTCTTGCCCGCGGCAGGCCGGTTCCGGTGATGCTTTGCAGGAATTTACGACCGTCATCTCCAGGGAAAAGGAAACGGGGAAGTTCGCGACCCATCAGGATCTTCCCACCTGCGCGGAGGAAGTGATGCACCAGGGGAAACTCCGCCGGGGTAAATCCGGTCTTTGCCATCTTGGCGCGGACGGGATTGCCGAGAAAGGCAACGAGTTCGTAATCACCGAATCGTTGGACGGGCAGCAATTCGCGCTCAAATGTGTCGACGACAACGCCGGCTTTCTCGAGTGCGAACTTGAGCATGGGGGCATCGAAGGCCGGATATCCCAGAACCATGGCGGCCCGCTTGCCATTCGGAATGCGGACTGCGTCTTGAAACTCATTCGACACGCCTGACCATGCTTGGGCTGAAGTGAACGGGTTGAGTGCCTTGCCGCGGCGACTGATGTGACCGAAGCGTCCGACAGGAACGGTTTGTGGGGCGGTTCCGTAGTCAGGTGTTTCATCAGGATCTCCGTAGATGTCGTCTTTGGTCCACTGGGTCTCGTCGTAAGTGGAGGAATTGCGAAACTTGCGAAGGAAGTTCTCGCGACCCGAATTCCGGGCCTCTCGGGACCAGTGGAGGTTTTCGCGTGCGACAAACTGTGAGTCGGCCGGTGGTAAAACTTCTCCGGGCATTCCGGTTTCGTGGACGAACAGATTTCGTTCGATTCGACGCCGCGTGCCTTTGCCCATGGCCTTGGCCCAGCCGGCGGCGTAGTAGGAACGCCACGGTGCGACCTGCATGAGCACCGTGTTTCGGGTGAATGCGATGGGTTCCCAGGCGGGACTGCCATGATCACCAGCCACGCGCCCGAAAGTGGTGATCGGGCCGGAGACGGGTTGCTGATAGAGAACGGGTTCGCGAAGATCGAAGACGTTTTCGTAAATCTGGACCTCTGCTCCGAGATGTTTGTGCCCATCCGTGTTGATCGTTTTCTGACGACCATGTCCGACACCGAAGGCAAAGGAGGTCAATGTCCGGGAAATGCGGTTGTGATGAAAGCTCGACCGACCGGTCGTCGTGCCGTCATACGCGGTTCGACAGGTAATGAAGAAGCCGTCGTCGCTGATGTTGTCGAGCAAGCAATGATGGATTTCGACTCCGTCCACGTTTCCCACGAACACGCCATCGACGCAGTCCGTGAATTCGCAGAAGGCGAATTCGAAATCACGATTCGGGCGGGCAGGGGGATTCCAAGAACTGGCGGAGACGATGCGCGCTTCGATGGAACGATACTTGAGACTCCAACGCCACAGCCACGGCGCGGCGATGCCGCGGAAGGCAGAATTCACACAACGCAAACCGCTCGTGCTTTCCACCCGCAGTGCGGACGAGCCGCCGTAGCTGGTTACATTGTCGAGGGTGATGTTGGCACTGTTGACAATGTTGATCGTGGCATCGCGGGCGCCTCGAACCACCAGGTTCCTCAGGATGATGTGGGAGGCGCGTTCGACTGTGATTGGCGATCTGCCCCCGCCGGCAATGACCAGACGCAGTTTCCTCGGGTCGGTTTCGCCTCGGTAGTTGTTCGTTTCTCCGATGCTCGGCTGGGCGGTATGGGCGAGACGGACGTGAATTCGCGAATTGGTCGGATTCAGGAAAGCGCCGGGACCGCAATACAATCCTGTGCTGCGGGCCGTTTTGGTTCCCGGCAATTTGTGGAAGAAATGATTGTCGCTGCGGAGGTCGGTATCAAAACGGTAGCCATGAAGCGGAATCATGGTTTCGGCGAAGTTGCCAAGGAGATTGGCCGCGTCCTTCCGCCGGGGGAGATCTGGGAAAACACTCTTGGTGCGATATTCGCCATTGCCGATCGGTTCCCATGATTCCTTGGGGTCGAGGAAGAGTTCCGGGATGCCGCCGTCGATGATGGCGATTTCACCATCGGCGGAACGAATTGTCAGAGGTTTGGTGGCCGTAGCCCGTGTCCGAATTTGGATATGCTCGTGATAGACCCCGCCCCGGAGAATCAGAGTTGTACCCGGTCTGTTCCGCGACAGCGCATGAGCGATGGTTTTCCACGGCTTTTGTCTGGATCCGTAGTTGGTGTCATCACCTTGCTCGGAGTCAATGAACTTCGAATCGGCGGGTGTATGGTTCCGGGTGACTGCGGTATGGAGCGGCCGCATTGGTGGATGTGTGCTGCCGGCGCACTCCGCCTCCAGCGGTAAGGCAAGAATCAATAGACAGAGGCTGAGCCAGTTCATTTGGAAGCCATGTCAGACCACATTCCCAGAATGGACGCCACGACTTGTGACGCGGTCTGTTCCTCAAACCAACAGGTGCCGATCCAGGTTTCGTAGCCACCGAGACGAAACTGTTCGGCGTTCGGAAGGTAACCGAAATATCCGCCGGCGTTTGAATGGGTGAAGGCGTGCTTGAACGGAACCTTGTCTTTCAGTTCGAGGCCGATTTCGACGAGAACCTCGTTCGGAATGGCCGCCACTCCGATGTTGCCGATGCGAAAAGCCTGGAGCGGCAATGGCATTTCATCCGGAAGTCGGGTGAGGGCAAGAATACGGGCGGCGTAGATTTCCTGCAGCGAACGTTTGTTAGGGTCCTTGATGCCGGCCAATAGCTTGTTGGACTGCGCCAGCAGTTTGGCGTCAGGGCGACGGGGCTTGACCATGATGTCGCGGAAACGGGCGTCGAGTTGGGCGAGATCCTGATAGTGCATCTCTTTCATGGCGGAGAACACGCCCTCGGCCACATCACGTCCGACGATCTTCATCTTTTCATAGCGGGCCATCCGCTTTGTGCCGCGTTTGGTGAAGTCGATGTTGTTGATGTCGCCGCTGGTGCCGTTGCTGAGCATGGCAACGAAATTGGGGTCGGGACGATCCACCTTGAGCAAATCCCGCAACCGCCGGGCGAAATACCCGAAGTAATCCGCGCTCATGGAACCGCTCTGGGTGCCTCCGATATAGTGGAGCGAGTAGTTCGCCATGACGGCGATCGGGCGCCCGTCCTTTGATTGCAGGGAGACAATCGCGACTTCCGGATCGGTGGGACCGGCCGGTTTCACGAGATTCGCGTTGCCTCGGCCTGGGTTCATTTTCACGGTGTCGTTCTGGTTGCCGAAGGGATTGGTTGGCATGGCTCCGGGTTTCAGATACCAACGTCGGTTGAACACATGCTCGGGTTCATTTGATGTGCCAAATCCGATCCGGGCCGGTTCCAGATTGTTCACGGCCCGACGAACGGCATCGGCGATTCGCCGGGCGACAAAGGGTTGGTAGTCATCGTCGAACTCCGGCACGGTTTTGAAACGGTCTTCGCCGTCACCGATGAGACTGCCGGCGGAATGGGTATGGGTGGCGGACATCATGAGACAGGAACGGGGAATGCCGGTGTGTTCCTCCACCAGTTTTGCAGCGGCGTCGTAAATCTGGCGTTTAATGCCTAGGTTGTCGCAGACGACAAAGGCGAGTTTCGTTTTGCCATCATCGAGCACGAGGCATTTCGCCCAGAGTTCGTCGTGCACGTGGGTGGAGGGATAGGGGCGGAAACCTCCGACGATCTTTTGACCCAGCGGCGGGGTGATGTTGCTGCGGGCAGCGCCGGCTTTGAAAATCGGGGCGGCCGATACGATCCGGGTGAGGCAGAACGCCGCGAGGATGAGGCACAAATGAGGATTCATGTTGCTTCCGGTGATACCTCAGAGCGGGACGATGGGACAGGGCAGAAATGTGGTGGCAACCGTCGCTCCGACTGGACCGTGACGCAGACCAAGGTGATGGCGGCTCAATGTGATCCACCCTGATCATCGGTTCATGGCCGACCATCGGCGTCGCCGAACCGGACACTCTGCCTGACAGTTGCCGGTCAATCTTCCCAAGACCGGGATCGCTCAAGGGCCTTGGCCCAATTGCGGATGAGTTCCTTTTTGGCAGCGGGTTTGATCTTGGGTGTAAATTTCCGGTCCTGCTGCCATTGACGGGCGATGGTTGCCTGGTCTTTCCAATAGCCGACGGCAAGTCCGGCAAGGTAGGCTGCGCCCAACGCGGTCGTTTCCTGCACCTTGGGACGGATCACGGGAACGCCGAGCAGATCGGACTGAAACTGCATGAGGAAGTTGTTTGCGCAGGCTCCGCCATCGACCCGCAATTCCTTAAGCTTGATTCCCGCATCAGCATGCATGGATTGAAGGACATCAGTCACCTGAAAAGCGATGCCTTCGAGCGTCGCCCGGGCGATGTGGGCCTTGGTCGATCCGCGGGTCAGCCCGACAATGGTGCCGCGGGCGTATTGGTCCCAATGCGGTGCTCCCAATCCGGCAAAGGCAGGCACAACGTAAACGCCGCCGTTATCCGCCACGGATGTGGCTAGCTTCTCAATATCCGGTGCACGTTTGATGATACCGAGTCCGTCCCTCAGCCATTGCACGGCGGCACCGGCGGTGAACACGCTTCCTTCGAGAGCGTATTCCGTGCGGTCGCCGATTTTCCAGGCAACTGTGGTGAGGAGATTGTTCTTCGAGGGAACGGGTTTCGTGCCGGTGTTCATCAACATGAAGCAGCCGGTGCCGTAGGTGTTCTTCGCCGCACCTGCGCTCGTACAGGCCTGCCCGAACAATGCCGCCTGTTGATCGCCGGCAATGCCGGCGATGGGAATGGATCCGCCCAGCAGATCAGTTTCGCCATAGACCTCACTGGAGGCACATACTTCCGGCAGCATGGACGAAGGTACCTCGAGAATGTCGAGGAGTTGCTTGTCCCACTTCCCGGACTTTATGTTGTAAAGCAAGGTGCGGGAGGCGTTGCTGACATCGGTGACGTGGCGTTGTCCGTTGGTGAGATTCCAAACGAGCCAGGAATCGATCGTTCCGAAAGCGAGCTTCCCTTTCTTCGCCAAAGCCTTCGCACCTTTGACATGCTTGAGAATCCACTGGACCTTCGTGCCGGAAAAATACGCATCCAGTACGAGGCCGGTCTTGCGTTGAAACACCGGTGCCTTTCTGCGCTTGCGCAATTGATCACAAACCGATGCCGTTCGTCGATCCTGCCAGACGATGGCATTGCAGATGGGTTTGCCGGTATCCCGGTTCCAGACCACGGTGGTTTCGCGTTGATTGGTGATCCCAATGGCGGCGATGTTTTGCGCCGTGATGCCGGCGGTCTTCAAGGCCTTGCGCGCCATGGCGATCTGGGATGACCAGATCTCGTTCGCGTCATGTTCCACCCAACCCGGCTTGGGAAAGATCTGGCGAAATTCCTTTTGGGCGACGGCGATGATCGAGCCGCGTTTGTCAAAGACGATGGCGCGCGAACTGGTCGTGCCCTGGTCGAGGGCGAGAATGTATTTTTTCATGAAATCGCAATAGGGTGCCGGTTTGGTTCAAGAAATCACGGCTGGCCAGATCGCATTGTAGAAGAGTGCGGCTGCAATCCCCCCGGCAACGGGACCGATAATCGGCACCCAGGCGTAACCCCAGTCAGAGTCACCCTTGCCATGAACCGGAAGAATATAGTGGGCAATTCGCGGCCCGAGGTCGCGGGCGGGATTGATGGCATACCCCGTGGGGCCGCCCAACGAGAGCCCGATGGCAAATACCAGCAGACCGACCAACATCGGGCCAAGACCAGTGTCCCAGCCGGCGTCCGGATTCAGATTGTCAGGCCGGAGGATTGCCAGCACTCCGAGCACCAGCATAAATGTTCCAATAAACTCAGTGATCACATTGGCGCCGGGTTTGCGGATCGCCGGTCCGGTGCAGAAGACCGCGAGTTTGGCACCCTTGTCCTCGGTGGCCTCCCAATGAGGCAGGTAGGCAAGCCAAACAATGACCGCGCCGCTGAACGCCCCTCCAAACTGGGCAGCGAGATAGCCCGGAACAAGGCTCATTGACAGTGCTCCGATCGAAGCCATCCCGAGCGTGACAGCCGGATTCAGATGTGCGCCGCTGATCCAACCGACCGAGTATACCCCCATTGCCACCGCCAGTCCCCAACCAGCGGTGATCACGATCCAGCCGGAATCGTTTCCCTTGGTTTTGTTGAGGACGACGTTGGCTACCACACCATCACCAAGAACAATCAGGATCATGGTGCCGAGAAATTCGGCGAAATACGGGGACATGGGTGTATGAAAATCCAGATGGTCCGGAATGCAAGCCATCAATCGCCTGATATCGGCAAGGTGAGCGCCAGCGCAGTCGTGGCCCAGGAGGCGGCGCTGATGGAAATGAACTGGTTGGTGCCGTGCGGATAGCCGGATTCGTAGTAGGCTTGGAACGGTTTGCTGCGGGAGACGACGAGCCAGGAGCCGTCTTCTTTCTGGGTATCCAACAGAAACTGGACGCCACGCTGATAGGCAGGATTTGTCGTGGTAATTCCTCCCGCTTGGTGAAGAGCTGCCAGGGTTGTTGCTGTGGCATATGCGTCGCTCTTCATCTTCGGAAGCTGTGCCCAGCCGCCGTCCTGACGTTGTTCGGATAGCAGAACTTTCACTTCGTTCTGCGCTTCCTTTTTCTCACCCAAGAGGGACAAGGCGCGAAGGCGTGAGGTTCGATCTTCCGTGTCGCCCGCCGGGTTTTCGAAGAGCCAATCCCGGGCTTGGTCAATTCGTTTGTTGATTCGCTTGCTTTGCTCATCTTTTCCGTAAATCTGAAGAGCCCGGATGGCGCCGCGGGTGGCGGTAAATTCGCTTTGCTCGGTCGGTGGTCGTTTAGACGGGGCTTTCCAGTGTTCGAGTGAACGTTGATACTTGATCAGGTATTCCATCACGGCATCGGTCGTCTCATCCGCATTCCAATTGCCGTGCTCCATGGTTCGGATCGCCCAGGTGGCGGTGTCCACCTGTCCGCCTTGCCCGCGGCCGTCGCGATAGCGCGATTTGTTCTTTTTCAAGAATTTGGCCGTGAACTCCACCTGTCGTGCGAAGTTCGCTTCATCGATCTTGAAGCCGCGATCACGGGCCGTGCTCAAGGCAATGATTGGAAACGCCTGATTGTGGCAGGTGAAGCAGCGAGCCCGCTTTTCGATCGATTCCTTCGTGCCGGCTTCGAGCAGGGGAATGGATTTCTCGATGGCGATCCGGATGGCTTGTTCGCTTGGTTCAGCGGCACCAACACCGAAGGCCAAAAGGCAGATGAGCGTCTGCAGTCTCATTTTTGCCGGATGATTTCAATTCCGCTCAACTGGGTTCCGCCGGTGGTCGCTTCCAGATCGATCTTGATGGATCCTTGGGATGAAACATTGTTGAACGAGCGGGTTCTTCCCATCATGGCGTTCTTGAGTTCGACGCGGGTTCTCCCACCGTGGATGGCGACATGGAAAGCACGCGGTTGCCGGTCCGGATTGGCAAAGGTCAGATTCACTGTGTAATCGCCGGGCTTCAATCCGTTGATCTTGACCGTTTGGATGTCCTCGACTCCGGAAGCCGCGACCCATGGCCAACCTTTGCCGCCCTTCATCCAGACCGAGTGATGGTAGTAGGCTCTCGGTTTGGCTGGAACGGTTTCGACACTGATCTCTGGAGACGGACCGTCACCGCTCGGGTAGTCGAGCCAAAGGGTTCCGGACTCGGTCATGCGATCGGCGGGGGCGCCAAAATTGATGCCGAAGCGTTGAATCTTGCCTTTCAATTTGAGAGCGGGAATTGCACCCCAGGCGGTCCACTGCTCAAGTGTCTCCGGG
>JAYPXF010000264.1:5178-8936 GCA_038154405.1 Verrucomicrobiales bacterium | reverse complement strand
GTGGCAGCAGCAGTATGGAGGCATAGGGGTAAGCGAGTTCGGGCGACTCACGCAGCTGGAAGATGAAAACTCTTCCCTGCGCAAACTGGTGGCCGATCTGTCACTGGACAAGCACATCCTGCAGGAGATCGTGTCAAAAAAGCTCTGAAGCCTGCCCGCAAGGCAATGTTGATCCGGGAAGCCATGGACACCTACGAGATCAGCCAGCGCCGCGGATGCAGGCTTCCAAAGTACAATCGATCCAGCATCAGGTATCGCCCGCATTCCAGGCCCGATGAGCGAGCTTTGCGGATGCGCATCTGCGAAATGGCCGCGGTACGTCTACGCTTTGGATATCGGAGGATTACGATCCTGCTCAAACGAGAGGGATGGTAGGTGGGCAAGAAACGGGTGTATCGCATCTACAAGTCGGAGGGCTTGGAGGTGCGATCCCGGCGGCGGCGGAAACGAGCCGCCCAAAAACTTGTATCACCGGATCAGGCCGTGGGCCGAGGCCAACGATGGTCGATTGACTTTATCACCGATAAACTCTGGAACGGGCGTCGGTTCCGAGTGCTGACGGTGATTGATCAATACGATCAATCCTGCCCCCTGATGTATGCCGACACTTCGATCGGAGCGGGCAAAGTGGTCGCGGCATTGGAACGCGTGGCTCGACACCGAGGGCTGCCGCGAACGATCACGGTGGACAATGGACCGGAGTTCGCAGGCCGTGTGCTGGACGCCTGGGCCTATCAGCGAGGCATTGATCTGAACTTCATCCGGCCAGGCAGACCCTGTGAAAACGGGGTCATCGAAAGCTTCAACGGGCGCCTGCGTGATGAACTGCTCAACAGTGAAGTCTTCTTCTCATTGGAAGAAGTCAGAGAAAAACTTGAACACTGGCGCCAAGACTACAATACCTTGAGACCACACAGTTCACTGGGCTATCGGCCGCCAACCGAATACGCCCAGCAAACTGTAAGAGAACCAAAACCCGACCGATCAAGACCTCGGAATCTCTCACTGGGGCCGGCCTAGAAAACGGGAGCAGGTTAAAGTTTTCCCGGAAAACCATCTCATTCGTAATGGACCAATTCTCAGGGGCCCAACCACAGGCATTTCTTGGTCTCAGCGGCATTTGCGGTGAAAGGGAGGGCGACAACAGCGATGATGGAGAGGAGTTTTTTCATACGGTGTAGTCAGAGTAGACCGTGGAACCTGATCGTCCACTGCCCACATGCTGCGCCAAGCCCCTCCAAATTTGTCCCCGCACGCGCCGGATCATTTCAGATGCCAGTCGGCACCGTCGGCCATGATGCTGGCGTTGATCTTCAGCATCTGCGCCTTGAGTTTGCGCAGCAGATCGGGTTTGGCCGCGGCGAGATTCTCGGTCTGCCCGGGATCATTCCGAAGATTGTAGAGTTGGAAGTTGGTGTATCCGCCTTTCTTGACCTTGGGGATCCAAGCTTCCTGGAACATGTTGTTCTTCGAAAGTTCGTAGTCGGGGCTGGCGACGAGTGACCAGTCGCCGTCCCGCATGGCCACGATCGGGCGGGATTTCTGGAGGTGCCAGAACAGCGGTTGGTGGCGCTTGAAAGCCTTGCTGCTCGGGGTGAGCAGCGTCGAAAGATCACTGCCATCGAGATGTACACTTTTCGGTTTGGGCAGGTTGAGCAGGCCGCACACAGTGGGCAATACATCCACCAAGCCCGCCGGGGTATCCTTCACCAGATTCTCCGCGAACATTCCGGGCCAATAGAAAATGCCGGGTACCCGGATCCCGCCTTCCCAGTTCGTTCCCTTGGTGCCTTTGAGGTCGCCGACACGGTCCTTGCGATAGCTGCCATTGTCGGAGGCGTAGATGATCAGGGTGTCCGTCGGATCGGCGACCTGTCGAAGCTTCTTCAACAACCGCCCGATGGCGCGATCCGTGTTGTCGATGGTGCCGGAATAGATGGCAGCCTTGTCTTTCAGCTTGCCGTAATCGTCGACAATTCCATCCGGTGCCGCGATCGGTGCGTGCGGCTCATGAAACCACACATTCAGGAAGAACGGTTTGTCGGCATCGCGATGCTCGTCCAACCACGTGATGGCTTCGTCCACGACCAACTGGCAGGAATAGCCCTCCAGTTCACTGACGGGTCTGCCGTTGCGGATAAAGTTGTTTGGGTTCCGGTGGGAGGGTGACGCGTTGTTCCAGGTGGCGAACCAATGGTCGAAGCCGTGCTTGTCCGGCGTCGGCTTGTTGAACTTCTCATTGGGCAGCCCCAAGTGCCATTTGCCAACGTGGGCCGTTGCGTATCCGGCCTGCTTCAACACTTCTGCCAGTGTCACTTCGCGCAACAGGAGATGCGAATGTTGGCTGGGATCATGAATCCAACTGTAGACGCCCGCACGTATGTGATGACGACCGGTCATCAAAACGGCACGTGAAGGTGAGCAGACCGCGCAGCCCGAATAGAAATTGCTGAAACGCGTACCGCCCTTGGCCAGGGAATCCAGGTTGGGCGTCTTCACCGGGCCGCCATAGCAGCCGATATCCTTCCAGCCGAGATCATCGGCCAGGAGCATCACCACGTTGGGACGGGCGGCCATCGTGCTGTGCACGGACAGGAAACCGCCCAACATCGCGAGGAGGAGCATGCGCGTCATGGCCGGAGAATGTGGAAGGACCGATTGGGTGTCACCTTCCTTTTGCGCCCGCGGCTTTTCTCAGGCGGTCGGTTCCGCTAACGTCCGCCGCCGTGACAGTGATCGTCGAATTCATCAACCGCATGCCCTTGGCCGGCCTGATGCTGGTGACGGCGATCGGATTCACGATCGGCCGGTTGCAATTCCGTGGAATGTCGCTGGGACCGGCCGGCGGGACGCTCTTTGCCGCCCTGCCGCTCGGTTACCTCGGAGTGAATTTCGATGCGTTGTATGGCGATGGTCCGAGGGTGTTCACCATCGGCACCTTTGGCTTCGTATTGTTCATCTACTCGGTCGGGTTTGAAGCCGGACCGCGATTCTTCTCCAGCATCCGCGACAACAACGGTTGGAAATTCATCACCATCGGCCTGGTGGTCAATGTGCTCGCGCTGGCCCTCTGTCTCGCCTGGAGCCATTTTGCGAATCTGGATGAGGCGACAACGGCGGGAATGTCGCCTTTGCCATCACCTACCCAATCGGGCTGGTCGGGGTGGTGTTGATGATTCAACTGCTGCCGCAGGTATTGCACCAGCAACTGGTGGCCGGATCGCCGGGCGAGGTTTCCAGCGAACAACCGCGGTGGTCGGGCAGAGAGGATACCCGCGCCTTTGCGATCACGGAAACGGACTGCCAGGGCATGCCACTGAAGGAATTGAACCTGACTCACAAGAGTGGTGCGGTACTGACGCTGATCCTGCGCGATGGGCAGATCATCGTTCCCGGCGGCGACACGAGTCTTCAGGCGGAGGACCGTGTGCTGGCTCGCGGACACGTGGATGAACTCCGCCGTCTGGAACGACTGGTCGGCAACGAGATCGAGGCCGAGGAATTGATCAACCGGATGCCGCCCACCCGTCGGATCATTGTCGAGGATGGCGCCACATTGGGCCGCTCACTCGCAGATTTGAATCTCATTCGGCGATTTCACTGCATCGTGCTGCATATCGAACGGGCATCGGAGAAAATCGACCCACATGCGGAGGTGAACCTGTTGCGTCACGACGTGCTCGTGGTGGCCGGGGAGCCGGCGAATGTCGAACGCATGGCGGAACAGCTGGGTGGGTTCGAACCCGCGTTGGATGAAA
>JAYPXF010000264.1:0-5168 GCA_038154405.1 Verrucomicrobiales bacterium | reverse complement strand
CCATCTACACCGGCGGAATCTTCCTCGGCCTGCTGATCGGCAGTTTTCATCTGCACCCGTTGGGGTTGGATTTCACACTTGGCATGGCGGCGGGATTGCTTATGGCCGGATTGCTGCTTGGTTGGGCCGGCCGCATCGGCCGATACCGGACCCATGTTCCAAACCCAGCCCGGCAACTGGTGCGCGATCTTGGCATTCTTCTGTTCATCGGGGAGACGGGTATCGACGCCGGGACGAATCTGCTGGAGGGGCTCAGCGTGGCCCCGTGGCAGACCCTCGCCGGCGCCGTGCTGATCAGCTCGTTCACTGTGCTGGTTTCGCTGGCCTTGGCGGTGAAGATGTTGTGCCTGCGATCGCTGGACAGTTGGGGCGCCATCTGCGGAGGTCTCACCTCTTCGGCGGCCCTGCATGCTCTGCGACAGAAGATGGATTCGAACGAAATCACCATCAGCTACGCGGCGGCCTATGCCATCGGGAGTGTGGCGTCCACCTTGGCGGGGCAGTTGATCGTCATCTGGCTGCGGTGAAGGCAGGTCATCCTTCAAGTGTTGGACTCGTGGTGACAAGCCGGGCTAGAAAACCCGTCCGATCATGTTGCGCATCATCACCATTCTCGCGCTTTCGCTCTCACTGGTATCCGTCGAAGCAGCGAAACGAAAACCCAACTTCATTTTCGTCCTCAGCGATGACATTGCGCAGGGCGATCTGGGCGTCTACGGACAAAAGTTGATCAAGACTCCCCGCCTCGACCAGATGGCTTGGGAAGGGACGCTCTATTATCAGGCCTACTGCGGCACCAGCGTGTGTGCGCCCAGTCGCTCATCTTTCTTTACCGGGCTGCACAGCGGACACTGCCCGGTGCGTGGCAACTACGAAGTCCCACCGGAAGGCCAGCTGCCACTTCCTGCAAAAACGGTCACCATCGCCGAAGTTGCCAAGAACGCCGGCTACGCCACATACACCTTCGGCAAGTGGGGCATGGGATTCTTCGATTCCACCGGCAGTCCGCACAAGCAGGGCGTGGATCATTTCTTCGGTTACAACTGTCAAAGGCATGCACACTCCTACTTCCCGACCTATTTGTGGGATGACGACACGCCGTTCATCCTTCCGGGCAACGACGGCCAGAAGGTTGGCCGGACGTACGCACAGGAACTGATCCAGAATGAAATGATCAAGTGGGTGCGCGACCATGCCGATCAGCCGTTCTTCATGTTCTATGCGATCACCCTGCCGCACGGTCGCCACGAGATTGACGACTTTGGCATCTACGAGGACAAACCATGGACGAACAAGCAAAAGGCCTATGCCGCGCAGGTGACCCGCATTGATTCGGACATGGGCGAATTGGTGGACACCTTGCGTGAAATGGGAATTGCAAAGAACACCTTGATCGTGTTTGCCGGTGACAACGGATCGTCATTCAATCCCGGCTCGGAGATCGGGAAGCTGTTCGACCAGACGATGGGCGGCAAGTTACGCGGATTCAAACGCGGCATGTACGAAGGCGCCCTGCGGCAGGCCTCCCTCGCCTGGTGGCCGGGAACCGTTCTCGCCGGCAGGGTCACGGAAGAGCCGTGGGCATTCTGGGATCTCATGCCAACCTTCGTTGAACTCAGCGGAGCCAAAAAGCCGAAGGGATACGAGACGGATGGGCATTCACTCGTCAGCTTTCTCAAAGGCGGAGAGGCACCAAAGCGGGAATACTTTTACTGGGAACTGCATCTCGGCAATCGACCCGTACAGGCCGCCCGCTTCGGTAATTGGAAAGCGGTCCGCAACGGATACGACAAGCCGATGGAGATCTACAACCTCGAATCGGACACGCCGGAGACGAACAACCTTGCGGGCAAACGCAAGGATCTCGTGAAACGCGCTGAAGCCATCTTCAAGGAAGCCCATCGTCCGGATCCGAACTGGCCGCTCACCGGTCGCACAGCCGCACAAGCCGCCAGTGCCAAGAAGGCATGGGAAACCAAACGCTGGCGCGACAAGAACAACTGGGTGCCATCAAACGCAGTGAAGCGCTGATCCCGTAGCGCCAGCGTTCAACACCTCCGGTGGGGAGAGCGTAATCGCGAACCCTCGCCACCGCTCCGAAGGAGCGGTATGTCCGCTTTGGTGAATCCGAATACCCGCGTATATGAACTGCGTTCCGGTGTCGCCCTAGCAGGGCTCTGAAGTGGGCCCGCGGCTACGCGCTCCCCACCGAGATTGTGGACTGCCGGCGCTGCGGCTGAACGATTCGCCTCACCGAGGGATCTCGTTCACGGTGTAGTAGGCCTTCGTGTGGACAAGGTTTTCGCCACCAGCGTCTTTGACTCCCTTGATGGTGAACTCGTGAACGTGGCCCTGGGCGATTTCACCGAGCTTCAGGTTCACCGACATGCCGTCCTTGCTCACCTTGGCGTTCAAGATCTTGGGATGGGTCTGGTCCACCTCGGGACTGCCATATGCCTGACGGTACATGTGGGTGAACGTTTCGATCTGATACGAATCAGGCCTGCTCGCCAAAGCACGATCAACAGGTTTGGTGAATTTGATCAGAAAGCCATCGGGCAGGATGTTGATCTCCCGGATCTCGAAGGGGACAACACCGGTCCAATCCAGGCGCTGCAACACGTTGTTGCGGGCGCCGCGCACCGGCCAGCCGCGATTGGTTCCGCCCGCAAGCAATTGACCGCGACGGGTGAAGTGCACGTTCAGAATCCCGGTCGCCAGTCCTTCGCGAAACTGATAACACGCTCCCTGCCAGACGCCGTTGATCTTCTCCATGGTCGCGCGCATCACGATGCTGAGGGAATAGTCGCCGATGAATATCTGATCCCTGAATGGCCCGAACTTTCCAGTCGTGCGATCCAAGACGAAGCCGGAAATGGACTGGCCCATCTTGCGATAGGGAAACACGACGGCATAGGGCACCAGTTCCTTGACCCGTTTGCGTTCGATCTCCAGTCGGGAAGGTGAATTCGGGACCACCGGCGCCGCTCCCATGTTCGGGGCATGCGGGTACCAATTGAAGCTGACCGGATGCCCCATGAAACCGCCCGGCTTCAGATGCTTGATCGAACACGATCCATTCCAGGGACCCTGGCTTTCCGCATAGATCATCGCGCCATCGGCATTCATCCCGACTCCCAAGGGACTGCGGATGCCGCTGCACATCGGAATCGTTTTTCCGTCCGGTGTGATCTTCAGCGCCCAACCGCGGAACAGCTCGGTGGAGTAATAGGACTTCGATAGACAGAGCGCGACCCACGTATTGCCCTCTGCATCGAGTTTCGAACCGACCGCAAACTCGTGGTAATTGTTGAAGCCCCAGGCGTCGCTGAGGGTTTCGAAACGATCGGCTCGTCCATCGCCGTCTTCATCCGAAATGCGTGACACCTCGGTCGGTTGCGTGACGTAGAACTTCCCGTCGCGATAATCGAGCCCCAACACCTCGTCCAAGCCGGCGGCAAACCGTTCGAACCTTGGACGTGGATGTTCCGCTTCCGCGCCGGATATCAACCAGATGTCACCGCGGCGGGTTCCCACCGCCACCCGACCATCCGGCAGGTCCGCGAATGATCCGGCCTCCAGATGAACTCCCTCGGGAATCGGAACATCAACGATCCGATAGAAAGCGGCCTCGCGTTCCCCGGTTCCCCAACGATCGCCAAGTTCCTGTCCGACGGCGGGCATTGCCCACAGCAGCGAAGTCAGAAGAAATGTCCACAGCAGTTTCATTTCACCAATGGTATTCCAGCTTGAGTTCACGCTTGCCGGACAGGTCGAATACCATGTCATCGGGGCGCAACGTGGCAGTCGATCCCGACTTGATCTGCAACGGACGCTCCCGCCGTTTGCCTTCAGGATTGGCCCGGAAAAAGAGCTGCTTGATGGGTGGATCAATCTGCAATGTTCGTTCGAAGTATGCTCTTCCGGAACGGTCTTTCAGATCCAGCAACCGGTCGGTGATGCTGCTGCCACCAAACTCGTAGCTGAAGGTCGGGCGACGCAACTTGTCCAGCGCGTAACCCTTGAATTGAAAGCCGGGCATCTGCCGACTCTGATTCGTCGGCCAAGTCGCATCCGCACTCGGGAGGATCGCAAACGCCGCTCCGACGGGAAACTTGATCACATCCCGACTGAGTATGCGCACGGCGCCGGAACCTTGTCCTCGCCAGGCAGGTGACGTCTCAATGAACTCCCCACGCCAGATGGAAGCCAGTCGCATCTGGCCCGCGTCAAAAGAAAGATTGATACCGGCGGGATAGCCGACACCGATGCCGCGTCTGCCGATACCCTGGTAATTGCGGCGGAGCATCACAGCCTCGTCTTCAACCACGAGTGGCAGTGGTTCGAGTACGATACCCGACGGCGCACGAACATTGCGGCCGTAGGAGAGATACTGCCACAACACATCGATCTGTTTTCCGGCGTTGCCGCCTTGCACGCTCTTGAGGGCCGCCTGTCCGTCCGGCCAGAAGTTCGGCATGATCGTCAACGGTTGATAACGTTGCGGGTTGCGCAGGTAGCGATGAAACCAGTCTTCCTGCAGGCGATCAGCCATGGTGGTGAGATCCAATGCGCGAATTGGCGCGGCGCTCTCGAGTCGAAAAGTGTGGCAGGCGACACAGTTCAATCCCCGACTGCCGGCGAGTTTGCGACCGTCTTCCTTTGCCTTCTTGGCATCATTGACCCGATCGATTTCGACCGCATCCACCCGATCGGAATCGGCGAACGCCTCGACCAACCGCTCAACATTGTCGGCTCCGAATTTGGGCATCCGGGTGTTCAGGTAAGGGCGGACCGATTCACCATGAACCAACACCTTGCGCAACCATTCCGGCTTCAGCTTGGCGCCGACACCGGTCAACAACGGCGGCACCCGCCCCTGATTCCCGAGGTTTGGATCACCACCCGTAAACAACGCCTGTTGCTCCGTCGCCGGCCCGCCAACTCCATCGCGTTCGTGACACGCAATGCAGTTCAATCGGGTCAGTTCCAACGACACCCTCTCCGCAGCAGTCAGCGCGCGATCGGGCGTCTCAATCGCCAGTCGAAGATCCGCGGTCTGTTGCACGCTCAGCTTGAAGTCAGGCCAATTGCCCGGTTTGCCCGAAAGACAACCACTTGCCGATCGGGGATTGCCAAAAGCGATCGGCGACATGTCGGCCTTGACC
>JAYPXF010000263.1:0-9036 GCA_038154405.1 Verrucomicrobiales bacterium | reverse complement strand
AACTGCCACACTTTTCGTCCGCCCTGTGCCGCACTATTGGAACGGCGTTTACAGTGGCCAGTTCGTCGGCGCGATAGATGGCGCGGTTGTGACCTTCATTGGTCGTGTATTGTTTCGGGTCTGCGGCCAAGGCGTGGAGCCAATTGCCGACGTCGAGTTTGGCGCGCGATTCTTTCACCGCGGTCTCCACGCAACCTCGTCCCCAGAGGAATATGATCAGGAGCAGGGTCAGGATCAGGCAAAGGTCAAAGGCCAGCAGCAGCGGATGATAGACGGCGAGCAGGGCCATGCGGAAGAACATCTGGAGCAAGAGCGCCAAGCCGTCGAGCAACAGCGTGTACGAGGTCTTCTGCACGTTGACCACCTCGAAAAACCGGTTCGCACGATCAATGCTGGTGCGCGATCGATCGTGCCGGCTTCGCTGTTCGAGAGCGACTCGGCGAAAGACAAGGCCAGCCGGGCGAAGTAACGTCGTTGCAACCGTTCCACCACGATGTTTTCCAGGAGTGAGAGAACGGTGAGCACGGCGAACACAATGGCGGCAAGCACCACCACGGGTTGCATCAGGGTGCCGAAAGCTACGTTGGCGAACAGCGCCTGAGCTGCCAACGGCAGGGCCAAGTAGAACACGCCGACGGTGGCGCTGTAGACGGCAAGCGCGGAGATGTCGGCCTTTTCCAAGCCGAGCAGTTCGAGCGGATGCGCGACCGTTTTACCTGGGGAACGATGACTCATTTTTAACCGGTGCTCTTCATGCCGAACGCGATGCCGTTCACCGTCAAGGCCAGGAGACGGCGCAGGGATTCGGTCTGTTGGCTCTTCTTGGCATTGCGCCATTTGTCGAGAAAACGGATCTGCAGGAAGTGCAAGGGGTCGACGTGCGGGTTGCGGCGATGCAGTGATTCGGCCAGCACCGGTTGACCGGCGAGCAGGGCGGCGCGTCCCGTGATGGCCAACACGGCATAGACTGCTTTGCCATGTTCAGATTCGATCATGCCGAACACCTTTTCGCGCACCGAATCGTTCTTCACCAGCGAGGCGTAGTTCCGGGCGATGCCCAGATCGGTCTTGGCCAACGACATTTCGGCGTTGTTGATCAGTTGCTGAAAAAACGGCCAGCGATGATACATGTCGATGAGTTCCGCGAGTCCGTCCTCATTGTCCTCGATGAACGAATCGATGGCGGCGCCGATGCCATACCAGGCGGAGATCAGATGTCGGGATTGCGTCCACGAGAAAACCCAGGGGATGGCACGAAGCTGCGAGATGTCGGCGCCCTTGGACCGGCGGGCGGGACGGGAGCCGATGCGCAGGCGCTCGATCAGGTCGATCGGTGTGGCCTGATGAAAATATTCGAGAAACTCAGGCGTATCGTAGACGAGTTGGCGATAGGACTGCTGGCTGGCATCCGCCAGACCGGACATGAGCCGTTCCCAACGGCGCACGGTTCTCTTGTCGGCGGTCTCCGCAGGCAGGCACTGGGTGGCCACCACCGCAGTGGTGAGCTGTTCAAAGTTCCGTTCCGCGATGAAGGGATGTGAGTATTTCAGGGAGATGATCTCGCCCTGTTCGGTGATACGGATGCGCCCGCCGGAAGCGGCATGTGGTTGTGCGCGCAGCGCCCGGTGACTGGCACCACCACCGCGATCGATGGATCCCCCCTTGCCGTGGAACAGGCGCAGGTGGATTCCTTCCTTCTTCGCGACCTGCACCAGTTCGCGCTGGGCGACGTAGAGGTGCCAGTTGGCGGCCATGTATCCGCCAT
The DNA here is from genome assembly GCA_038154405.1 of Verrucomicrobiales bacterium. Classification (GTDB taxonomy): domain Bacteria; phylum Verrucomicrobiota; class Verrucomicrobiia; order Limisphaerales; family JAYPXF01. The sequence continues at coordinate 7,271 of JAYPXF010000263.1, read as the reverse complement.
CTTTGTTGGAATCGGAATATCCGACCATGACCTCCTGGACGTCATCACGGCGACGCAGGTGGCGGCGATAGGATTTGTCCGCACAAAGTCGTTGCAGGATGTCCGGCGCGTTCTTCAGGTCGTCGATGGTTTCGAAAAGCGGGACCAGATCCACGCTGCGGCATGATGCCCAGTAAGCGATCTTCCGCAGGCTCAGGATGTCCTCGGCCGAACGCGTCATGCTGAGAATGAAGCGATGGGCTGCATCTGCGCCGTGGTCGGCCTGAATCTGACTGATCGCACGGAATTCTGCGGCGAGTTCGTCCGCGGCGCCGTCCAGCTTGGTGCTGTTGTCGCGGAAGTCGAGGTGGGCGAGGTGGAAACCGAAGGTCTTCACCTGCCGGATCAGTCGATCGATGCGGCCGTTCGCGGCACGCCGTGCACCGGCTTTCAGAAGGTGCTGACGAATCTTGGTAAGACGCTTGATCAGGTTGGCGGCACTGATGTCGTCGTTGGCGATGTCGTTGGCGATGTCGATGAGGTCAAAGCGGTGGCGTTCAAAAGGTTGGAACAACCCGCGACTGTCCTCCGCTCTGCGGGCAGAGGAAACGGCGTGGGTGAGTTCCGCCGTGAGTGCGAGACATTCTGCGTGGTAGTGACCCCGGGCGACCTGCGACTGGCGACGCATCACTTCGGAGCTGATTTCTGGCGTGACGAACGGATTGCCATCCCGATCACCTCCCACCCAGGTGGCGAAGCGCATGAAGGAGTCCGGCGCGTCGATGCCCGGGTAAGTCTCGTCCAGCAGTTGGTGAAACTCGGATTCAAACCGGGCGGCCGCTTCGAAGATCGTTTCGTTGAAGAAATAGTGGATGTTGTCCGCCTCGTTCAGCGGGGTCATCCGTGTCCGGCGAATCTCTTCCGTGTGCCAGAGCGCTTCGAGAATCGTGCCAGGATCATCCCATTCCTTTTCCAAACGACGTATGTGATCAAGCATCGTGCGGCGCTTGGTTTCGGTGGGATGGGCGGTCAGCACGGGTTCAATCTCCAGTTGCGAGAGAATCAGTTCGACCTTGCGGGCCGGGACGCGTTGTTCCTTCAGGGCGCGAAAAAGCCAACGGAAGGACATGGATGGTTCCGCGGAGGCCTTGAGATGGCGCGTGCGTTCGCGCTCTTCGCAGAGATTGACCAGTTGGAAATAGAGGCTGAAGGCATGCGTGATCCGGTAAGCGGTGGGTTCGTCGATACTGTCGAGGAGGGTGCGCTTGGCCGCCAGGCTGGCCTTGTCACCGTAATGCCGACTGGCTCGGGCGAGACCACGGATCTGTTCGATGTGCGAATGGATAAGGTCACCTGCCTGTTCGCGAATGATGGCGTCCAGGTGTCCGATGATGTGCGTATAGTCGGCGTGAAAATCCCGGTGTTGCATGGCTATATTGTCTTCGATGGTTGCGGTATCTAGGCGCAGCGAATGCTGCTCACATTCGTGCAACTTGGTCAATTTGTCGTGGGGGGAGCCGGGCGGCTGGCTAAGCCGCCCGGCGTGGTGTGGCCATCCGGTGACAGGCGAATCCTGTCACCTTGGCGTTTCTTCTCGCGTTGTTGGGAAACTAGGCGCCGGACGGGGTGGGCATGGCGATGGAGTCCGTGTCTGCGGCGGTGGCTTTGACCGTTCGCTTCGTGGATACCTCCGGCAGCTTCAGACCGGCGGTGGCGCGGGCCTTGAAGTCGTCCCATTCCGTGACCACTTCGCCCACGCGGCGATGACTCCACTCATCGAACAGTTCCATGATGGCGTGATCGGCATAGGCCAGAGATCCGAGATGGAAGTGGACTTCCACTTCGTCGTCGATCGCGTCGAGCTTCTCCGCAATACGAGGCAGGTGTACGAAGGTCGCCGCGCCGCGGAAGGCGACATCGACCGACTTGTCGTGCTCGGCCTCCTGCACCACGATTTCGAGGTGGAGGAAGGTGTAGAGCAGCTTGGCCAATGCCAGTCCGAAGCCGATCAGCACACCGGTGAGCAGGTCCGTGGCTACGATCGCGATGACGGTACTTGCGAAAACCAGGAATTCGGGGCGATCGCTCTTCCAGAGTTTCATGATGGCGGGGGGATTCACGAGCTTGTAGCCGGTGAAGACCAGGATGGCGGCCAAGGCGGCGGTCGGAATCCAGCTTAGCACGAACGGCAGGAAGCCGACGAACAGGACCAGCCAGATGCCGTGGAAGATCGCGGAGGCGCGGGTCTTGGCTCCGGCTTCGACGTTGGCCGAGCTGCGAACGATAACGCCGGTGATCGGCAGTGCACCCAAACCACCGCACAGGGAGTTGGCGACACCTTGAGCGAAGAGTTCCTTGTCGTAGTTGGTGCGCACGCCATCGTGCATGCGATCCACCGCGGTCGCGCAGAGAAGGGTTTCCGCGCTCGCGATCAAGGCGAAGCCAATGACCGCTCCCCAAAACGCCGGAGTGGTGAACAGACTTGAATCAGCGAGTTGCGGGACGTTCAACCCGGCAAACAGATTCTCTGGTATGTCCACGTAATTGATCGGCAGTTGCAGGATCTGCGCAATTGCGGCGACGACGACCACGGCCACCAACGGGCCGGGAAGAGCCTTGACCTTGGCGGGCTTGAATTTCTCCCACAGCACAATCGAAGCGATTCCCAGAATGCCAATGATGGCGGCGAGATGATGAACCGAACCGTCCACCGGCAGGATACCCTTGTAGATTGCCTCAGGAATCGAGAGCAGGTTGGTAATGCCGGATCCGCGCGGCTTGTCGTCCACCATCACGTGGAATTGGCTGGCGAAGATCAACACGCCGATACCGGCCAACATGCCTTTGATCACGGCCGGGGAAACGGCTCGGAACCATCGGCCAAGTTTGGCGGCGCCGGAGGCCATTTGAATGAGCCCCGCGCAGAGCACGACCCATCCCAGGGACTGCACTCCGAACTTGTCGACGAATTGCCAGACCAGCACGGCGAGACCTGCCGCCGGACCGCTGACCTGCAATGGCGAACCGCCGATGAAGCCGACGACCAAGCCGCCGACAATGCCGCTGATCAGGCCCAAGGCGGGCGGGACACCCGAGGCGATGGCGATGCCCATGCACAAGGGCAGGGCGACCAGGAACACGACCACAGACGCCATCAATTCGCGACGCCAGTCAGTCTTTTCGGTAGGTGTTTTCATAAATCTTCCTTTGATTGAGTGTTTCAGGCCAGCACGGCGGCTTCGGTCAATTCCTGTTGTTTGGTTCCTCCGACCACTTCTATTTCACCGGCTCCGATGTTGTAGACCCAGCCATGCAGTTGAAGCGTTCCGGCTTCTTCGGCTTCCCGGACGAAATCGAGTTTGCGCAGGTTCTCGAGCTGCAATTGCACGTTGGCAGCGATGACCTGATTGAGGCGTCGTTGCGGGTCGTCGCCGACTCCTTCCAAGGCGATCAGCGCGCCACCAGCTTGGCTGACCCAGGCCGAAACGTGCGACAGGTGGGCGCATTTTTCGGGAGCCATCAGTCCCTTCATCGCGCCGCAATCGGAGTGTCCGCACACCACGATGTGCTCGGTCTTCAGGGCTTGGATCGCGAATTCGAGCGATGCGAGTTCTCCGCTTTGGGCTCCGTTGGCTTCCGGCACGATATTCCCGGCGTTGCGGATCACGAAGAGGTCGCCCACTTGTGTGCCGGTCAAGGCGCACGGATCGATACGCGAGTCGGAACAGGTCAAAAACGTCACCTTCGGGCTCTGTCCGACGCCCAGTTTTTCGAAGCGCTGGCGTTCTAAATCATAGACTCGGAACTTGTAGGACGATGTTCCGGCCAACAGGTCATCATAGCTGGCTGATTCCATGGTGATCCTAACTATTGCCGCGAATCGGGAATGGTCTAATTGATATGAATCCCACCTATATATAGATTAAAGCTATGTGTTTTGTTGGTGTGATTTAGAACAGGAATAGATTTAATTCCAGCTTATCCATAGCCAAAATCTATGTTAGAAATCTGAACCTTTCCCATGGACTGGTTGAACTATCATCATTTGCAGTATTTCTGGACGGTTGTCCGAGAAGGCGGCATTACCAACGCCTGCAAGGTCCTCAATCTCACGCAACCCACGATCTCCAAGCAGATCAAGCTTCTGGAGGAGCAGGTGGGCGAACCGTTGTTCAAACGGGTTTCCAAGCGGTTGGAGCTCACTGAGGCCGGCCAAATGGCTTATGATTATGCGGATGAGATCTTTTCCTTGGGCAATGAATTCATGGAGAGTATCCAGTCGGTCGGGACCGTGAGGCCCCGACGTTTGCGGTTGGGAATCTCGGTGGTGCTCCCGAAACTGATCTCGCACAAGATTCTCAGTCCCATCATTGAGGAGAGCGGCAACATTCACCTGATCTGTGAGGAGGACCGGACGGAAAGACTGCTGGCTGATCTGTCCATTCAGCGATTGGATCTTGTGTTGACAGATGCCCCGATTGCGGGTTCCGTGCGGGTCAAGGCCTACAATCACTTCCTGGGAGACTGCGGAGTGACCTTCTTTGCGGCTCCGCAACTCGCCAAGGAGCTGAGGGGGAAATTCCCCGCCACATTGGACGGGGTCAAATTCCTGGCCCTGACAGATTCCTCACTTTCCCGCCGCTCGCTGGAACGCTGGTTTGATTCCGTGAAGGTGCGCCCGAGGATCCTGGCGGAGTTCGAAGACAGCGCATTAATGAAGGTGTTTGGGCGCGACGGGTCCGGTGTGTTTGCGGCACCAACCGTGGTGGCCAAGGAAATCTGTCGCGAGCTGGGCGTGAAGGCCCTGGGTTCGACCGAAGCGGTGCGGGAGAGTTTCTATGCCATCACGATCGAACGAAAATTCAAGCATCCGGCGGTCGCACGGATTGCCGAGGTGGCGCGCAAACAGGTCTTCGGCAAAAGCGTTGCTTGAGTCGCTGACGCATCGGGCTGTTGAATTAGGTTCAGCTCTTTGTTGCCAGTTCTGAACACTTACCACGAAACTAATATCATGAGTTCATCCAACGAAATTGATCCCTGTCAGGTTGTTACCAAGGAAATCCAAGGTGACGCCACGCCCGAGTCCATCCTCGAGTTGCTCAAGGCCGGCAACCAACGCTTTCGCGACAACAACATGGTCACCCGGAAACACAGCGATGATGTCGCGGCGACGGCGGGCGGGCAGGCTCCCTTGGCGGTTGTCCTCGCCTGCATGGATTCGCGGGTGGGTCCCGAAGTGATCTTTGATGCCGGCGTGGGTGACATCTTCAGCATCCGGGTGGCCGGCAACATCGTTTCGCCGGAAGCACTGGGCAGCATGGAATACGGCTGTGGCGTTGCCGGTGCCAAGGTGGTGATCGTGGTCGGTCACACCCGCTGCGGAGCGGTGAATGCCACCATCGACCTGATGGGCAAGGATGCCGCGGGCGAAACCGGCCTTGGCAACATCGCCTCGGTCACCGGTCCGATCGGCCGTGCCGTGGAGCAGGAAACCGACGAGGCGGGAGACCGCAGTTCCAAGAACGAAGACTTCTCGATCAAGGTGACCGAACTGAACGTCCTGCAAACCATCAAGGACATTCGCGAAAAAAGTGAAGTCATCGACAAGCTCGCAAACGGAGATGATTTCCAGATCGTTGGCGCGGTATACGACGTTCGTAACGGCGAAGTGAAATTCCTGTAATTTCGGTCCTGCAACCGGAGACAACAAATTCAACATGGCGGGAACAGTGTAATCCTCTGTTTCCGCTTTTTGTGTCCAAGGACATCGGTTGAGCCTGCTTGGGGCATCCTTGGTTTCAGGAAATCAAGGAACGTGAAGTGAACTGATCAAGTTTTGGTACGGTGGCAAATGGGTTGCTCCTGTTACGGGTTTGTGAAACGTTGGGACATGGTCTGGAACCTCCGATCATGGAGTCGCCTGTTGTTTCTTCCCGTTCTGACTTGCGTCATCGCTCTCAACACCGCCTCGGGGGCCAGGGACGCCCGGCGCGCGGATCGGGAGAAGATGTTTGCCTGACTTTCCACGCTCGGATTACCCGACGTTCGCCGTCTGCAGTTCCAGAGAATTGAAGGACATCCCGAATCAGCAAAGGTTCCTCCAAGATACGGCTACGGTTTCCTTGTCCGGAAGGAATGGAGCAAGGTGATAGTCATCGGATTGGATCTCGTTCCGGTCGAGATTTCCAAGCCACGTTACTCGGCGCAGACGCGGTGCGAGATTGTCAGGCTGCTGACACCCGCCCTGAATGACACTGCGATTCGGTGGAACGGGTATTCCTTCCAATCCACAGACTGGATGCTGAGCGACACTGCGATGCGGGCACTGATTCGCTGGGATCCGGAACGCTTCCGACGACCGGCAAAATCGAAAAAGGGCATACGCCATTCCAGCGAGGCTGCCCCGTGGATTCTCCAATCGGGAGTTCATGCGACTGGAACGGAAGTCCGTCACGTGACCCTCGTTGGAGAATCGGCAATGTCGCCTTAATTTGTCCGACAGATGAACGGGCTCGAGTGCCGGCGGCTACAAACGAACGATCTGAACAACGTCTTGTCGGCCTGTGTTAAAGATTCGACTCACGATGCTCACTCCCTCGGCTTGCTCGTTATCCGGTTTCTCCGGACTGATCGTACTGGTAGAAGTGACCGATCGTCTGGACACTGGCTATCGCTCCGGCGTCGCGAGATATGACGGCCTCATCACAATTGGTCGAAACCAGATCTACGACAGTTCCTTCACTTGGGAGGATCCGAAAAAAAAAAGATGGCATCTATGGGATCAACGTCTGCAATCGGCGCAGCAGCGGTTTTTGAACCACACTGGCGCGGAAGAATCTTACATCTTACACGTCATCGAACGAGGTCGAACCGGCAAGATGTCAGATAAATCGATACCAGAGGTGGACCACCAGTTCAGCCGGAGAGACGCGCAAAATTTGACTTGTGCGGCGGTCTGCTGAAAGAGCAAAGGCCGAGCTTTGGAGGATGGACACCGCCGTCCCCCTCACCCTAACCCTCTCCCCCAGGAGGGGGAATATCACTGGTCGCGGAAATCAGGCGCGGCGACATTCGGTTTCAACTCCAGCGTTCGGCAAGATCCTCCTCTCCCCGAGGGAGAGGACTGAGGTGAGGGGGAAGCTGGCGAGGAGAAAAGAAGAGTGTCGAAAAGGCCGAAGAAGTGGCCACGAGTGCAATCATCTGTGGGGGGATGTCTACTACCGCCAACGCCTGACTGAGGGGCGACTGGCAGCAACTGCCTCGACATCAGACGTCGGAGCTCCGGATTCAAG
>JAYPXF010000262.1:7384-9040 GCA_038154405.1 Verrucomicrobiales bacterium | reverse complement strand
ATCGGTCTAAGTCGTTGCTGGTGATGATTTCTTAGTCGAAAAATGACGGCGACCGTATACTCCTCGGCGTTTTTTGTTACATCCGACAACCACTGCATCGAGGGCGGAATTCCGCGATGCGGAGAGCGATCCATTCCGGTCGATATTGCCTTTTTTTGGACGCCGGGTGGTGTTGGTAATAATTGCCAACAGGGCAAAAAGTGTGCTGTGGCGTGAAACAGACAGAACAGAACGGGATGTCTTCCCCGGCTTGTCTTGTTGTGACTTTTCTTGTTTCACGACAAGAGATTCGCACACGCTGGTGTCATGTCCAAAATCGCCGTTTTAGGGGGCTTCGTTTGAGCAGATTTTGAGCGCGTGAGGGAGGTTTCAGCGCGGGTAGGTCGACTTTATGACGTCGGGGCAGGAGAATCTGCGACGCAAAGCACAATTGCCGCCTGTTCGGAAGAATCGTTGATTCTTAGCTCAATCCGTTGAGCGATGTGCAGCCTTCTGCAACATGTGGTGATCAGTCGTCAGCCGGTCTGAGATTCGGCGCGCTGACGGTGCTTGTTGCGGAAGTGCTCTGGCACAAACACGGCGGCGGCCTGGCGGTTTTCGACACCGATCTTCGGATAAACCTTGCGCAGGTGAGCCTCCACTGTACGCGCTGAGCAAGCGGTGATGGTGGCGATCTCCGGGTTGGTTTTGCCGAGAGCCACGTAGTAGAGGATTTCTCCCTCGCGGGCAGTGAGTTGAAACTCCCGGTTGAATTCGTCGACCAGAGATTCCTCATTGAACAGCGGTTCCTCGTGCACCACGAGGAGGAGGATTTCCTTTTGAGCCAGGTCCGCCTTGAGGTGGATGGACAGACGGTTCCTGCCATGCAGTTTGCGCATGGGCCTGATGCCGAGTCTGGCATCAGGTGTCTTGAGCCTTGCTAGCCCGGTCGTCAGCCATCCTGAAATGGTGGCTGGCAATTCTTCCTCTTTCGTCCAGTTCGAATCGAAGAAGAGCTTGATCCACTGGCTCGCGGCTTCTGTCACGGCGCGGATCCGGTGTTTCTTGTCGAGTGCGACGATGCCATGTCCAGTCGCTTCAAAATCGGCGTTGTCAAAGTCGGGCGGAAGGTAGGAATCGACAATCGTGGTGCCCAGGTTTTTCTGGGTAGTGCCGAGCTTCTCGGTGTCATTGCGGAAGATGATCTCCAAGGGTCCGATGCGGATCTGGTCTCCGTTACTCAGAACCGCGGGATCCTTGATCCGGCGCTGGTTGAGTCAGGTGCCGTTGACGGTATCAAAATCCATCAGACGGAATTCTCGTTCGGACAAACGCACGATGGTGGCGTGCCAGCGTGAGATTTTCTTGTGATCAACGCAGATGGCGTTGTTGGGATGCCGGCCGATGGTGCAGCGCTCGATGATAGGAAAGGATTCCTTGCCTTTGATCTCCAATCTCGGTTCGGAAAAACTGTCCGAATCGTTGTCCCTGCTCATGCGCGAACGATAACGGTCGTGGCACAACTATTCAGCTTCAATTTGTTCATGTGAGACCTTGAACTGATTCGGGTCATGCGAACAGTTTCTTGATCGGCCTGCCTCGGTCCGTGATGGGAACCGGCCGAGAACCATCGTAGAGATTCTTCCCGGGATTGATGCCCAGGGCGCAGTGAATGGT
>JAYPXF010000262.1:5117-7374 GCA_038154405.1 Verrucomicrobiales bacterium | reverse complement strand
GAATGGTGGCGTGCAGGTCCTGGACGGACACCGGTTCGGTGGTGATCTGCTTGGCCATGTCGTCGGTCTCGCCGATGATCTGGCCGGTCTTCAAACCGCCGCCGGCCATTGCAACCGAGAACGCCGTGGACCAATGGCCGCGTCCACCACCGGCGTCGAACTCTGGGGGGCGACCGAACTCGCTGGCGACGACGATTAGGGTCTTGTCGAGGAGCTTGTGCTCTTCCAGATCCGTGACGAGGGTGGTGAGGGATTTATCGAGCTGCCGGATGAGGATGTGCTGGTTCAATTGTCCGTCGTTGTGGGTGTCCCAGCCAGTCCCGTTGATCCAGTTCAGGTTGAAGGAAGCCTCGATGAAGCGTACCCCGCGTTGGATCAGGCGTCGGGAAAGCAGGCAGCGCTGGCCGAACTCATCACCATAGGCCTCGCGCAACGTGGCCGGTTCATTCTTGAGCTCGAACGCGGACATGAAGTCGCCCTTCGTCAGTGAGAAACTTTCAGAAATGGCATCGTCGTAGTCCTGGATCTTTCGATCGTGGCGATTTCTCGTGACGTAGTTGCTTCGCAGTCTGTTCAGAAGAGCCTCACGATCCCGTTGACGCGCCGAATTGATGAAATCCGGACGCGTGAGTCCAGCCGGACCGGCCTCCGTATCAGTGAGATAGACGAAGCCATGCTTGGAACCTAGGAAGCCGGGCCCACGTTGTATGCTGGGATAACCAATCACCACATAGGGTGGGATTCCCTCCTCCAGATTGCCACGTTGATTGGCGACAATTGAACCGATGGAAGGGTAGATGATCGTTCCCTGTGTCGGCCGACCGGTATGCATGAAATTTGTGGCGGCTGAATGCTCATCGACAATGTTGTGATTGACCGATCGAATCAGCATGAAGCGATCCAGCATGGCCGCGGTTTTGGGCAGGTGTTCGCACAGCTTCGCTCCGGGAATGGCGGTATTGATGGCGGGATAGGCGGACCCGGCCTTGCGTTTGGCGGGATCACCCACGGCCTTGGGGTCCCAGGTGTCGGTATGGGCAACTCCGCCGGCGAGCCAAAGCATGATGCAGTGTTCGGCTTTGCCTTTCGGGTAGATGACCTTCTCCGCGTTCGCAATGAGATTGGCTGGTGTGATCGAGGCGCCGGTGATCAACCCGGCTTTGGCGCTGTTGGCGATGAATTCTCGACGGTTCATTGTTTCTTCAAGGGATGAAGATGAATTCCGGGCTGTTCAACATGGCCCAGAGCATGTCTTCCATGCGTTCACGCCAGTCTTTCGTGAGGCGGGCGGTGGGTTCATCTCCCTCTCGGGCTTTCTGTTCGATTTCGTATTTCAGTTCAGTCGCCTTGGCATTGAGGTGATTGGACCAGCTGAGCAGGAGGCTTTTGTCGTATTCCCGTTTCTTCCGTTGCGGGTTTTGGACGATACGCTGTTCGTATCCGGGGCGGAGCAGTTCGACAAACATCTGAAGTTCGTCCTTGGAAGGTGGTCGGGTGAACGCGCGTTCGAAAACGTCGTTGACCAGTTTTTCCAACGTCTGCTTCTGTTCGCTTAGCGTGGTGATCTGGCTGTCGTCGGAAAGACGGGTTACGCGGCCGGCCCCGACAGCACCGTTGGCGAGTGATGCGGGTTGCAGAACGTTTGGTGAATGATCTCGTACGGTGCGGGCGCCTTGCCGGGTTTCGCGCCAGCCGAATTCCTTCAGGATATCGATGATGGCCTGGGTCTTCGGCATGGAAAGGGCAGGGCGGTCGCGGTCGTTGGACAAGGTGGTGAATTCCCATGCGCGTTTTGGAAATCCCAGATTGAGGAAAGTGCTGCCAGAACGCCGGTAGTCGTTGTCCAAGGTGAGCAGCTCCGAGGTGAGTTCCTTGCCGGCGGCGGCAAAGAGGGAGTCGAGCATCTGTTCCGCCGTCATGCGTCGGCGCTGCGGTGAAGCAAACCAACGGTTTCCGCGGAGATCATCCTTGTCTTTGTTAGGGACTGCGCGCCGTTGGTAAACGCGGGTGTCGGTGATCTCCCGGGCAATCCACTTCAGATCGTAGCCGTGGCTCACAAATTCCCGGGCAAGCCATTCAAGTAGATCGGGATGCGAGGCGACCGCATCCTCCCAGTCATCAACCGGTTCGACCAGGCCGAGTCCCAGATAGCGCTTCCACACCCGGTTCACAATCGTGCGGGCAAACTGCAGGTTTCCAGGCTGGGTGAAATGGACGGCCAGTTGCTCGCGCGAATCGCCTGGCCGTTGTAGCAGAG
>JAYPXF010000262.1:0-5107 GCA_038154405.1 Verrucomicrobiales bacterium | reverse complement strand
CAGAGCGTCAATACGACCGTTCTCACTGAATCGCGGAAACGCCCATCGGGGTTTGATGGTATCGCCCGGTTTGATCGAAAGCTCAATCTTGCGTCGGGCGCGGGGATTTGCGTCCGCCGGCAGGGAGCTGCTCGCCGGCACCTTGAGATTGCCACGGTTCAACATGGCAGCGAGCTGAAAGGTCTGTGCCTGGGTATGTTCGTGGAACGGCGAGTCGTGGCATCGGGCGCAGGCAAGATTCTGGCCCAGGAAAGCCTGTGAAACTATCTGTGCCCGGTCCGCCATCGGGGAATCATTCTGGGTGGCAATGCGAAAGCCGGCGGCTCCGCCACCGTAGACGCTGCCGTCCATCATGATCAGTTCGCTGGCGAAACGATCCATGCTCTTGTTGTCCATGAAAGACTCATGGATGAAGAAGCGAAACGGGCCGGTGTTGTTTAGCGTGGGTTTGAGGATTGCGGGGTTCTCCGCGAGGACATCCTGCCAATATGCGACCCAGTTGTCTGCCCAGCCCGGATCGTTCAAAAGGTGATCGATGATCCTCCGGCGTCGCTCTTGCTGGGAGAAGGAACGAAACAGATCGATCGTTTCGCGAGACGGAATACGCCCGATCAGGTCGATGGAGACACGACGCAGAAAACTGTCGTCATCGACGAGCCCCGTGACGGATTTCTTGTCCTTGCGCAGTTTGGCATCGATGAAACGATCAATCTTGCTGTCCATCGGTGGCCCACTCGGGATCTTGATCTTGGGCAGGGTGGTGATGTGCTTCTTCGCGGCGGCATGGCGCTTCTTCCAGTAGGCAGTCTGTTCTGCGGCAGCCGTTCGGCGATTCGAGGCGTCCATCTCGTCCAATTCAACTTCAAGGTTCTCAGTATAACGATTCCAACCGGCATCGGAGTGCGGAATGCGCGTGGCAGGTGCGAGCAGATGGAAGTGGCTTGCTCCCGGCTCAAGAACGCTAACGGATGCTTCACCCAGGTCTGGTTTGCGGTTCTTTCCGCCAACGTAGATCTCGTGGACAAACTCGTGTGGTTTTCCGTCCGACTCCCAGATCACGTATTTCTCCCCGTGACCGAGTCGCATGAAGCGCAGTCCCTCCGGCAATCGATCGGGAAGCGGCGAGATCTTGCCATGCCCGCTGGTGTTGCCGTTGTTGAACTTCGTGGTGGCGATCTGCCGACCGTCGATGAAAAGGCGGGAGCCGTTCAATGCGCGAACCAGCAGCTCATGTTTGCCCGCGGGTAAGGTGACGTTCGCCGCCATTCGCAGCAGCATCGAGGTGCTACGGTCGGTGCGGATTCCCTTGTCATTGTATTTGAAAGGCAAACGCGTGAGCCCAAACGCGTCCACGGCGAAGGACTCCGTCTTGCGCCCCCGGCCAATGCTGAAGTTGTTGGCGATGGGAACGTTTTCGATCAGCTCAACCAGCACTTTGGAATCGGGGATTTTGCCGAGCAGTATTTCGCGCTTCACGGGGATGTGCTTGAACCGCGCCGCGATCTGTTTCGCTGACAAGGCCTTGCGATAGATTGCGACCTCGTTCATCTTACCGTGGAAACCGCTCATCGGATTCCCGCCGATCGCAGAACCTATCCACAATTCATCGTTGTCCACGATCGGGGCGGCGGCTGTCTTGCCGCCCTTGTCCCAAGAGCCCTTCACCCGTTCGCCGTCGATGTATCCGCGCAGGCTGTCAGGTTTGCCGAAGGTGTAAGTCACGGCGACGTGATGCCAGTCGCTGTCGATGATGAATCCGGTTTTCGATGTCCAACGATGCCAGTCCGCATCCACCTTGTTTCTTGAATTGCGGAAGAGAAATGTGATGGCGCCGCTGCTGGTCAGCCGTAACGCGTAATTCTGATTGTTGGCTGGAACGTCGGCGTTTCCCGTGCGGCCTTTGCCGAGGACGTAGAGGTAATGTCCGGATTTGCGGTTCTCCGGGCTGACCCAGGCTTCCAGCGTGATCGTGTCGCCATTGGTGAAATCGAGACTGCTGTTCTCGCCTGGATCTTTGACGACGATGTAGTTGCGGGCGTAGTTGAAGTAGTAAGCCTTGTTGTGCTTCGTGAAGAGCGGGAATTCCTTCGGATTCTGACCCTCGCGATTGACCTCGATGTTGCCGATGATTCGACCCGAGAGGTTGTCCTGGTTCGGAGCCGAATTGATGACGTTGCCGCGAAAGCTTTCCTGCAATCGCCAATAGGCGACGGGTTCATCTTTCAAAAGCAGCTTGGCATATTCCGCGTGAAGCGAGGTGGCAGCCAGGGACGCGATGACAATAAACAGCTTTCGCATGATGATCGGGTGATGCGGGCCAAGTGTATTCCGGTGGAGACGCATGACAACAACAGAGCGCGTTTGCTTTTGACGTCGTGGCTCGCACGGAATAGCTTTTGATCATGCCCAATCTGAATCCATCCGAACAATTCCTGTCCCACCGGCAGGGGCATGCTTTCGCATGGATGAACGGCCGGGAACGGGAGGGACTGACGATGTTGAGTCGTCGCTCCATGCTGAAGGCTGGTTGGGCGGGGATGGCCGGCTTGTCTCTGCCAAACCTGCTTCGAGCACGGGAACAGGCGGTCATGTCGGGAAAACCGGTCGGCTCGAACAAGAGTGTGATTCTGCTGTGGATGGCGGGTGGTCCCAGTCATATCGACACGTGGGATCCCAAGCCGGATCGACCACGCGAGAATCGCGGCCCGTTTGCCACGATTTCTACGGCGATTCCGGGGGTGCGCATCTGCGAGTATCTGCCCAAGCAGGCGGCGATGCTGGACAAGTTCACAATTCTGCGTTCCGTGAATGCGCGCGGTAGCAGTCATCAGCCGAATCAGGTGTTTCAGACCGGCAATGTGTTGGCCGCTCCGCGGACGAATCGCAAGGGGCATCTGTATCCGGCGATCGGCTCGATCGTTGGCAAGCATCGCGGCGCCAATGATCCGTCATTGCCCCCTTATGTCGTGCTGAACCTGCGCGATAAGACCCATTTTGCGTGGGGTGGATATCTTGGTCGGCAACACGATCCGTTTGTCGGGGACAGGGTCGGGAAACGATTGCAGCTGCCGACCGGGCTGGACATTGATCGTGTTCAGGATCGGCGGACGCTTTCCGCCGCCATGGATCAACTGCATCGGGAGGTTGACCAATCGGGCTCGATTGAGGCTCTGAATGCATTCGAGCAAAAGGCGTTCGACATGGTATCCGGCACGAAGGCACGCGAGGCGTTCGACGTGTCACGTGAACCTCAGGCGATACGTGACCGTTACGGCAAACATGAATGGGCGCAGAAGGCATTGCTGGCCCGTCGATTGGTGGAAGCCGGCGTGAGTTATGTGACGGTTGATTTCAGCAATCACCGCTCTTCCGGTACGTGGGATACTCACGGTGACAACATTCCTCCGTACGGCGGCATTTGGAACGGTCTGCGGCCCTTGTTGCCGGTATTTGATCATCTGATCACGACCTTGGTGGCTGACTTGGATCAACGGGGTATGTTGGATGATGTATTGGTGATTGCCATGGGGGAGTTTGGTCGCACTCCGGAACTCGGGACTCAAGGCAGCACGGATGGACGAAATCATTGGCCCCGGGTCATGTCCATGTGCATGGCGGGCGGTGGCTTTCGTCACGGCCAGGTGATCGGTTCAACGGAACCGGATGGCGGGGAAATCAAGGAACGACCGGTGACGCCCGGGGATCTCGCAGCCACGATCTACCGGCACATGGGAGTTCCGCTGGATGGAACGTATCTGGATACGCAAGGACGGCCGAACCCGATTGTGGAGAACGGCCGTCCGATCGAAGAACTGATTTGAAAGTTGCGCTCAGGAGTGCACCAGATCGGTGGCGTCGATAATGGTCATCTCGCCATCCACCTTGAGGAATATCTGCGTGTTCATTTCCGGATTTTCCTCGCGGATGCAGGAGGGGCACATGCCGTGACTGAGGGAGGAGTCATCCAGCTTGATCTTGAGTTCGTGGGGTTCCACCCATTCGCCCTTGTTGACGCAGATTCGGCTGCACTTGCGGCAGGTGTGGACGAGGTCGAATTCCTGAAGGGTCGGAGATGTATCAGTTTGAGTCATATTGGGAGCCAGTGGTTGATACGTTCGCTGCAATATACATGGCCGCCTCAGATTTGAGTATTCGGGTGGGGACCTAGAAGTGATTGCGTAGTCTACGTAGGGAATCGTCTGGATTCCGATGGAAGTTGAGCAAAAAACGCCAAAATGCGCCTTGCCGTGCCGTCCTTGCACCGCAAGGATCCGCAGCCATGAAACCCATGTGTTGGAGAATTTTATCGCTTTTTGTCACCTTTAATCTGGTTTCTGCTGCCTTCGCCCGTTCTGGTGGCCCTCCCAACGTCGTGATCATGTTCTGCGATGATCTGGGTTATGCCGATGTCGGGAGCTTTGGTGCAAAAGGCTACAAGACGCCTCATCTCGATCGCATGGCGCGCGAGGGCGTGAGATTGACGAATTTCCATGTGGCGTCGGCCGTGTGTTCGGCCTCCCGCATTGCGCTGCTGACCGGTTGCTACAACACGCGGGTGGGCATCCGTGGCGCATTGGGCCCCAAGACGAAATACGGCATCAACAAGCAGGAGATGACGATTGCCGAATTGACGAAACAGAAAGGCTTCGCCACCGCGATCTTCGGCAAATGGCACCTGGGCCATCTTGAGCCTTTCCTGCCGACCAATCACGGCTTTGATGAGTATTTCGGAATTCCCTACTCGAACGACATGTGGCCCTACCATCCCGGTGTTCGCCACCTGCCGCTGGAGGAACGGATCAAGAAGTGGCCGCATCTGCCCTTGTTCGAGGGCACCAAGATCATCAACGACAAGGTGACGCCGGAGGATCAACGGAAGTTGACTACACAGTTCGCCGAACGCGCCGTGGACTTCATCGAACGCAACGCGGACAAGCCGTTCTTCCTCTATGTGCCTCACCCGCAGCCACACGTGCCGTTGTATGTGTCGGACAAGTTTGCCGGCAAGACCAAGCGCGGGTTGTTCGGCGATGTGATTTCCGAGATCGACTGGTCGATGGGGCAGATTCTCGATGCCCTAAAGCGAACCGGCAATGATCGCAACACT
>JAYPXF010000261.1:1697-9129 GCA_038154405.1 Verrucomicrobiales bacterium | reverse complement strand
TGTCCGTCCAACATGGCCCGCTTGATCCCGCAGGTTCCGGGGATGATCTACGCATTCGATGACGAGAATCTGTATGTGATCTTCTTCGCGGAGAGCGGCACGGAAGCCTTGATTGATGGCACTCAGGTGAAGATCAGCCAGCGCACTCCGTATCCCAATCCCGGCAAGACCGTTCTCACGATTGATCCGGAAAAACAGGCTCGTTTTGCCCTTCATTTGCGGATCCCGACGTGGGCGCAAGGAAGACAATTCGTTCCGGGTGATCTCTATACCTACGCGGACAAGAGCAAGCAGTCGTGGTCGATCTCGATCAACGGCACGCAGCACTCGGTGAGCAAACTCAAGAAGGGTTTCGCCGTGATCGACCGCGAATGGAAACGGGGCGACAAGATCGAACTCAATCTGCCGATGCCCGTGCGGGCCAATCGCAGTCACGAATCCGTCGAAGACAATCGGAATCGCATTGCTTTGACCCGGGGCCCGCTGGTGCTGTGCGCCGAAGGCGTCGACAACGACGGTGCCACCCAACGCTTCTTCTTTTCAAAGTATCCGAAGGGGTCACAGGCCAATGCCGCCACCACCAGACATGGCAGCTTTGTTCAATCCACGGTTCGTGCAGCCGCAATAACGAAGAAAAAGACAACGGAGAACGAAGAACTCGTCCTGACCCCCTACTACGCCTGGAACAACCGGGGCATTGATTCCATGACCGTCTGGTTTCCGACCAAGAAGGACATGGCCGTCTTCGATCCGCATGCCCTCCCGAAAGAAAGTGTCTTTGCAGAAATCACCGCGTCACATACCTCGGCCGAAGACACTATCAATGCCATTGGTGACGGCCAGGTCGACAAATGGTCGAGTGGAAACAAGATTCCGCGCTGGACCAGTCGCGGACAACCGGGCAAGGACCAATGGGTTGTCGGTCGCTTCCGTAGGGCCAGGAACATACGCAGCGTCGGTGTGTTCTGGATGGATCGCTGGCAGGGAGATGTGAAGCTGCCAAGAGAATGGTCCCTTGAAGTGGAACAAGACCGGGAGTGGAAACCGTTCCAGCTCTACACCACCGATCGCTATGACTGGCGTGCCAACCAGTTCAATGTCGTCCATCCCGCCGCACCAACAAGGGCTGATGCCATTCGCATCAACATAAAGGCTCGCGAGGGAACGGCGGTTGGCATCCTCGAACTCCAGGTTCAATTCGAAGACTAAGAAATGAAACACCTCCTTATCCTGCTATGTGTATCAGGCGCCTTGGTCGTTCAGGCCCAACGCCCCAACTTCATCATCGTCTACGTGGATGATCTTGGTTGGGCCGACACCTCCGTCCGCATGATGGACAGCGATCCGGACTCGGCAAACGACTTCAATCAGACGCCTCACCTTGCCAGATTGGCGAAGCGGGGGATGAGATTCTCCTGCGCTTACGCGCCGGCTCCGACCTGTACGCCTTCGCGCAAGAGCATTCAGTTTGGCAAGACACCGGGTCGACTTGGTTGCACCTTCGTCCATGATGTTCTGGCCCTGCAACGGAAGCTGAAGTGGGCGGATGAAGTTTCCCTGGCCGACGTGGTGAAAGGTGCGGATTCCGACTACATCACCGCTCACTTTGGCAAGGGGATGGGCAACGAAAAGATGGAGACCATCGGCTATGACGTGACCGACGAATTGGAAGAACACGCGGACAACGGAAATTTCCATGGCGAGTACATCGGCCTGAAGAACCGCACGCCATTGCCACCGGACAATCCCAAGCGGATGGCTTCGTTGAAGAAGAGCTCATTGGATTTTATCAACGAGTACAGCGGCAAGCGCCCTTTCTTCATGATGGTTTCGCATTACGCGGTGCACGTTCCCCACGCGGCGCGTGCCGATCTGATTGAGAAATACCGGAAGCTGCCTCGCGGCAAGCATGCCAAGGATTTTGATTACCTGCCGATTGAGGAAATGCCCAAGGGATACACCATCCATTCCTGGCGGCTGCAATACGCGGCCATGCTGGAAGAAGTGGACGAAGGGCTGGGGGCGATCGTCGAAGCTGTTGAGAAGACCGGGCAGTTGGACAACACCTACATCATCTACACTTCTGACAACGGCGGTGGCCTCGGCCCCAATGGAACACTGCGCGGTGGCAAGGCGAACCTTTACGAAGGCGGCCTGCGAGTCCCGTTTGTCGTTGCGGGGCCCGGAGTCAGGAAGGGAGCCCAGTGTGACGTTCCGATCAACCAATGGGATCTCTTGCCGACCATTCATGAATACACCCGAAGCGGCAAGTCGTTGCCCAAGGACCTGGATGGCGGCAGCCTGCGGGATCTGTTCGAACGCGGAAACAACGGATCGGTGAAGCGACCGGTCGAAGGATTTGTCTTTCACTATCCCTGTTACTTCGCGCCCCCACTGAGCGTGATTCGATTGGGTGACTACAAGTTGATGGAACACATCCGCACGGGGGAAATGAAGCTCTTCAATCTCGCGCAGGACTATCAAGAGAAGAACAACCTGATCGAGAAGGAACCAGAGCGGGCATCGCAACTGCGCGCCGTCATGCACGACTATCTGGACTCGATCGACGCCGAGAACGTTGAAGACGTCTATGAGGCCCGTTTCGCGGAACTCGACCGCTTTGAAAAGATCGCTCGAGAAGTACATGCCAAGACGCTTGCGCAGGCGAAGGGAGACGAAGATGTCATCGCGAAGGCCGATGAGAGGTTGGAGAAAGATCTGGCGCGATTCGAAATGAATCGCAAGCAATGCAAGGAAAAGATGGTGCAGACGAGATTCTGAGGCGCTACGCGATTTCGCCGGACGGATCAGGTCTGGAGTTCCTTGATCATGCCGGTGCTGTCGGCGTATTTCTTTCGCTTGATCTTCAGGGCATTCAGATATGTGAGCCAAAGGTTGGCCAAGGGCGTACCGCGTCGGCATTGAATGTGGCGCCCCTGCTGCAGCCCCGCACTGCGGCCGCCGGCCACGACAATCGGGAGATCATTGTATTGGTGCGTCGTGCCGTCACCCATGCCGGCGCCCATGGTGAAGATGGTGTTGTCTAAGAGCGTGGTGCCTTCAGCTTCCTGGATGTCATCCATCCGTTGGAGCAGTCGCGTGAAGGCGGATATGTGGAAGCGATCGAGCACCAGCAGTTGTTCCAGATGGCGGTCGATCGAATGCGTCATCGCGTGATGGCTGTAGGGCTTGTCGAGAATGCCTTCCCAGTTGGTGGCCGTGGTCCAACGTTCCGGTCCGACCATGAGCGTGCCGACATTGGTCAGGCCGATCTGCAGGGCGGTGATCAGCAGGTCGCCCATCAGGTGGATGTATTCGTTGCGCGGCAGATGCTCGGCGGGACGCTTGATCTTGGCCGCGGCCAACTCGGTCTTCATGTGATCGATCTTGTCCATGCGCGTCTCGATCGTGCGCACGGCCTCAAAGTACTCGCCAAACTTGGCCCGGTCGTTCGCACTCAAATGTTTTTGCAGGGAACGGGCGTTATCCAGGGCGAGGTCTGTGATGTTCCGCGAGTTGTTGTTGGACCGCGTTCCGAAGAGGCGATCGTAGATCTTCCTGGGATTGCGCATGGACGGAGCGACGTGGCCCGTGGCATACCACGACATGTTGTCGAAGTAGATCGACTCGATGTTGTTCTTGTGGTCGTTGCAGCTCAGTTCCAGCGTGGAGTAGGGGGTGGCCTGGCCGATGTGATCGGCGACAATATGGTCCAAGGTGCGGGCCAGCGGATAAGCGGAACCTTTCACGTCAAAGGGGGCGACGCTGGTGAGAAAACAGGAAGCACACTGGGCGTGGGAATCCGTGCCGTGTTGAAATTCGCGGTCCAGTCCGGTGACGAGGGAGATCTTTTCGCGCATCGCATTCAGTGGTGCGAGCGTGGGGGTGAAGGTGATCGGATGGGCTCCGGGGGGAACGGTTTTGCCTTCGAAGCGCCAGACGTTGTTCTGTCCGGCGAACTTGGGCAACGGCCGGTCACCCTCGCCCGGGAAGAACCCGCGTCGGGTGATCCCGTTCGGCAAGTAGAAGAATGCCAACCGCTGAGCGGGTTTGCCGGCTTTCGCCCCTCCTGCGAGGGCAAGACTCTCCAGCCAGGGAAGACCCAGCACGGTGCCGCCGGCACAGGTCAGGAAACGACGACGAGAGGTGGTGAAGTCAGGGTGGGTCATATCGTACTTAATGCAGGGGGGGATTGCCGGAATCCAGCGTATTCTTGTGATGAAACGGTTCGCTCAGCGCGATCGCCTTGAGGACGGACCGCAGGTTGTCTTCGCCGGCGACGACATCGTTCGTCATGGCTTCCAAAGCGGGCGTATCCGCGGGGCCAAGTTCGCGGCACAGGGCATAGGAAAGCAGATGGGCGATGAAGCCGCGGGCAAACTTCGGTTTCTGTTGCACGATCAATTGCTTGAACTCGGCAAAGGTTCTGAACGGATGCTGGTTGAACAGCACGCCGCTGACGTCCACGGCGCGGCCGTTTTCGTATTTTTACCGCCAGACGCCCGTAGGTCCGGAGTTATCCAACGCAAAAACCAGCGGGTCGATCTGGGTGTGTAAAACCGCGCAAAACGCACGTTCTCGGTGTGTTGCCAGAAGTTCCCGGATGGTGAGTTTGGCCAGGTCCGACTTGTTCGATTCGTCCAAGGGCGGGACATCGGCGGGGGGCGGTTCCGGTGGATCGTTGAAGATGACCGCATTGATCCAGGCGCCCCGGGTGATCGGCTGCGTTCGCGATGGTGTCGAGGTCATGGTCATCACGGCGGCATTGGCGATCACGCCGCCGCGACGAGAATCGGTCACGGGAATGCGACGAAACTTTTGAACCTTCACGTCTTGGTTGCCTTGACCGTGGCCCTCGTAGTTTGCCTTCAGCATGGTGCTTTCCCAAGTGAAGTCAGGGGCCAGCAGGTCCATTATCGAGCGATCCTCCACGAGGATGGTTTCAAACAGCAACATGGGTTCTGACATCATGTGCATGCTGGTGCGATAGCCGTGGTAGTAGAAATAGGAGTATTGCTTTGGATCAGGAACGGAAGTGACCAAACGGTCGAGTTGCAACCATTGACCGGGGAAATTGTCGCAGAACCGGCCCACCTTTTTGTCATTCAGCATCCGGTCGATTTGTTGGCCCAAAACGTCCGGGTGACTCAATCGGTCGGCCTCTGCGAGATCGAGCAGGGTGTCGTCGGGAATGCTGCTCCAGAAGAACTGCGCCAATCGCGAAGCGAGTTCGAAGTCGCTGATCCGTTGCCGTCCGTTCGCAACTTCGCCGGCATTCTGCATCTCGTAGTGGTAGAGAAAATCCGGCATGCCGAGTACGGCCTGGACCACGGCACGCATGGCTTCCTCCCATGACGCGCCGCCACTCGCGATCCGTTCCTCTGCCACCCCCGCGAAGCGCCGGATCATTTCTTCCTCCGCCGGTCGTCGGAAGGCGCGTCGGAGCAGCTTGGTCAGTCTTTCGCGGATTATCTTCCGCTCGTCGGCCGTGGCAGATTTCCCGGGTGGGTTCGGAATCCCGATGTGATCGATGTAATCCAGGCCAAAGAAGAAGCGGGGTGAGCGTGCATCCCTGCCGATGCATCGGAACACGAGCGTATGTTCGCCTGATTGAATGGTTACGGGAATGGGACGCTCGGTCCGGGAGACCCTGCCGGCACGCAGGTTTAGTGGAGAACCTGTCTTTCTGCCGTCGAGACGGATTTCAAACGTCCCGTAGTCGCCGGCAGCGGTGAGTCCGAGCATCAGGCCGGATGCCGGTTCCTTTGCCGTCCATTTCAACTCGAGTTCCTGATTCGGCCCGGTGCAGCGCCACAGCAGATGAGCGTCACCGCTCCAATGGTCGCCATAGTGCTTCAAGTTCTGCGCCTCTGTGGATCCAGCGGGGGCTCGAACCACCTGTATCTGTGCGGCGATTTCCCCTTCCAGTCGACCGCGCAAGGGACCTTTGGTTGATATGCCGGGCGCGGCGAACAACCAATCCCAACTGCGGCATTCCTTGGGATTGATGTCGGGGCTGCCGGCGATGGACTCGCTGAGCTGCAGGAATGACTCCATCAGCAGGGGTGACATGGTGAGATGGTCGGCGCGGTTGTCGAAACCGTGTTCCGCCCGTTTGTCCTGCGGGAAGGCCGAGACGCCTCGGAAACCTTCGGGTCGTTCGTTGTCGATGTCCTTGCTCAACGGACGACTGGAGACGCGCACGTCGTCGGGCATCTTTCCGGATGCGGGATTGAAGTAGTCGCTGCGCCGCCGCATGAGCCTTTCGTTCAACTGGAAGATGTCACGATCCAGTTCCAGCAGGTCCACGACGGCGTTGTTGTACTGAAAGCGATTCATCCGGCGCATCGGCGTCGGGAGAAAGGCGTGCCTTCGGGCAACCTTGCTCAGCATTTCCTGCAAACGATTTACTGTCTGCTCGCGTTCTCGCTCGGTTAAAACGGGTTCATCCTCCGGTGGCATTTCGCGGTCTTTCAATACGGCAATCAGGTCCTCGATCAGATTCGGTCGAGATTGCAGATCCTCCGTCGTTTTCAGGGCGAGCAGGTCCACCTTTCCTTTTGCCTTTCCCCCTCGTCCGTGGCATTTGACGCAGTGAGTCTGAAACACCGCGAATGGCTCAGCCGCCGTTGACTCGAGCGACAGGGGCAGGAGAACTGCCAGAATTGAAAGGAGTCGAAAACTCATGGCCGGATTACCGTCTAGCCTGCAATCGGGAATCCATCGCTGTCAACGGCGGGAAATGTTCGGTGCAACACAGAAATCGTGCACATTGATCGGAGTTCTGCTCAGAATCCGTTGTCCCTGATGAATCGATGCCTCACAATCTTGTTCTTGGTATGCTGCTGCTGGAACGGAGAGCGACTGGCGGCTGACCAAAAGCCGCCGTTCACGGACTATTGTCAGCGATTGGAACAGGAGATTCAGGGGCGGAAGCACGGCTTTCTGGCGGGAAATGTCACGTATTACATCGGCGGTTTCCACGCGAGCTGGAAAGTGTCCGAAGATGAGACGATCGGTCTGACCCATCCTTTTCATCACGATCTTCGCAGCCGCGGAGTGGGCTTGTTGGGAAGTCGAGTACAGGGCAAGGAACACACCGGCAAAGGCAACGACTACAACGGTTGGGAATTCTACAAGGACACGCGTGTTCTCTACGGCAGCGTCATCGTGGATGGGCAGACGTTCAAACATCCGAAGCCCAAGAGCATGCGTTGGCGCCCGGACAGGATGATCTGCGAGTATGAGGTTGGCGGGGTGACCATCAAGGAACAGAAGTTTATCGCGGCCAACGATGCGGCTGCTTCGATCATCACCGCTTCGAAACCGGTGACCTTGGAATTCTCGGGGCACAGTTTCTATCACCGGAAAAGCGTTGCTTCATCCGCAACGATTCAACACGACAAGGGGAACAACGCCCTCGTCATCAGGG
>JAYPXF010000261.1:0-1687 GCA_038154405.1 Verrucomicrobiales bacterium | reverse complement strand
GGGCGGAACGGTCAAGTCCCGTCCCGATCCGAACCAAGGCGAACGCGTCGGACCTTGTGTCTATTCCGGAATGACGACGGCGTTGAGCGCCTCTCATAATCTGGCGGATGTGACCATCGAGCGCGACGAGAAGGGGATTCAGCATTACACTTTTCGGGTGCCCTGCGACATGGCCGGGACCACGGTTTCCTGGGCAATGAACGATGATCGCGAAACGGCGATCACTGCGTCGCGACAGATCGTTCGACATGACGATCGTTGGTTGGCGGCGAAGACCGCCGAAATGAACCGGCAGCTGAATGACGAGATTCCGTGGTTTCGTTGTCCGGATCCCAGGTTG
This sequence comes from Verrucomicrobiales bacterium, assembly GCA_038154405.1. Taxonomy (GTDB): domain Bacteria; phylum Verrucomicrobiota; class Verrucomicrobiia; order Limisphaerales; family JAYPXF01. The sequence goes on along the minus strand of JAYPXF010000261.1, from coordinate 1,347 downwards.
GTTGATATCTACTATTACCTTTGGTCACTCCACCTGATGTACTACATCGACGTCGGCAAGGGTTGGGAACAGGAGAATCACACGCAGACCGCGGTGAACAATTTTCTCGGCATGCACCGCTTTGACGCGACCTTTCAGATCAAGGTGGGTGCCTGGACGACGGACAAGCGTCGCTTCGCCTATGGCAACGTGCTTACCTGGAAACATCTTACGGTGAACGATCGCTACCGTGAACAGCTCAATGGACTGCTTCTGCTTTCCGACAACAAAGGCATCGCATGGCACAGTGGTGCCTATGGGCCGGAGACGGCCGAGCACGTTCTTGGTGCCTGGCAGATCTATCAACACAGCGGCGACGTCGGCTTCTTGAAGGATTGCTACGAAGGTCACTTCAGGAAGTTGTTTTGGAAGAAACTGGCGGGGTTTGCCATGAACCAGATCCAGGTTGCCGAAGTGCTTGAAAATATGGCCTGGTTGACGGGTAACGAATCCGATGTAGGTCACTGGCAGGAAGCGGTGAGAAGGGATCCCGAGCATGTACGTCTGATGTTTGATCAGCGTTGGCAGGCAAACGGGGTCGCCAACTACTTCGCCGCGGGCCAGAAGGGCAGGATCGGCACGACCGGCTTCTGGGCCATGCGCTCTCCTCATTTCCCCAACGAATATGCCCGGGCGATGGTTGCGGAATGGGCGCTTGATCGGGATAAAGGTTTCTACGGGGATTTCTTTCCGCTGGCATTGTCCAAGCGCGCGATGAAGATCTTCAACACCCGTGTCGATCACGCCTTTGGCTACACGCCGGACACGGCCTACTTCACCTTGGATGGCATGTTCCGGCAGCGAATCAAAGAGGCCCCTGATCTGACCCTCAACCACCTGACGAACTACAATTACCATGCGGAATGGGAAATGCCGGTTGCGCCGGAAGCTTATCGCCGGGATCTCACTCTTTTCGGTGACCAATACTCGAACTTCAATGCTGGCAAGATTCTTCTCTTCCTGGAAGGACTGGCCGGTCTGAGCTATTCCGTTCCTGACCAGATGATCTCGATCCGACCTGCTTTGCCTTCGACTTGGGACTGGATGGAAATCCGGCTCCCGGTCGCGGGGCAATGGTCAAGAATCCGATACGGAAAGCATGTTGTCGAAGTGAACGGCAGTCCCTTTGAATTCCAGATCAATCGATGAAACAATTGTTCTGCATCCTGGTTTGTGCCCTTGGCGCTTGCGTGGCTGAAGCAGCCAAGGCACCAAACTTCATCCTCATCTATGCCGACGACCTCGGCTACGCGGACACCTCCGTCCAGATGATGGATGCCGATCCGAGCACGAAGCACGATTTCATTC
>JAYPXF010000260.1:0-9132 GCA_038154405.1 Verrucomicrobiales bacterium | reverse complement strand
CTCTTCCACGGTCTGATCGATAATGTCCGCATCTACGACCGGGCGCTCTCGGTCAGTGAACTGCATGCGCTGCTCAAAGCCGGTGGAGTCAGCGTCCCTTCGCCAGGCAAGGCCGGCCCTGTCGAACAAAGACCAGTACCCAATCCGACTCCGTCAGATCTTCTGGCGGATGGATTTCAGAGAATCTTCGACGGCAAGACCCTCAAAGGCTGGAAGGCTCTCGAAATGAGTTACTGGTCTGTACGCAACGACTCTATCACGGGTGAGTCCTCAGAGAAGCAGCCGTGCCGGAAGAACCAGTTCATCCTCTGGCAGGGCGGGGACGTATCGGATTTCGACCTGCACGTGAAGTTCCGGGTCCGGGGCAACAGCTGCAATTCCGGCGTGCAGTTTCGCAGCAAGATCCGACCGGACGGATTGGCCGTCGGTTATCAGGCGGATATTCTTTCCGGCGGTTCGTATCTCGGCGGGGTCTGCGACGAGATCCATCAACGAGACGGGAGGGAACTGCTGACCGGCAATGGTCAGAAGACCGTGATCGACGCCGGCGGCAAACGCACTGCCACCAGCCTGGGAGCAACGGCCAAATTCAACCCATGGCCGGCATGGAACGATTATCACATCACCGCGCAGGGGCAGCACATCATCCTGCGCATCAACGGCGTCAAATGCTCCGAATTGATTGACCGGGAAGAAGGGCATTTCGACTTGAGCGGCATCCTCGCGCTGCAGCTTCGAGCCGGCGGACCCATGACCGTGCAGTTCAAGGACATCTACCTAAAGCAGCTGGACCGATCTCCGTAGTCTCTACCTGAGGAGACTCTGAATTCGAAACTCCATCCATCGCATTGGTTTGAGCCTCCTCGCGTCAGCTGCTACCTTGGCCGAATCAAACCCATGAGATTTCGTGCCGCCAAGACCAAGTTGTCGTTTCTCCTCGGACTTTGCTGGGTGACGCTGCCAACGCTGTCGCGAGCGGTTGAGCCCTTCGAGGTATTGCAGCGCAACTGCGTCGAGTGTCATAACGCGCATGACAAGAAAGGCGGAGTGGTGTTGGACCGCGGACCGGTGGTGATCGATGACCGGCAATTGATTGTGAAAATGGTTTCGGGGCATTCCCCGAAGATGCCGCCAAAGCGGGATCCTCTCTCGATTGAGGAGGTCAAGGCGCTGCGATCGTGGGTGGCTGGCGGAGCTAGAATTCCGCGGGGGCGGGTCTTGACTGATACCCGGATTGCGGATCGGCAGTGGTGGTCGTTGAAGCCCCTGCGTAAACCTGTAGTGCCTGATACAGGAGACGGCTGGGCGCGGAATGATATTGATCGCTTTGTGTTCGCAAGGCTTCAGGAAAAGGAATTGACGCATTCCCCGGAAGCGAATGCCCGGACGTTGATCCGCCGATTGAACTTTGACCTGATCGGGCTGCCGCCGACGCCAGAAGAGGTGCGTGCCTTTGTTCGGAATTCGAAGACGGACCGGGATGGCACTTACGCGAAGCTGGTCGAGCGCCTGTTGGATTCGCCTCGCTACGGAGAACAGTGGGCGCGGCATTGGTTGGACGTGGCGCGTTATGGTGAGAGCCACGGTTACGACAAGGACAAGGCGCGCTTCAATGCCTGGCCCTATCGCGATTATGTGATCCGCAGTTTCAATGACGACAAACCGTGGACGCAGTTTGTCCGGGAACAGGTGGCGGGTGACGTGTTGTATCCGAAGGAGCCGGACGGCGTGGTGGCAATGGGCTTTGTCGCGGCGGGTCCTTGGGACTTTATTGCGCATCACGAGGTGGGCGAAGGTAAGCTCGATGGCCGCATCGCCAAGCACCTCGACCGGGACGACATGGTAAGCGCGGTCTTCAACGCCTTCATGAGCACGACCGTGCAATGCGCGCAGTGCCACAATCACAAGTTCGATCCGGTCTCGATGACGGACTATTACCGCCTGCACACAATTTTTGCCGCGGTCGATCGTCGCGATCGCGTTTACGATCTCGATCCGGCGATCGCGAAGCAACGGGTGAAGTTTGAGAGTGAGATCGCCGATCTCGAGAAGCAGTTGCGCGGCATCGACAAGGCGATTGAAGCGGCGGGCGGCGCGGAGTTGAAAACGATCAAGGCCCGCGTTGCCGAGCTGAAGAAAGGAGGTGAAGCCTCCCTGAATTACGTGCCAGAGCACGGTTATCACAGCCAGATCGTCAAGCAGTCCAATATTGAGAAGTGGGTGCAATTGGAGCTGCCGGAGTCGGCCCGTTTCACCAAGGTGCGCTTGCGGGCCTGTTACGACGATTTTGCCGGCATCCGTGGCGGCTTTGGTTTTCCGGTGCGGTTCAAGGTGGAGGTTTCCGACGATCCGAAGTTTGCCAAGAACGTGCGTATGATTGCGGATCGAACGCAGCGGGATGTTCCCAATCCGGCACTGGCTCCAGTGGTTCTGCCCGGTGGCGAAGGTCGATACATTCGTGTCACGGCCACGAAACTGGCGGAGCGAAGGAATGACTACATTTTCGCCTTGGCGGAGGTCGAACTGCTGAACGACGGGGAAACCAATCTGTCGCGGGGAGCGAAGGTCACAGCCAAGGATTCCATCGAGGCGCCCAACCGTTGGCGGCGCACCAATCTGGTCGATGGCAAGTTCACCACGGGTGGCAATCCCAAGGACGCCGCAGAACTCGCGGCTGCCCAAAAGAAACTCACCGCGATCTTGGCCCGGGTCGAGACGCCGGAGCGATTGAAGAAGCGCGGCGCATTGCGCAAGCAACGAGACCAGAAGAAGAAGGAACTGAGTGGTCTTCCGGCTGGCAAGATGGTCTACACCCTGGCCACCGATTTCAAACTTCGTGGCAAGGTGATCCCGACCAAGGGCAAGCCGCGCACGATTCACCTCCTGCATCGTGGCGACCTGCGATCTCCCGGAGACGAAATGATGCCCGGAGCTCCCGCGCTTTGGGACGGGGTGTATCCGGAATTTCCGCTGGCAAACCCGGATGACGAGGGGCAGCGCCGAGCGGCGCTGGCGCATTACCTGACGCATCCGAAGAACCCGCTCCTTTGGCGTTCAGCCGCCAACCGCATCTGGCTCGGACACATGGGACGCGGTATCGTCGATTCGCCGAATGACTTCGGTCGCATGGGCATGAAACCGACCCATCCCGAACTGCTCGACTGGTTGGCCGCCCGTTTTCGTGAGACTGAATCGGTGAAGGACCTCCATCGCCTGATCGTCACCAGTTCCACCTATCGCCAGGCATCGACGAGCAACTCCGAGAAGACGAACATCGATGCCAGCAACGCGTACTACTGGCGCATGAACCGACGCAAGCTGCGCGCCGAAGAAGTGCGGGACTCCGTGCTCCAGGTCGCCGGAGCCTTGGATTTGACCATGGGCGGCCCCAGCTTCCGCGACTTCAAGTTCAAGGACGATCACACGCCGAAGTATTGGTATCACCTTCACGATCCCAATGATCCGAAGACCCATCGGCGCACGATCTACCGCTTCATCGCCCGCAGCCAGACCCAGCCGTTCCTCACCGCGCTCGATTGCGCCGACCCTTCGCAGATGGTTGCCAAACGCGATGAAACCACCACCGCGCTGCAGGCGCTCGCGCTGATGAACAACCCGTTCATGACCGCCATGAGCGAGAAGTTCGCCGCCCGGGCCAAGAACGTCGACGAAGCCATCTGGCTCGCCCTCGGCCGCGCCCCCGCCAAGCTCGAACGCCAGACCCTGAACAAGTATGCCCAGACCCACGGCATGCCCGCGACAGCCCGACTTCTCTTCAACCTGAACGAATTCAGCTATGTCGATTGATCCACATTCTCGACGCCATTTCCTCGCCGGACTCACTTCGACATTTGGCGGGCTCGCCCTGACTGACCTGCTGGCCAATGACGGTGCGTTGTCCGTGTCGCACCATCGACCCAAGGCCAAGCGGGTGATTCAGTTGTTCATGGCCGGTGCTGCGAGCCATGTCGACATGTGGGACTACAAGCCGCAGTTGGAGAAGGAACAGGGCCAGCAATGGGACCCGGGCGAGAAGGTCGAGTTGTTCCAGAGTTCGCCCGGGGTGAGTCAGCGCTCGTATTGGGAATTCAAACGGTACGGTCAGTCAGGCAAGCACGTCAGCGACGTGGTGGCTCCGCTCGGGCGGCATGTGGATGACATTGCCTTCGTGCACGATCTGGTCGGACAGACGGGCGTTCACAGTCAGGGAACTCTATTGCAGACCACCGGCTTCAATCGTCCTGGATTTCCAAGCGCGGGTTCGTGGGTCAGTTACGCCCTGGGTTCTGAGAACGAGAATCTGCCGAGTTTTGTCGTGCTGCCCGATCATCGTGGCTTTGCCTCCAACGGTGTGAAGAACTGGTCCTCGATGTTCCTGCCGGCGCAACATCAGGGAACGGTCATCCGTCCCGGCGACAAGACGCCGATCAACGACCTTTATCGTCCGGAGAAGATCAGCGAGTCCGCCGATCGCGATGCACAGGAAGTGTTGCGCCTGTTGAATCAACGACACGCGGAGACCCGTCCGGGCGACAGCCGCTTGGCCGCCCGCATCCGCAGCTACGAACTTGCCGCGCAGATGCAGCTCAGCGCGACCGAGGCGCTCGATGTCTCACGGGAGCCGCGATACATCAAGGACCTCTACGGCCTCGCTTCGGAAGGGCCGGGCGTGGACGATTCCAAGATCAATCTCAAGGCGGAGACAGAATTCTTCGGCCGCAAATGCCTCGTCGCCCGCCGACTGCTCGAACGTGGCGTGCGCTTCGTACAGATTTTCAGCGGCAACGAAAACGGATTCCCTCGCCGCAACTGGGATTCGCACGAAGACGTGAATCGCGATCACGGTCCCCTGGCTGGCGGCATGGCCTTTGCCACTGCCGGGTTGATCCAGGACCTGAAACAACGCGGCATGCTGGAGGACACGATCATCCTGTGGACCACCGAATTCGGCCGCATGCCCTGCGCCCAACGCACCACCGGTCGCGACCACAATCCCTTCGTCTTCACCAACTGGCTCTGCGGCGGCGGCATCAAGGGGGGCACCTACGGCGAGAGCGACCAATGGGGTTACAAACCGCAGAACCCCAGCACCGCCACGCAGGTCTACGACATCCACGCCACCATCCTCCATCAACTCGGCATCAAACACGAACAGCTCACCGTGCGTCACAACTCCATCGACCGCCGCCTGACTGATGTGCATGGGCATGTGATCAGGGGCATGGTCAGCTGAACTGGCAACCATCGACGCTGCGCCTTCTTAAAGGTCGTGCACCCAGTGGCTTCGTGTTACCTCGTTTGTCACGCGTTCACTGACGAATGATGACGCCGAAAACTGAATGAGAATCCTTGGTTTCCTGATAGTTGCGGTTTTGTCGTCGTCCGCCCTGGCCGCGGCCGATGCCGAGAATGTTGCATTCGAGGTGCCGGCCCGGGTGCAGCAGCTTTTCGGGACCTATTGCCGCGAGTGTCACGACTCCGATTTGGCGAAGGGCGGGATTCGTTTTGACAAGCTGCAGGACCTGTCACGGCCAGTCCGCCTCGACCTGTTCAACAAGGCGCTCGAACAGGTCTACAGTGGCGAGATGCCGCCCAGGAAGGGTGACCAGCCGACAGCAGGGGAACGTGATGAATTGGTCGCATGGATCTGGGCGGAGCTGAAGCGTCACAACGCTTCGAAGCTGGAGGACAAGCTGCGTTACTATAAATACGGCAACTATCTCAATCATGAGAGGCTGTTCAGTGGCAGGATTGAGACCAAACCGTTCACACGGCCTCGCCGTTGGCGGGTCAACGAGTTGATCTATCACGAGCGGGTCAACGACCTCTTCGAGTTGGCAGGCCGTCAGCGGAGAACTTCGTTCTATGGAGTGGTCAGCCCGTTCAACCTGCCGTCCGAGTCCGGGGTGAAATACTACGACACGGAGATGGTGGGGGGCGGTCAGTTCCTCACCCTGATGTCGAACGCCAAGTGGATCGTCGACAAGCAACTGCGATCCGCCCTGGTGAAGAGCGGGGAGCATCAATTCTCGAAAGAGTACCTGGCCGCGAAGGCGCAGGGTGGCCGCCGTCTGCGGGCGCGCTTTCCCGATGAGGTCTGGAATCCCGGCCGCACGGCCGAGCCGTTTGAGCGTGTTATCATGGAAATGACTCCCGGCGACAATCTCATTGAAGCCGCCATTGCTCACCAGTTCAAAGTGGCCCTGCAGCGGCAGCCACGCGCGGCGGAGCTGACGAAGTATCTCACGTTCTTCCACCGGACAGCCGGGCTCAGCGACAAGACCAGCGCCTTGAAGAAAATGATGGTGTCGGTGCTGATGGAGCCGGAGTTTCTCTATCGCAATGAGTTTGGCGGCGGCGAACCGGATAAGTATGGACGCCGGAAGCTCACGCCGCGCGAGGCGAGCTATGCGATCGCCTATGCATTGACCGACCATATTCCCGATGCTGCCTTGGTGGAGGCGGCGCGGTCCGGTAAGCTGACCACTCCCGGGGATTACGAGCGGGAGATCCGTCGCCTGCTCGGCGACGATTCAATCAACAAGCCGCGCATTCTGCGCTTCTTTCAGGATTACTTCGGCTACCGCGGGATCTATCACGTCTTCAAGGACGAGGAGCGATTTGTGGGCGCCTACAATCCTCACCGGGTGGTATCCACGAAATACATCTATCGGATCCCGGGGAAGATCTCCAAGGAAGCGGACCTGCTCGTGAAGTGGGTCCTGGAGCGGGATGAACAGGTCTTGGAAACCCTTCTGACCACTGACCGGTACTTCGTCCATCACACCGGTGACAACGAGGAGATGCGCCGGAAGACCGAGCAGGCCCAGGAGTACTACTCCAAGCTGCGGGCCATCTACGTCGCGACTCGTAAGGCCCCCAAGAAGGACTACCCGAAGATCGTGAAAAAGCTCGGGCTTGAGAAAGGCTACCTGTTTGGCGACGGGAAGGGTGGGTATCAGGATCGCTTCAACCGACGTTTTGGCATCGATCTGCTGATGGCGGAGACCTTCTTCGGCAAGGACGGTGGAAAGCGAAAAGACAGTGATGGCTCCTACCTGCCATTTCTCGGCGAGGCTGTGGATCACTCTCCCAAGATGTACAACCTCGACCACACCACGTGGGACTACGTGGTGGAGCAGCCTTTCAAGGTTGCCAACCGCATGGGGATCCTGACTCATCCGGCCTGGCTGGTCTCGCATTCGCACAATGCCGCGACGGATCCGATTCTCCGCGGCAAATGGATTCGTGAGAAACTCCTCGGCGGGTTCATCCGCGATGTCCCGATCACGGTGGATGCCAAGGTGCCGGAAGATCCCAACAAGACCTTGCGCGAAAAATTTGCCGTCACCGAGGCCCGGAAGTGCTGGCAGTGTCATGAGAAGATGAACCCGCTCGGCTATCCCTTCGAGAGCTTCGATGATTTCGGGCGTTACCGCACCCGGGAGATGATCGAATACCCGGAGAACATCGTCAGAAAGGAAAGGGTTCTGGCCCGCAGCGAGCACGGCACGATGGGTTACGTCACGGTGAATCATTACAAGACCAGGCCCGTTGATCCCACCGGCTTCCTGGAAGGCACCGGCGACGAATCACTGGATGGGCCGGTCGCGGATGCTGCGGATATGATCCGCCGCCTCGCGAAAGCCGACCGCGTTCGCCAGGTGTTCATCCGCAACGTCTTTCGCTACTTCATGGGCCGGAATGAAACGCTGGCCGATTCCCGGACCCTGATTGCCGCCGACCAGGCCTATCGCGAAAGTAACGGTAGTTTTCGGGAACTCATGGTATCCATCCTGACTTCCGATTCGTTCATCTACCGCAAACAACTCTGACGACACGATGCGCAGCAGAAGAGACTTCATCAAAACCACCGCGACCGGCGCCCTCGCCATGGCCGGAATGTCAGCCGCAGCCGCTCGCGGTGCTGGTACTGCTCGCACGCCGCGGTTCATCTTCCTCCGCAAGAGCAACGGCACCTTTCCTTCGGAACTGGTGCCACCCACCCTGAGTGCATCCGATCGGAAGAAGGAAGAGAACATGGAAGCGCTCGACCTCGATCTTGATCGCCATGAGTTGCCGGAATGGATGGAGCCGATCGCCAGACACAAGAACGATCTCACGATTCTCCAGGGTTTGTCCGCGAAGATGTGCACGATGGGGCACTCGACCTATCAGTCGCCGCTGGCGGTCAGTCGCTCCGCGGAAAGGGTCGCCACGATCACGCGGGCCTCGGTCGATATCGAACTGGCACGCATGTTTCCCTCTCCCTTCGAGCACATCGAGCTGACCTGTGCCAAGAATGAGAAGGGAGTTGTCCGTGGCATGTCTTCCATCGGGCCGCTCCAGCCCAACTATGCCTTTGCCTCACCCAGCGCGGCCTACACGAACCTCTTCGCCGCGGGGATGGAAAAAAGCAACGGCCAGAAGGCGGATGACAGCCTCTACGATTTCCTGTCGCACAACATCGGTTCCTACGATGAGGCGACGCTGACCCGGCTTGAGGCCCAGAAGATCGGCAACTACGTCAATTCCGTCGACTCCCTCATTGAACGTAATCTTCAGCTGCAGAAGATGTCGGCACGGATTGCGGCAAACATTCCGAAGTTGGACGCGAAGATCCTCGACGATCAATACACGGTGGTTGAACAGCAGCACGCTTTTGTCGACATCCTGGTGTCGTCTTTCCGGGCCGGCTTGACCAACGTGGCAACCTTTACTCTCGACGACCTTGGCACGCGCTACGACGGCGTGGTGGATGCCACGATCGCGCTTCATGAAATCGGCCACAACAAGGAACTTAAGGGCATGCCTGCGATCGAGGTCCGGAGAAGGTTGCGCACCCACCATATGCAGCTCGTCAGTCGCCTTGTCAGTGAACTCAAGGCCTCGCCCGAGGGCGGCGGCAGCATGTTCGACAACACGTTGATCCTCTACCTTCCCGAGAACGGCGAGAAGCACCACAGCATTGGCACCGAGGTTCCGTTTCTGGTCCTCGCAGGTGAAAACGTCAAACTCAGCATGGCGCGCCGCCGATATATCCGACTTCCCGACTATGATGAGCAAGGTCACCAGACCCTGGGCAACTGGTACACCACGCATCTAAACAATCACGGCAATCCAATCGAGCAC
>JAYPXF010000259.1:0-9291 GCA_038154405.1 Verrucomicrobiales bacterium | reverse complement strand
CCGCCCCTTATTTGAAATATCGAAATATATGAGCGCAAAACCCATTCGTGTCGCCGTCACTGGCGCCGCCGGACAAATCGGTTATTCACTCCTCTTCCGCATCGCTTCCGGGGCCATGTTTGGTCCCAATCAACCCGTCATTCTCCATCTGATCGAGATTGAACCTGCCCTGCCCGCGCTTGAAGGTGTGTGCATGGAGCTGGATGACTGCGCATTCCCGCTCCTCAAGGGCACGGTCCCGACCGCCAGCCTCGACGAAGGCTTCAATGGCGTAAATTGGGCGCTCCTCGTCGGCAGTGTTCCGCGCAAACAGGGCATGGAACGCAAGGACCTCCTCGGCATCAACGGAAAGATTTTCACCGGACAGGGCCAGGCCATTCAGAACAATGCGGCCAGCGATGTCCGCACGCTCGTGGTGGGCAACCCCTGCAATACCAATTGCCTGATCGCGATGAACAATGCGCCGGATATTCCGAACGACCAGTTTTTCGCGATGACCCGGCTCGATGAAAACCGGGCCAAGACGCAACTCGCGCAAAAGGCCGGCGTCGATGTAACCGCAGTCACCAACATGACCATCTGGGGCAATCACTCAGCCACTCAGTATCCCGATTTCTACAACGCCAAGATCAACGATCAGCCTGCCACTGAAGTCATCGATGACGAAAGCTGGTTGCAGGGCGACTTCATCAAGACGGTCCAGCAGCGTGGCGCCGCCATCATCAAAGCCCGCGGTGCCTCCAGCGCCGCCAGTGCCGCCAATGCGGTGGTTGACACTGTCGCCTCCCTCGTCAATCCCACTCCCGCCAGCGAGTGGAACAGCGTCGCCGTCTGCTCCGATGGCAGCTACGACACCGCCAAAGGCCTCATGTCCTCCTTCCCCATCCGCGCCGACGGCGAAGGAGGCTGGAAGATCGTTCAAGGCGTACCCGTCAACGATTTCAGCCGTGAGAAGATCAATGCCTCTGTCGAGGAATTAAAGCAGGAACGGGAAATGGTTTCCGAACTACTCCCGGGCTGATCCTTTCCGACGCGGCCGGACAACATGGCCGACGACGCAACAAATCCCAACGCGCCGTCCGATTCCCGGACGAATATCGCGTTGGGTTTGTTGTTGATGGTCGTCACCTTGATCCTCTACGCCCCGGTCAAGGACTTCGAATTCGTCAACTACGACGACGGCCGCTTCGTCTATAACAATCCCCACGTCTCTCAAGGCATCACCGCCGCGAGTGTCAAATGGGCTTTCATCTCCGCCGACATCGACTACTGGCGGCCGTTGTCGTGGTTGTCTCACATGCTCGATGTCGAGCTGTACGGAATGAATGCAGGCGGCCACCATGTTACGAGCATTCTCTGGCACAGTGCGAATGTCGGCTTGCTCTTCTGGTTCGTTCTCATTGCCACTCGTCGAACATGGCCGGCGTTCATTGTCGCGGCACTTTTCGGTTGGCACCCGGTTCACGTTGAAAGCGTCGCCTGGATTGCTGAACGCAAGGATGTCGTCAGCGTCTTCTTCTGGCTGGGAGCTCTTGTTTGCTACCTGAAACAGCACCAGACCAACAACAGCAACTACGCATGGGGAACAGCCGTCTGCTTCGTGCTTGGACTGATGACCAAACCCATGTTGGTCACCCTTCCCTTCCAACTCGTCTTGCTGGATGTCTGGCCGCTGAAACGCACCCGTTGCGAAAAACTGGGCGAACTCAAGGCCTTCGGTATCGATCTACTGAACAAGCTGAAGGAAAAGCTCCCGCTTCTCGCCGTCACCGTCGGCATCTGCATCTGGACCTGGGTTGCGCAAAGGGAAGCCGGAGCCATGACCATTTCCGACGCCGTCGGTCTCGGTGAGCGCCTGTCCAACGGTTTCGTGTCCTATGCCCGCTATCTGGGAAGCATGGTTTGGCCGGTGAACCTGACCATCCTTTATCCGTACGATGCGAATTTGCCGCCGCTGTGGATCGCCGGTTCGGTGGTTCTATTGATCGCGGGGTCAGTCATCACAATCCGAGAACTCCCCCGCCGCCCGGTCCTGTTTTCCGGTTGGTTCTGGTTCCTCGGCACACTCGTCCCGGTCATCGGCATCATTCACGTGGGAAGTCAGGCATTGGCCGACCGCTATCTCTACATGCCTGCCATCGGGATCTACATAGCGGTCGTATTCGCCTGCTGGCCGAAGGAAGGGACCCGGTGGAACAAGGCGGCAATTGGGTTCATCTCTGCCTTGTTGGTTCTTTGTATCGTAGCTGCGCGCAAACAGATCATGACCTGGCAGAATGGCACCACCGTATTCGAGCGCGCCGTCGCCGTGACCGATGGCAACTGGATAGCCATGAACAATTTGGCCAACAACTACGCGCGCGCAGAGCGATGGCAGGAAGCTTCACCACTGTTCGATAAAGTGATCGAACTTGGCGGACCTAGGGCGGACGCCTTTTTCAATGCCGGATTGGCCCGCGAAAACATCGGACAACCGCAACAGGCTGCCGCCCTTTACCAATCCGCCCTGGAACTCGATCCCGACAGCTTAAAATCATTGATCAATCTCGCCAACCTGCTCCTGCACGCCAAAGCTGATCCGGCTGCAGCCATCCCATTCTTCCGGCGTGCCGTCGCGCTGGATCCGTCCGCCGTCCAGCCAACCATCACCTTGGCCGGATTGCTGTCTCAGGCTGGTAGCGATCAGGCGGCTTTGCAGGTAGTGCAAACCTCCCTTCAGCACAATCCGGATTCCGGCTATCTCCACTACAATGCCGGAACACTCTCCGCCTCCACCGGGAATCCGACTGCGGCCCGGCAACATCTCGAACGTGCCATCGCAATCGCTCAAACCATGGAAGATCGCCAACTCTTCGAAGCCGCCCGTTCGCAACTAAACGGCCTCACCCCGTAGCGGAGATTTTCCGTCACCGATGAAGGCAAAGCCTTCGATACGACAATGACAGAACTGACGATTAGAATTCCCGCCTGCCCAGATTCCAGCTAAACAACACCGATGGATTCGGACACCGAACAACGCCTTCTGAAAGTCGAATCAGATCTGGCTCATCTCGAGCACCAATACGACCAGCTCAACAAGATCGTCACCGAACAGGACAAGACCATCACCCGCCTGCAATCTGTCATCGACCGTATCGACCAGTCCATCCGGGAACAGGAAATGAACCAGGTTCGCGACAACAACACCAAACCGCCGCACTACGGCCCCGGAATGTAGCCGCGAGCGTGAGCGAGTGGAAGATGGACCGGACCGAATCTACTCGCTCACGCTCGTAGCTACGAGGTTGCCAGACGCCAGCTGTTCTTCTTGAGCTTGTCGAGAATCACGGCGCCAAGAATCACGAATCCGAGAACCACCTTCTGTGTATAGGGCTCGATTCCCTGAAGATTCATGCCGTTTTGAATGACGCCGATAATAAACGCGCCAATCAGCGTCCCAAACATCTTCCCTTCCCCACCCATCAGACTGGTTCCTCCGACGACCACCGCCGCAATCGTGTACAGCTCGTACATGTTGCCATATGTCGGCGAACCACTTTTCAGCTGCGAGGCCAAGATCACGCCTCCCAACCCGGCCAGTAATCCGCAAACGGTGTAGACGCAGAGCAACACCCGATTGACACGAATGCCGGAAAGACGGGCCGCTTCTACATTGCCACCCACTGCGTAGATGCAGCGACCCATTGCTGATTTGGACATCATGAGATGCGCCGACACATACAGGAACAGCATCAGAATCACCGCCACCGGAATTCCTAAAATGGTATCCCTGCCCAACCAGACAAAGGAATCGGGCACCTGATAAATCGACGTTCCTCCCGCGATGATGTAGGCCAAACCGCTCCCGACCAGCATCATGGCCAATGTCACGATAAACGGCGGCACCTGGAAAATGACCACCATGCCACCGGAGAACAGTCCGACCAATCCACAGATCAGAATCGCCGCAACGCAAGCCATCACCATTCCCGTCGCAGTTGCCTCCACACCACCGGCCATGTTCGCGATAAACCACGCGGCGATTACGGACGACAACGCGATCAGGCTACCCACCGACAGATCAATACCGGCCGTGATGATCACCATCGTCATCCCAATGGCCAAGACCGCGATCACGGCGATCTGATTCGAAACATTCAGCAGATTGTCCGTTTTCAAGAACGTCGGCCACTTGTAGGAAGACGGCCCCATTACGATTGGATTGCCCAGATCTGGAAAATCAGCCCGCATCCCTTCGAATACCAACCACTTCGCCGTTACTGGCGTGCCGGCCACCAGATCAATTTTGATCTTTCCTTGGGCCAGCTCCTTAAGCCCAGCTCGAGCATCACGGGTATCTCCATTCACGACCTTGGCAATCTTGAACCCATCAGCCTCCAACCCGGCCTGCAACTCATCGGAATACTCCTGATCCTCAGCATGCGAGCCAGTGACCACATAGACAGATCCGCCATCGGGAAAACACTCCTGGATCTCTCCAACCAGTCGCTGCGCCCCGCTCTTGCCCGCCGGTTGCTGCTCCGACCAGGTGAGCACGCTGAGAATCCCGGCGATCACGAAGAGCACCAGGATCATCCCGTAGTCGTTCAGCAGTTTCTTCACTTCACCGCCAGATCCATGATCTGTTCCTGGGTGGCGTTCTTCACGTCGTCGATCTCCCCGGTTACCCGACCTTCGTGCATGACCAGGATGCGATCGGACATTCCGAGTATCTCCGGCAGTTCCGAACTGATCATGATGATCGACTTGCCCTTGGCTGCGAGTTCGTTCATGAGGCAGTAAATTTCATACTTGGCGCCGACATCGATACCGCGGGTCGGTTCGTCAAAGATCAAGACCTCGCAATTCCGCGCCAGCCATTTCGCCAGGACCACCTTCTGCTGATTGCCCCCCGAAAGATTCTTCGCCGCCTGTTCTTGATGCGGAATCTTGATCTTCAGGCTGTCGACATATCCGCCGAAGGAATCGCGCTCCTCTTTCCGTTTCACAAATCCCAATCGTGTCAGCCAGTCCAGATTAGGCAGTGCAAAATTGTCACGAACCGAATGCGGCAAGACCAAACCCTGCAATTTGCGGTCCTCCGTCAGCAGACCGATACGCGCCTTGATGGCGTCGCTGGGGCTCTTGATTCTTAGCGGTTTGCCATCGAGAAACACGTTCCCGGATTCGCGCTTGTCCGCCCCGAAGATGAGACGAACGGTCTCGGTGCGACCAGCTCCGACCAACCCGGTCAGCCCCAGAATCTCCCCTTCCCTCACCGCGAAAGAAACATCCTGCACCGCCTTGCCGCGATTGAGTCCCTCGACCTCCAGACGTGGCTTGCCGATCTGGGAATCGCGGGCGGGGAACTCATCCTTCAACTCCCGGCCGACCATCATCTCAATCAGAGATTTGCGGGTCACATCGGCAACCGGCTTCTCGCCGACGTTTTGTCCATCACGCAAAACACTCACGCGATCGCAAACTTCGAAGATCTCATCCAGGCGGTGACTGATGTAGACAATGCTGATGCCCTGCCCCTTCAGTTCGCGAATGACCGCGTAAAGCCGTTCCACTTCGCGTGTGGTCAATACCGCACTGGGCTCATCCATCACGAGGATGCGGGCGTCCTGGGAAAGCGCCTTGGCGATCTCGACGATCTGCTGTTGGGCGACAGTCAGATTGCGACACAACTCATCCGGGTTGATGTCAATCTCGAGCCGTTTGAACAGCTCTGCCGCCTTTCGTCGCTCTTCACCGCGTCGTATGAAGCCGGCCGTCGTTTTCTCCTGACCGAGGAAAATGTTGTCTGCTGCGGTCAGTCCGGGAACAAGGTTGAACTCCTGATAGATGATCGCAATCCCAGCATCCTGAGAATCATGGGGCGAATGGATTTCAACCGGTTTGCCAGCAATGACAATTCCGCCCTGGTCAGGTCGATGAGCCCCGCCCAGCACCTTCATGAGCGTGCTTTTGCCCGCGCCATTTTCCCCCAACAAGGCCAGCACCTCGCCTCGTCCCAGCGTGAGGCCGACATTCTGCAACGCCTTGACTCCGGGAAACGTCTTGGAGACGCCCCGCATTTCAAGAAGTGGAGAATCCGAGTCGGACACGATGATCTATGCTCATTGAACGAGCTTCAAAGCTCGCCCGATCTAAGAAACTCGTGGCGGACCGGTGCCACCACCCGTTGTCCTTTTGGTGAAACGAAGGTCACGATCCCGCCGGCAAATTCCACATTGGCGACTTCCGTGAATCCTGCGGGAATCTTCACCACACCTTGGATGTAGTTTACGGTCAACTCACCTTGGATATCCTGGGCCGTCCTGATGCCTTCCTTGGTCAGGAGGTTGTCCGAGGCGGAAAGCTTCAGACCGTCCGCAAAGAATGCGGTCACATCTTCCAGTCCCACGCAGTTGTTTCGGCCGTACCACGGCAGCATGTGACGTCCACGATTCTCCAACCAGAAAACGGAGGAACTCAGGATCTTGGGATCCTTCAGGGAAAACCACAACCAGCCCTCGTCAGCCCGGGTTGCGGTGAGCCAGGCCGGCCTGCCACCAGTATCCCGTGGAAAGATCATCAGCAGGTCGGCATATCCCTTGGCTTCCGGTAGCGTCGAACAGTCAACGTTGGGTGCACCTTTGAAAATTGAAGGGACGGAATCCAGGCTGCTGAAGCGCTGATTGATTCCGAGTTGCTGATACTCGCCGTTGGCCGGGTTGCTGAATTGCTTAGGATTGGTCAGACCGAACTTGATGGGGCTGTGGTTGATCTTGAAGACGTCTTCCTTCTCCGGCATCTGCAAGGTGGCGTGATGTCCCAACGAGGTCTTGCCCTCGAACCCTTCAATCACATGGCTGGAGTAAACGACATTCTGACCATCCAGGAGATGCAGTTTCTTGGTCACTCGCCCGGCTCGGACCTTCGTGTTCAGCTGCATGGTCAGCGAAGTGCGAGATCCGTCCTTCTCGCTGCCAACCAGGCTCCATACGCTGCCGGAGGTCTCACCATGCGGTGGATGGGTTTCGCCATTGTAGGCATCGCCATTGCCCCCAAAGGGCAGGCAGAAGAAATCCCCGCGCAATGGCGCCAGGACGGGCACGGGATAGTCATGCTGTTCACCCTGCCAAGGGCTGATGTAATACGGCGCCACCGGCGATCCGGTCGAGCGATAGAAAGTCACCGGAGCCATATGCCCGCCGAGTTTGGTGATGGCGAGTTCAACCTGATCGGACTTGATCACCCAACAGGATTGACCGGAACGTGTCTGCGTAGTGGCAGCGGACAACGAAAGAACACCACTCACGAGAGCGGCACCAATGGCGAGAGACAGTTGTTTTTTCATGGGGATAAATTCAGCAGTTGAAGATTTCTTCGAGTTTCTTCCGCATTACCGACGGATCCGGGTCAACGCCCGTCCAATACTTGATGCCAACCACGCCTTGATTCACGAGCATGCCCAAACCGTCCAAAGTCCGGCATCCACGATCCGCGGCATCGCGCAGGAGTCTGGTGGCCGGGGGATTGAAAACCACATCCGCCACCACGATTCCTTCGCGCAGCGTATTCACATCCAAAGCAAAGGCGGCGTCCGCGTCGTAAAGACCGATTGAGGTGCCGTTGATCAGGATCTCCGCATCCTCGGGGATGGAATAGTCGCCAGCCCAGACCACGAGTTGGGAATCCATATCCAGTTTCTCACGCAAGAGGTTCACCAAATCCGTCCCACGTTCTGCGGAGCGATTCACGATGGTGATCTTCTTGACACCCACCAATCCCAACTCCACCGCGACGGCTCGCGCGGCGCCACCTGCGCCAAACAAAACGACATGTTTACCCGCGGGATCGACGAGTTCCTGCAATGACTTGAGGAATCCTTTGCCATCTGTGTTTTCGCCGATGAGCTTGTCGTCGCGTCGAACCACGCAATTGACGGCACCCATGATCGAGGCGGATTCACCGAGGCCGTCCAGGTGTTCAATGACGGCGACCTTGTGCGGCATCGAGCAGTTGAAACCACGATAGCCCATGGCCTTGGCTCCAGCTACGGCCGTTGCCAGATCGTCCGGCGCAACCTCCATGTTTACATAGCGCCAATTCAGACCTTGGTGTTCAAAGGCCGCCTCGACCATGGCCACGGTCGGATTTCCGGCCGCGCCTTGCGAAAAGGATCCCACCAACTCCGGACAGAAATTCGGTTCGCTCATTGCGTTGCTGATTGCCAACAATCAATCACTGCAAATCAGGATCCTTCATCGCGTCTTCCTTCTTGTAGAGCTTGGTTTTGATAAGCGTCTCCGGCGGAAGTTCTTCGCCCTTCGAGTAGGCAATGAGCGCCTCGACCATCTTGATGCCCATCAGGTCGGGGAACTGAATCGGATCCGCGTATATCTTGCCTTCCTTGATGGCCTGCTTGCCTTCCGGTTGACCGTCAAATCCAACAATCTTCACCTGATCCGACTTCTTGGCCTTCTCCAATGCCGCTCGGGCTCCCAGTGCCGCCGGGTCATTGATCGCGAAGATGCCAGCCAGATCCGGATGTGCCTGGATCAGATCCTCCGCCGCCTTGTAGCCCACGTCCTTCGCGCCACCGCTCTCCAGTTCGGACACAATCTGGATGATCGCTTGGCCACCCTTGTTGTGTTCCAAGATGACTTCCTTGAATCCCTTCACCCGCAAAATGCAGGACTCGGCCTGTGGGAAGTGGAGGATGCCGACCTTGCCTCCGGCTTCACCCAGCGCCTCGATCATCGCGTGACCGGCTTCCTTTCCACCGCCGTAATTGTCGGTGGCAATCTGGGTTGCAATCTTCACACCGGGCTCATTGCACGGGATGTCCACGGTGAACACCGGTATGCCTGCCTTGTTCGCTTCCTGAATGACCGGAACAATCGCCTTGGATTCGCAGGGACTCAATACGATCGCGGCCACCTTCTTCACGATAAAATCCTTTACCTGGTTCCCCTGCTTGGCCACGTCCTTGTCGGCACTGACGACGATGGTTTCGTAACCATGCTTTTCCCCTTCGGAGGTGATATTGTCGCCAATGACCTTGAAAAACGGATTGTCCAAAGTGAGCAATGAGACGCCGATCGTTCCACGATGTTCTGGCTTGGGTTCCACGACTTCCGGAGTCGGCGTTGCGCTCTGATCACCGGGACCAGTGTTCTGCGGAGCAGGTTGATCCTTGGAACCGCATCCCGAAAAGGTGATGGCAGCTACGATACCGAAGAGAATTGAGAGATTTTTCATCTGGAGTGGGATGTTTGTAGTGACCGATCCCGCGTCCGTAAACCGCAAATTGAGCAT
>JAYPXF010000258.1:0-9356 GCA_038154405.1 Verrucomicrobiales bacterium | reverse complement strand
GGCGTGGGTGGTGTTACCGATCTTCACCCAACTGATGTAGCTGATGTTGGTCTGATCCGGGGTTTCCACGAAAAACGTCTCGCCATATGTCACCGCACCCGGTGCCGATGTTATAGTGGGGCGCGTTCCGCTGAACAGATAGTGTGGCGAGTAGATCTCGGCCGTGGGTTCCGCACCAAAGTTTGGAGCAGCATGGCCGTCGGGCGGATCCGGCGGGTTGGGATGTCCGCCACCGGTCGTGATCACCCGGCCGTCCGGCAGGAGCAAGGCGTTGCAGTGATAGCCGTTGTATTTCTGCGCCGCCGCCATGGCCGTCCATTGCTCCGTGCTGGGATCCCACATTTCTGCCCAGAGCGCGGCACCGGCCTGCACGTTAAAGCCTGGCGCGCTGCTTCCCCCTGTCATCAGGACGTTTCCATCCGGCAGCAAGGTTGCGGTGGCGTGGCGCCTTCCAATCTTCATTGGGTTGCTGATGCGCCATTGGGGTGTCGCGTCGTCGAGGTCAATCACCTCGGTTACGGGGCTTGGATAAATCGTCGAGGTTGCCCCGAAGATGGACGGCTGCGCGTAAGTCTCCGGTGGATTTCCCCCGGTGATCATCACCTTGCCATCGCCATACATCACCGATGAGCCGTAATCCCGATAGAACAATGCACTTGCATCCACATCCGTCCAGTTTCCCGTTCCGGAAATGTCCAGGTAACGCGACATCTGCTGCGGGCCCGCGCAGAAAACCTGGCCGTTGGGTGCCTGATACATGAAGGGGTAGTAGTTCGCCCAGATGGGGAACTTGCCATGTTGCGCGCCGGCGGTGGTGAGATCTCGCCAATTCTGCGCGGCAATGTCCCAGATCTGCGGCAGCGGGTTCACATCGGTTGGGATGTCGATGGTTCCCGCTTCCACGAGGAGGTCGCCATTGGCCAGGGTTGTGACGGTCGGATACCAACGTCCGGCATTCATGTTCGGCAACAGCGTCCATGTTTTCTCCCAAGGATCGTAAATCGCCGCCTTGTCTTCACCTACGCCATCGGCGATGTGACCGCCGGGCACGAAGAGCCGGCCGTCACTCATCAGCCCATGGCCGGCGCAGAACAGATCGTATGGAACTGTGGTGGCGTTGGTGAAGGTGCGCGTTGTCGGATCAAAGAGGTAAGGATCACCATCGGTTCCACCGAACGCGTCTCCATGGCGATCCCACAGAAGGATCTCCCCCGTAGGCAACAGGTTCAGATGGATCGAAACGATCGGCGATTCCCCGGCATCCTTGTTGGCCGGCATTTGGATGACATTCTTGTCCCAGCGGCCGACCAAGGCCGGATCATCATCATCGGCGATCGTGATGCCCGTGGTGTCGTTGGTCGAAATGACCGTGCCGGACATCGGATTGGTGAGGGTGAGGCTCAGTGCGAGCGCCTGGTTGATGACATCGTTGTCGATCATCTGCACGGGTATCAGCTTGATCGACTCATCTTCAGTGAAGGTCAACGTGCCGTTGGTTGCCACGTAATTCAACCCGGCCTGCGCCGTACCGTCCGTTGTGAAAAAATCCACGGTCACGTTGCTCGTGGCCGGTCCAATCTTGTTCACGTAGACATAGGCCGCTACTTCTTCAACCGTAACGACGTTGGTGAACCCCATGGCAAAGGTGATGGGCGGTGCCCCCAAGAATTCAAGATACTGGACGTTGATATTGTCGATGTCGTTGGTGCTGGTCTCAAACGAGCCCGAGCGGGCACCCCAATGAGGCCGGTTTTCGTAAGGCTCGAAGCCATTTATCACATAGTTCGATATCACCACGTGCGGCACGCCATTGGACGGGGTGAGAATCACTGTGACGTCCGAGTTGGTACCGGGCCGCGCGATGATCTTTGCGTGAATCCATTCTCCGCTGTTCAGATCGATCGGACCGGCATCGAATTCCGCCAGCAATTGATTGTCATAGTGAACTGACAGGTGGTTGTCGTTCGTCTCCACTCGCCCTTCCAACCCCTTGTGGATGTCGAAGCCGATGCCCAGTGAGTTCGTACCCGAGGGTTCCTGGTACACCTGCACACCGGCGAATCCGGCGCGCGGAACCACCTCCTTCTGCCCGTAGACCGCGGTGGACAGCAGCATGAACCCGAAACCATCCGCCACGCCGTGGATGCGGAAATCAAAATCAGCCTCAATGCGCGCGTGTTGCCCGCCATCCGTGATGTCATAGGTCAGAACATTGACGTTGGTCCGCGTCCCCCAGGTGAGTCGCATGAAATTGTTCCCTCCCGGCACATCATTCGTGATCCGCGGCGAGGGCAACTCCTGACCCGTCTCCAATTCGTATTTGCCTTCATCGCTGGGTGAGTTTTCGAAACCGGTCACCGCATCTCCGAATGTTGAAGATGAGGTTCCCATGGCGAGCACGCAGATGAGCATCAAGAGAAGGCGGGGCATTGTGTGTCGGTTTTGCATGATCAGATCCCACCCCAGTGTCAGCGACGGATTTTCAGAAACTATTAAAGCCAGAAGCCTGCCAGTTCGCCTGAGAACGCGGAAGCATACGCCGGTGCCGCTGTCATGACAATCATTGCTCACGCATCACGTTGGCATGCGGATGTGTTTTCAGCCTCACGTGCAATGGGCATTTTCAGCTGTATATTGCCTATTCTCACGCGGAAACGGATCATTCAGCTCTCGACAATTCCGGGCCGGTTTCCCAATCTCTGGCTATGCCGAAACCTGTATTGGGACGTGGATTGAGTGCGCTGTTGGGAGACAGCGGCTCGGCAACCGCGTCGGCTGAACCCGTCGTCACCACCATCCCGGCTGTCAGTGAACAGACGACCGAATGGGAGCAGGTTGAACGGGTGGCGATCGAGCGGGTGCGGCCGTGCCCGTTCCAGCCACGTAAGGATTTTCCCGAGGAGTCCATCCAAGAACTCTCCGACTCCATCAAGCAGCAGGGTATCATCCAGCCGCTGGTTGTCCGTCGACAGGGGGATATTTTTGAATTGATTGCCGGCGAACGTCGTTGGCGCGCCGCGCGTGAGGCTGGACTGTTTGAGGTGCCCATCATCGTGCGGGAAGCCGATGACCGCACCGTGGTGGAACTCGCATTGGTCGAGAATCTCCAACGCGAGAATCTCAATCCGATTGAAGAGGCGCTCGGTTACACCGAACTCGTACAGCAGTTCGACATGACCCAGGAGATGGTTGCTGAAAAGGTTGGTAAGAGCCGCGCATCCGTGGCCAACGCTCTGCGGCTGCTGAAGCTCGCCCCAGAAATCCAGAGCCACCTGCGCAACAATCGTCTTTCTGTGGGACACGCCAAGGCGATCCTGGGTGTGACCGCTCACGAACAGCAGCTCCGGGTCTGCGAACGCGTGCTCCGCGACAATCTCACGGTCCGGCAGGCGGAGAAATTTATCCGCGAATTGTCCTCCTCCCCCGGCGATGCGGAATCGGGCGAGACCGGTGTCGGTGGTGGCGATTCGAACTACGTCAGAGACGCCAATATTGTGGATCTTGAAGGGAAACTGCAGGAGCGCTTTGCCAGCAAATGTCTGCTGCGCTACCGAAAAGGCAAGGGCGCGGTGGAGATACGCTTCTTCAACGATGAGGATCTTGAACGGATCCTACAGATACTCGGTGTAGAAGCCGACTGATCTGTTCAATCGAGGATTCCAAGGATGCCGAACACACCCGAACTCAGGGCAAGCTGCTCAACTTTTCTACAGGAAAACTCACCACGCGTCGGGGATCTGACGGCGTTTGTCGGATTGGATGGTTTCGTGGACGACATTGTCCATGTCGTGGACCAACGGCAGGATGCCGAGAACTATGTCCGTCTCAATACCATCACCGATCTCTCCGTTCGCCTCGGTGCTGCGGCCGGCCAAAGCACCAACCTCGAACTGGTGAGCCAACGTACCAAGATCGGCGGCAACGGTCCGATCATGGCCAACGCGCTTGCCCGCTTCGGCCTGAATGTCACCTATCTGGGCTGCCTGGGCTATCCGAATCTGCATCCGGTCTTCGAAGAGTTTTCCAAACGGGCAGAACTGCATTCAATCTCCTTGCCCGGTCATACCAACGCCCTCGAGTTTCTCGACGGCAAGGTGATGGCGTCATTGCTCACTCCGCTCAATGACGTCAATTGGGAGAATATTTGTGACCGCTTTGGTAAGCAGCAGTTTGCCGCCAAGATCATGGGTTCCAGCCTCGTAGGCTTCGTCAACTGGACGATGTTGCCATACATGAGCCAAGTCTGGGAACATGTGCTGTCCGACATCTGCAAGGACAAGCCCAAGGCCAGTCGGAAGATCTTCTTCGATCTGGCGGACCCGGAGAAACGCACTCCCGAGGACATTCGGCATGCCCTGGATCTGATTGGCCGGTTCAGCGAATACTTCGACGTGATCCTCGGACTCAACGAAAAGGAATCCTTTGAGATTGCCGAAGTGTTGGGATTGCCGAAACAGGGTATCAATCCGGATGGGATCGGTGCCAACATGCGTGGCATCACCGCCGCGGTGCCGCTCAAGACGCTGGTCGTGCATCCCGTTCGCTACGCCATGGCGGCTACCGGAGAAGATGTCACGATGGTGGAAGGTCCTTTCATCGAGAAACCGGTGATTACGACCGGTGCAGGAGATCATTTCAACGCCGGTTTCTGCCTCGGCCAACTGCTCGATCTGGATAATGAACAAAGCCTCTTGTGCGGCGTCGGCACCAGTGGCTACTACGTCCGCAACGGACACGGCCCTGACGTGGGTGAATTGGGTGGATTCATGGCCGATTGGCCGGAAGAATCGAAGTAGCAGCCTTCCGGATCAAATCTTCCTTTCCCCGATCCGTGGCTGCCTCTAACGTTCTGCCCGCATGATTCTGGAAGTGGTGAAATATGGGCATCCGGTCCTCCGCAAAAACGGCGCGGAGATCACGGAAATAACGCCCGAGATACAGACCCTGATCGACGACATGTTCGAGACCATGGATGACTATCACGGCATCGGTCTCGCCGCCCAGCAGGTCGCCCAGGCACTGCGATTGACCGTTATCGACATCAGCGGCGTCGAGGATCGCCCATCCTCACTTGAACTCGACGGTAAGGAGGCCGATCCGGTGAGCATCATGCCGCTCGCCCTGATCAATCCGGAGCTTGAACCGGAAGGTGACTTCGAAGCAGGAAGTGAAGGCTGTCTCAGTTTTCCGGAGGTGTATGGCGAGGTTTCCCGCCAGTCGATGGTCCACGTGAAAGCGACGGACCGCGACGGGAATCAGATCGCTTTCAAGGCGGGTGGATTGCTTGCGCGCTGCATTCAACACGAGGTGGATCATCTCAAGGGAATCCTGTTCATCGACCGGATGGATCGCGAAACGAAGGATCGTATCAAACCCGCGATCGACACCATGTCCGAAGAAACCAAGGCGGCCCTCGAAGCTGCCGACGCCTGATCAGGCATCCAACGCCGCAGCCAGATAGTCCGCGATGTGAACGGCGGTCGTCTTGACTCCCGTTCGCTTTTCCAATCCCGCCTGAATCTGCAGCAGACAACCGGGATTGGTAGTCACTACCGTCAGCGCATCGGTGGAAAGTATGTTGCGGATCTTGCGCTCCTGCAGTCGTGCCGCCATCTCCGGCTCGGTCAGGTTGTAGCTGCCCGCGCTTCCGCAGCAGACATCCGACTCCGGCATCTCAACAAAACGGTCGCCAGCGACGGCCTTTACCAGTTCTCGCGGCTGTTGGGTGATGTGCTGCGGATGGGCCAGATGGCAGGCATCATGAAACGTGACCAGATCGGCATCCGAATTCGGTCCCGTGCGAGCGCCAAGTTGTTCGACAAATCCCACGTCCACCAGGAACTCGGAGAGATCCTTCATCCGTCCGCTGAAGTTCTTGCCTCGTTCCTTCCATTCTTCGTCGTGATCAAGAAGCTGGCCATACTCCTTGAGGGTCGAACCACAACCGGCGGCGTTGATGATGATCGCATCCAGTTCATGCTCCGCGAAGACGTCGATGTTGTTCCGTGCCAGCTCACGGGCGGCCTCCAAACGGCCACTGTGAGCATAAAGCGCGCCGCAACATTCCTGCGATTTGGGAACCACGACATCATAGCCGGCCAGATTCAACAGGCGGATTGAATTCCGATGGGTCCGGCCGAACATTACGCTCATCACGCATCCGGAGATGAATCCAACCACGCCACGACGCTGGCCGATAGCCGGAGAAAAAGATGGCAGATCAGCGGCGTCACACTTTGTGGGCACCAGTGAGAGGCTGTCCCGAACGAAATTCGGCAGCCATCGTTCCAGTCCCGCCTGTTTGATCCATCGTGCGGGAGCGAGCGCCAATTCCATGCGTTCCGGATAAGGAAAGATCTTTTCGATCACCAATCGCCGAAGCACCGTCTGGAATGGTGAACGCGACACCGACTTCTCGATGTGGTCGCGACAGTGTTCCAACAGCGCGCCATATTCGACACCGCTGGGACAGGCGTTTTCACAGGCGCGACAGCCAAGACAGGAATCCACATGTTCGTGGGCTTCGACTGCATCAAGCCGCCCGTCCTGCACCGCCCGCATGAGATAGATGCGGCCACGAGGAGAGGCGTTCTCGTTGCCGGTTTCCAGATAGGTCGGGCAGGCACCGAGGCAGAGTCCGCAGTGCACACAGGCCAGCGACTTGTCCTCGTCCAGGAATCTTTCCACCGAACAGCTCATCTTTCGTCATCCATATCCGGCATGATGCCGCCGGGATCGAAGGTTTGTTTCAGACGCGTCCCCAATCGACCCGCCGGCCCCCTGCCCTTCACTGATTCCATCTCAGGTGACCAAAACACGCCGTTGCCTGCGCGAGCGACAAACGATTGACCGTTCAATTGCCTGACCGACTCGCCAAGGCGGGTTGGCAACACCGAAGATCGGGACCGCCATCTTCCCGGCCCGTTGAAGTAGCGCGAATCATGTTTCGGCGCCTTCGAGGCAATCCAATCGTCTGCATCCAGTTGTTCGAGTTGCCATTCCACCTCGGCATTCGAACCGGAGAACCCCACCACCACATTCACCCGATCGTTTCCCGCGTCGTCCGCCCAATCAAGCACGGTCGGTACCATCGGAGAGTCCAGGATTTGTCGAGTCCGGCGCTCGGCGTCAGGAACCGTGATCGGGCCGCTCTCGACAAAGGATTCCGAATCCGGCCGAGGCAGCAGCTTGAAGGTGGCCGACACGATGATGCCCAGAGATTGGCGGGCCCCGATGAAGACTTTCTGAAGATCGTAGCCGGCCACGTTCTTGACCACGTCCCCGCCCGATTCCACCAATCGTCCATCCGGAAGCATCGTCTCCATCCCGATCAGATGCTCGCGCACCGTGCCGAATCCATACCTCCTCGGACCGTACAGATTCTCATCCAGCAGATGTTTGATGCTTACGCCCGTGTCCCACGGATCCACGGGCAACCATTGGCCGAACTCCGCCAAGCGGGATTGCAATCGTTTCAGTGAAATTCCTGACCAGACCTTGACGGTCATGTCGGCGGCGGAAAGGGAACGAACGGAATTCAGACCGGTGAGCTCGATGGATCCGACCGGTGTCCCCGCATCGTTGTGCTTCCGCAGGAGATCCCGGAGGGCGTCGAGGTTGTCGATAGCGAGCGCGGAGGCCATCAGCCGGCGTCGGCTTCACTGCGATCAATGACCTGCCGCAACACCCCGAGAAGCTTGTCCGGGGTGTAAGGTTTCGGAAGGAACGCCTCCAATCCGAGCTCCTTCATTTCGTCAAATCGCTCATCCTTTTCCAGACCGCTGGTGGCCACCACGCACATTCCGGGTGCGATTTCGGTCAACCGGCGCATCATCGTAGCACCGTCCATGTTCGGCATCATCACGTCGGTGAGCACCACCTGGATTCCGGCATCAGATTCCCCGCATTTCTCGACGGCCTCGGCGCCATCGCGACAGGTGAGCACCTTGTAACCGTTCTGTTCGAGCAGTTTGGCGGTGGCTTCGAGCACGTTGGGTTCATCGTCGACCACGAGAATGGTCTCGCCGTGTCCTTTCTCGGGCGGCGCCTTTTCCTTGGGTTCGATTGGTGTTGCCTCTGGGGTGGCGGGAATGAAGACCTCGAAGGTCGACCCCTGATCCACCTCGCTGGTGACGCGAATGAAACCACCGTGACTCTTGGCGATTCCCAACACGGTCGACAGTCCGAGACCGCTGCCACGTCCGAGTTCCTTGGTCGTGAAGAACGGATCGAAGATCTTGTCCTTCAACTGTGGTGATATTCCGCAACCCGAGTCGACCAGTTTGAGAACCACAAAGGGGCCGGCCGATGCGTTTTCGTCCTCTTCCACCATCGGATCGTCGCCGTTCACCTCGACGTTTGCGGCCGACATCGTGATCGTGCCGCCGTTGGGCATCGCGTCACGCGCATTTATGCAAAGGTTCAACGCCACCTGGTGCATGTGAGTCGGATCCCCCGTGACCGGCCACAGGTCCTTCGGGGCGGAGGTCTGAATGCTGATGTTCCGCGGAAAGGTCTCTTCCACAATCCGGGTCACCTCCATGACCGTGTGCCGAAGGAACACAGGCACCTTCTCGCCTTCCATCCCGCGACCGAACGCGAGCAGCTGCTTGACGATGGCGGCGCCGCGCTGGGCGCTGACCTCGATGTTGTTCACCAGCTTGTCGATCTCGTCCTTGCCCAGGCCCTCCCGCAACAACGGAGCGGACACCATGATGGGCGAAAGGATGTTGTTCAGGTCGTGGGCCACGCCGCCGGCGAGAGCCCCGATGCTCTCCATTCGCTGGGTTCGCAGAAAGCGTTGTTCGAGCTGTGTCCGTTCCGTGATGTCGCGAAAACTCCACACCCGTCCGACGTTCTGGTCGCCCACCTTCTGCGGCTGCGAATAGCGCTCAAAGATGCGGCCATCGACGAATTCCACGGCGTCGAACGACTCCGATTCGAGATCGGCGGTCAGTTCCTTGAACTTGTCACTGAATTCCTCAGGGTCTTTCAACTGCCAGAGCACGGCGTTCAGCATTGACTCGTAGTGCTTCGACTCAATCAACGACGGGGGCAGGTTCCAGATGGCCTGGAACTTCTTGTTGAATCCGGTGATCTTCCCTTCCTGGTCGACCACGAGGATGCCGTCCGCGGTGGCGTCCAAAGTGGCCTGAGTCAACGAGAGCGAACGTTGCAGTTCACCGGTGTTGCCGGCCATCTGCGTCTCCATCGTCCGCATGCTTTGACGTTGCTGTTGATGAAGCGACCATTTCTCCGTCATCGCACTGGCGATCTGATGTACTTCGACCGTGTCGAACGGCTTCTTGAGAATCAACAACCGGTCGGTCTTGCCCAGCTTGCGCACCATCTCTTCC
>JAYPXF010000257.1:6840-9365 GCA_038154405.1 Verrucomicrobiales bacterium | reverse complement strand
CTTCCAGGGAGTCGGTCCCGATTTTGCGCCCGTTGAATATGTAAACGCCCTGCGCAAATGGTGTGACGAGAACCAGGTGTTGTTGGTCTTCGATGAAATCCAAGCCGGCTGCGGGCGCTCCGGAAAATTCTGGGCTTTCGAACACTATGGTGTAACGCCCGACCTTTTCACTGTCGGTAAAGGCGTCAGCAGTTCGCTGCCGCTTTCCGGAGTCGTCGGCCGCTCCGATGTACTGGACGCCTTTGATCACGGAGCCTTGGTCAGCACTCACAGCGGCAATCCCATCTGCGCCGCCGCTGCTCTGGCAAATCTTAGGAAAATCGTCGACAGCAATCTCACCGGCAATGCTGCGGCACTTGAGCGAACCTTTGAAGAAGCACTGCACGACATTCACTCCAAACACTTCGAGAATGTGCAACGTGTCACCAGCAAGGGGCTCGTCGGTGGGCTGCAGCTCATCAAACCCGGCACGAAGGAACCCAATTCCGAACTGGCTCACCGCATCACCGAACTCTGTTTCCAAAAGGGTCTCCTGCTCTTCGCCCCGGTTGGAGCTTGGGGACAGACCATCAAGATCTGCCCGCCGCTCACGATCACAGAAGAGGCGTTGCTGGAAGGAATGAACGCGATCGCCGAATCAATCGACGAGGCGATTGCCAGGTAGGTGTTCGGGATTTCAGAGTGTAAACAAAAGGGCGACCGTACTGCGGTCGCCCTTTGCAATTTCGTATGCCGCGAGCGGATCAGGCGCCGACCTGGTAGCGCAGGAAGCGGCGGATGCTGAATTCATCGCCGAGCTCCTTGCCGATGTTGCCGACGTGCTGCTTCACGGAGATCTCGCCGTTCTGCTTCACGAAGCCCTGGTCGACCAGACAGTGGGTCTGGAAGTGCTTCTCCATCTTGCCGCGGATGATGCCTTCCAAGGCCTTGGCCGGCTTGTCCTTCATCTGCTCGCGGATGAGTTCCTTCTCCTTCTCCAGCTCTTCCTGGTTCAGGCCGTCGCGATCGAGAGCCTGCGGATTGGCGGCAGCAATCTGCAGCGTGATGTCGCGAAGCAACTGCTTGAAGGCGTCCGTACCGATTGAATCTTCTTTGCCGGCCCCGACTTCAACGAGCACACCGACCTTGCCACCCGTGTGGATGTAGGAGGCAACAGCACCGCTGCCATCAACGGTCCAGCGCTCGTTGCGTGAGACCTTGATGTTCTCACCGAGCTTCTGCACGGCGGCGACACGATCAGCCTCGAGATCGGCGGCGGCGCTTTCGGACAGCTTGGCGGCGACGCCGTCGGCG
Source organism: Verrucomicrobiales bacterium (assembly GCA_038154405.1). GTDB lineage: Bacteria > Verrucomicrobiota > Verrucomicrobiia > Limisphaerales > JAYPXF01. The sequence goes on along the minus strand of JAYPXF010000257.1, from coordinate 8,072 downwards.
TAGGCCTTGAAGTCGTCGTTCTTGCCGACAAAGTCGGTTTCGCAATTCACCTCAACGAGCACGCCCGTCTTGGAATCGGCCGAAATATTCTGCGCGATGACGCCTTCGTTCGCGTCACGTCCGCCCTTCTTGACCGCCTTGGCTTCTCCCTTCTTGCGGAGGATTTCAATTGCGGCATCGACGTCGCCATCGGCTTCGGTCAACGCCTTCTTGCAGTCCATCATGCCGGCGCCGGTCATGCGGCGCAGGTCGCCAACGGCGGATGCGGTTATGGTAGCCATGTTCTTCTAACTTCCTTCTGTTTTCGGTTTTGCAATGAAAAGGCGGCAGCGGTAACTGCCGTCGATTCGTTCAAGTCTGTTTTATGCGGCGGCGGGTTCCGTGCTCGCAGCAGCTTCCTCTGCCGGGGCGGCGTCTTCCGTCGGGACAGCAGCTTCTTCGGTGGACTTTTCTTCTTCCTTCTTGGCCACGGCTTCTCCCCGGGCTTCCTTGATGGCACCGGTGACCGATTCGATCACCACGCGAATGGAGCGGATGGCGTCGTCGTTGCCGGCGATCGGGTAATCAACCAGGTCGGGATCGCAGTTGGTATCAACCAAAGCGACGATCGGGATGCCCAGCTTGCGGCCTTCGGCGACGGCATTGTGCTCGCGCTTGAGGTCGATGATGAACATGGCATCGGGTGCCCCCTTCATATCGCGGATACCGCCCAGGTTGCGAATGAGCTTGGCGCGTTCGCGATTGAGGGAAGCCTGTTCCTGCTTCACAAAGTCATTGATGGATCCATCCTCGTTCATCTTTTCGAGCTTCTGCAGGCGCTCGACAGACTTCTTGATGGTGGAAAGATTGGTGAGTGTGCCGCCGAGCCATCGGTCGGTGACGTAGAACTGACCCGCATCAGCGGCCGATTCCTTCACTAGGCTCTGAGCCTGTTTCTTGGTGCCGACGAAGAGGACCTTGCCGCCGCCGCGAACCGTCTTGGCGAGGAACTTGCAGGCTTCTTCGAGCTGCTTGACCGTCTTGCTGAGGTCGATGATGTGAATGCCGTTGCGCGCTTCGAAGATGTAACGCTTCATGCGCGGGTGCCAGCGGCGGGTCTGATGTCCGAAGTGGACACCGGCTTCGAGGAGTTCTTTGAGTCCGACTTTTGCCATGTGTATCTCTTTCCGATTGGTTATCAATTCGCGGTGCGAATCATCCCGCGGAAAACGGGATTTTGTCTGGTGTTGTTG
>JAYPXF010000257.1:5181-6830 GCA_038154405.1 Verrucomicrobiales bacterium | reverse complement strand
CCCCAAGCGGAGCGAAATTACGGGCCGTTTTTCCCTTTTCTCGCGAAAAAGGAGCGCGAAATTAGCAAAACAAAAGGCGGGTGCAACATATTATTGGCAATATTGGCCGATTTTTCACAAGAAATGCCCGGTGAAGCCGATCAGGGAAAACTCAAGTGACAGACTCAGATGATGCAACCCGGGACGGCATTTGATCCGAACGAGGTGCGTGCCTGCATTTTGGCAGGTGGGCAGAGTTCCCGTATGGGGCGGGACAAGGCTGACGTGTTGCTCGGTGGACGATCGTTGCTGAAGATTGCGCAGGATACCGTTTCCGAACTCGGGATTCGAAATCCGGTGATCGCGGAGGATGTCGTGCCGAAATGCGGTCCGCTGGGTGGAATCATCACCGCGTTGGAACAGACAAAAGCGGAACGAATCGTGTTTTTGCCTTGCGACATGCCGTTTATTGGAGCGGAACTGATTCGGGACGTGATCAGCGTCGCTAGGAACACGATTCACGGAGCCTGCGCATGGCATGACAAACTTGCCTGTTTTCCGATGTGTTTCAACCGGGCAGCTGAATCCGACATTCGGGCGCATTACGATAGCCAACAATTCTCGCTACAGAAACTCGTCAAACGATTGGAACTGACGGCGGTTCGATCCACCGTGCCGGAAAAGGAGTTGTTCAATATCAACACCGAGGAAGATCTGCGTCTGGCACGCACCCTCCTGCCCACCTAACCACACATCTCTCCTGTGGTCGGTCTCCCGAGTATCGAATCGACGCATGGATCGGTGCGAAATTGTTCACTTGTACAGTGATGATTAGCGGCACGGGTGAGCAAAAAGAGACACGAATTCATTCATGGATCGGCTGCATTTTTTTCATGAGGCCGCGTTCACCCCGGTTTTGCAAACCGCTTCCCCTCCTCCACTCTTGTTTCTCCCCCGATTGGCACGGCCGGTGCGTTTCGATTGTCATGCTGATTTGTTCAGCGCGAACAAAAATCTGCTGAGCAGTTTGGTTCATCGGTCGGCGGGCGGAACGAATTCCGCAATCAAACGCAAATCAATCATGGGCTGTGAGGAGCCGATGCGTTTCAGACCGCTGCCGTGAATCCCGCCGCCGGCACCTGAAACAAGAAAATGAAAAAAATCGAAGCCATAATTAAGCCATTCAAGCTTGAGGAAGTTAAAGACGCCCTCGCAGAGGTCGGCATCGAAGGGATGACCGTCTCCGAGGTAAAGGGGTTTGGCCGCCAGAAGGGCCACACCGAAATCTATCGAGGTAGCGAGTATACCGTCGATTTCCTCCCCAAGATTAAACTCGAGATCGTCATTCCCGACGACCAGACCGACGCCGCCGTCGGCGCCATCTCGAAAAGCGCTAAGACCGGTAAGATCGGTGACGGCAAGGTCTTTGTCCTCCCCGTCGATGAAGTGATCCGGATCCGCACGGACGAGAAAGGCAACGAAGCGGTCTAACTACCACCCCAACCGAGAACAGAAAGAAATACAGAATGAAAAAACTCTTCACCATCCTCGGTCTGGCTGCGGCGTTCACAATGACGCCCATGCTGCCAGCCCAAGACACCCCGGCGGCCCCACCCGCTGCACCCGCGGCAGAAGCTGCCGCCGAGCCGGCGGCCGAAGCACCGGCCGAA
>JAYPXF010000257.1:0-5081 GCA_038154405.1 Verrucomicrobiales bacterium | reverse complement strand
CGGCCGAAGCACCGGCCGAACCGGAAGTCGACGAAAACAAAAAAGGCTACGATGAAATGGTGGCAGCGCATGGAGATACCGCCTACGCGTTCGATTTCTTCGTCACCAGCATGCTATGGACCGTCATCGCGGCTGCGTTGGTATTCCTTATGCACTTGGGATTCGCGACACTTGAATGCGGCCTCACACAATCGAAAAACACTGTCAACATTCTCTACAAGAACGGCTTCATCATTTGCATGGGCCTATTGACCTATGCGTTTTTCGGTTTCAATACCCACTATCCCGGGGATTTCAACGGGTGGTTCAGCTGGGGGGGCATGATCGGCGACCTGAACGCCGATGGTGGATCCACCTTCGGTTACGGCGGAGTTGGTCTTTGCATGACCGGATACGGCGATTTTATCTTCCAAGCAATGTTCGCAGCCACGGCAGCCACGATCGTGTCTGGAGCGGTCGCTGAGCGGGTCAAACTGCTTCCGTTCCTCATCTTCGCAACCTTGCTCGTAGGCATCGCATATCCTGTCGTCGGTTCATGGCATTGGGGCGGAGGCTGGCTTGGCGGCCTGAACGGAGAAGCCGGTTTCAAGGACTTTGCCGGCTCCGCAGTGGTGCACGCCTTCGGTGGCTTCGCCGCCCTTGCCTGTGTGATCATCTTGGGCCCCCGCCAAGGCAAGTATATCGACGGCAAGATTAAGCCGATCCCCGGCCACAACATGCCGCTCGCCGCGATCGGCGTACTGCTGCTCTGGTTCGGCTGGTATGGTTTCAATGGCGGTTCCGTGCTCTCGGCTGAACCGGCTGCTCTCGGCTTGGTGTTCACCACTACCTCCTTGGCCGCTGCTGCCGGCGGGCTCATGGGCGGCACCATCTCTTGGATCATGACCAAGAAGCCGGACCTCTCCATGTCACTGAACGGCATGCTTGCCGGTCTGGTGGGCATCACCGCCAACGCAGATATCGTTTCCGCCGGCGGAGCCATCATCATCGGCCTCATCGCTGGCGTCATCGTCTACTTCTCAGTCGTCACCTTGGACAAGATGAAGATCGACGACCCGGTTGGTGCTATTTCTGTCCACGGCGTTTGTGGCGTGTGGGGCATCCTGGCATGCGCCATCTTCGACACTGGCAACAACGGCTACACCATCATTGGTCAGTTGATTGGCGTTCTGGCAGTCGCCGCCGCGGCATTCATCTTCTCGCTGGTCGTATTCGGCGCCCTGAAAGCGATCATGGGTGTTCGGGTCAGCGCTGATGAAGAATCCGAAGGCCTCGATATTGGCGAGCACGGTATGGAAGCATATCCACACTTCTCCCAACGCCTGTAATCATCTCATGCGCAAAGGCGGGCAGCACCAGCTGCCCGCCTTTTGTGATGTCCCGAACTGTTTCGAATCATTCCACATGATCAAAAAGAGACAGAAAATAATTCATGAAAATGAGCCAATTAACTCATGCAAATTCATAACCACCTCATCATCAACAACTTAAAAATAAATAAAAACAGTTGGCATCCTGATTGCTCAACTGCCGATGCCTGCATGTTTCCAGCCATCAGCTGAGAACGTCGGGCACCGCGCGTTAGAGATCGATAATAAAAACACCAACTGAAATGAAGAAAATCGAAGCCATCATCAAGCCCTTCAAGCTGGAGGAAGTGAAAGACGCCCTCAGTGAAGTGGGCATCGAAGGAATGACTGTATCCGAGGTCAAAGGATTTGGCCGCCAGAAGGGACATACTGAAATCTATCGCGGCAGCGAATACACCGTGGATTTCCTGCCCAAGATCAAACTCGAAATGGTGCTGGCCGACGACAAGGTCGACACGGCCACCGGCGCCATCGTCAAGGGAGCCAAAACCGGGAAGATCGGTGACGGCAAAGTGTTCGTCCTGCCGGTCGAGGAAGCCGTCCGCATCCGCACGGATGAAAAGGGCGAAGAAGCCCTGTAAGCCAATCCAACCTCTACCTCTTGATGACACGAATGATGAAAAAGATATTTTCCACCCTGCTCGCCATCGGATTGATCGCCGGAGTTGCCGGTGACGCCTTCGCCCAAGATCCCGCCGCTGCTCCGGCAGGACCCGCCGTCCCGGCCGCAGCTGAGGTCGATCCCAACATAGAAGCCGAGAAAGCGAAAGCCGAGGTCTCCCCCGAGGACACTCCCAGCGAACTGGAGATCAAACTCGAACAGCTCGAAGATGGTGCCGAAGAGCCGGCGCTGAGCGCGGGTGACACCGCCTGGATGATCACAGCCTCGGCGCTGGTTCTCTTCATGACTCTGCCAGGCTTGGCGTTGTTTTACGGCGGACTGGTCCGGCAGAAAAACGTGCTGTCCATCTTGGTCCAATGCTTCGCCATGGCCGGCATCATGACCATCCTCTGGGTGATCTATGGTTACAGCGTCGCCTTCAACACCGACGGAATGGTGGAAGGAAAGACGAACTTCAACTCGTTCTTCGGCGGCCTCGGCTTCATGTTCCTGAAGGGCCTCACACCAGAATCAATGTCAGGCTCAATACCGGAGGCGGTCTTCGTCATGTTCCAGATGACGTTTGCCATCATCACTCCGGCCCTCATTGTGGGTGCATTTGCTGAACGCATGAAGTTCAGTGCCATGGTGATCTTCTCCGTCGTCTGGTTCACCTTCTCCTATCTCCCGATCTGCCACATGGCCTGGTCCGGTGGAGGAGCCCTCTTCCACACCTGGGGCGTGCTTGATTTCGCAGGTGGAACGGTCGTCCACATCAACGCCGGTGTCGCTGGTCTGGTGGCCTGTATTCTGGTCGGCAAGCGCCTCGGCTACGGCAAGGAACCCATAACCCCTCACAGCGTTGTCCTGACCGTGATCGGTGCCGCCATGCTCTGGGTCGGATGGTTCGGATTCAACGCCGGCAGCGAACTGGCCGCTGACGGGACCGCCGGCATGGCGATGCTCGTGACGCAGATCGCCACCGGCACTGCGGCGGCAGTCTGGATGTTCATTGAATGGTTCGGTCGCGGCAAGCCGACCGCCGTGGGTGTTGCCACCGGTGCAGTAGCCGGCTTGGTCGCCATCACGCCGGCGTCCGGCACGGCCGGCCCGATGGGCGCACTGTTGATCGGCATGGTTTCCGCCATCGTCTGCTACATCTTCGCCGTGAGGGTGAAGGCGGCCTTCGGATATGATGACAGCCTTGACGTCTTCGGCGTTCACGGCATGGGCGGAATCGTTGGTGCCGTCCTGACCGGCGTCTGCGTCGATACGGGATTGGGCGGATCAGGACTCGCGGAAAACATGACGATGGCCTCACAAGTTGTGGCCCAGATCAAGAGCGTCATTGTGACGATCGTCTGGAGCGGCGTGGTCTCCTTCATCGCCCTAAAAGTGATTGATGTCGTGATCGGTCTCCGGGTCTCCGAGGAAGTCGAAACCGCCGGTCTCGACCTGGTCGAGCACGGGGAAGAAGGTTACCACTCCCACTAAGAAAAAAGTGACGAAACAAGCTGTTTAGAGTTGCTGAAACTGCCGGTTAACCTAGGTTACCCGGCTTTCAGCGGTCTGACAAAACTGAGAACGCAAAAGCCAAACACAGAAAGATAATGAGCAAACACAAGTTGGAATACATCTGGCTCGACGGTTACAAGCCTACGCAGAGCCTCCGCAGCAAAACCATGATCGTCGACGATTTCAGCGGCAAGCTGGAAGACGCCAAAGTGTGGTCCTTCGACGGTTCCTCCACTGAACAGGCCGAAGGTAACGCTTCCGACTGTCTTCTCAAACCCGTCGCCGTGTATCCTGATCCGGATCGTTTCGGCGGCAATGGCTGGCTGGTCATGACCGAGGTTTTGAACGCTGATGGCACCCCTCACGAATCCAACGGCCGGGCGACCATCGACGACGAAGACGACGATTTCTGGTTCGGTCTCGAGCAGGAATACACCCTCTGGGACAACGACACGGACCGTCCGCTCGGCTTCCCGAAGAACGGTTATCCCGGACCGCAGGGCCCCTACTACACCTCCGTCGGTGCCGCCAATGCGATCGGCCGAGACATGGTGGACGAGCACCTGCATCTCTGCCTCGAAGCCGGTTTGAATGTGGAAGGGATCAATGCCGAAGTGATGATGGGTCAGTGGGAATTCCAGATCTTCGCCAAGGGTGCCGCCGATTGCGGTGACCAGATCTGGATCGCCCGTTACCTCCTCGAACGCCTCGGTGAGAAATACGGCGTTTCTGTGAACTGGCACTGCAAGCCCATCAAGGGCGACTGGAACGGTTCCGGCATGCATGCCAACTTCTCAAACACCCCTATGCGCGAATCCGGCGACGAAGCAGTGTTTACCAAGATCTGTGAAGAGTTTGGCAAGCACATCGAAGATCACATCAGCGTCTACGGTGCACACAACGATCAGCGCCTGACCGGTCTGCACGAGACCCAGTCCATCGATCAGTTCAGCTACGGTGTTTCCGATCGCGGTGCGTCCATCCGTATCCCGATCGGCACGATCGAGGACGGCTGGAAGGGACGTCTCGAAGATCGCCGTCCGGCTTCCAATGCCGATCCTTACAAGGTGGCCGCAGTGATCATCACAACCACCAAGAAGGCACTCGCCTCCTAAGGTTCGCAATAACAATATTCGCGAAAGGCCGGCTGTATTCAGCCGGCCTTTTTCGTATCCCGGCAATTCCGGGAAAATACCGGACTCTACCCATCGTCTTCATAGCGAGATCCCCGCATAGTCAGCGCTCTCAACGAAACCTATGCAACCGAATCCTGATACGCTCAACTTCATTCACCATATAACCGAAGACGGAATCTTGACCGACGAAGAGGTCTGGAGTCTGGGAACATTTCTGAACGAACATCCCGACGCCCAGGCGAACTGTCCGGGCAACATCCTGTTCGAAATCCTCAAGCATGTATTCGATGACGGACGTCTTGATCCTCACGAAGTGGAAGCCATCGGGCACTACCTGCGCGGCATCGAATTGCAATGCTGCTACAGTCAACCGCAACCCAATGCACCGCTCGAACTGCCGCCGGCCTGTTGCCTCATAAAAAATGACACCGAGGCGGAAAAGCGGTTGGCGGATGATCA
>JAYPXF010000256.1:8348-9478 GCA_038154405.1 Verrucomicrobiales bacterium | reverse complement strand
CAACTGGCCGGCGGTGTGGTCGCCGGGAACGATGCCGAGTCGCAGCGGTTCGGTGGGATCTGTGCCCAGAAACGCGGGATCATATGGATTGATGCGATTGACCGCCTGGGCCTTGAACCGGATGTCGTAGTAGCCGTCGATGGGAACACCCTTCGCGAACGCGTGGATAGGAGCATAGGCACCCTCGTGTTTGTCGGCGCCAATGACGTCGAAGAGCACGAGGTGTTTGAACTTGGTGGTGCGACGATGAACCTGATCGATTTCGGGTTGCTGCGAGAGGTTGTCGGTGAAGAACCACCTGCGGGCCTTGGGTTGTTCCGGGGCGATCAACGCCTTGTCGATGGCGATCTCCGCGGCTTCCAGGTAACGGGCGAGCAGATGTCCGGAGGTGACCAGGGTCTCACCGACGTTGTCCAGGTGATGGACGGTCTGATCCTTCGGGAACTTGCGGGTCGGGTCGAAGATGGTGGTGTCGAGGTGCAGCAGGTCGCGGATCGTGTTGCGATACTCGCGGGCATTCATCCGGCGCAAGACGCTCTGTGATGCGGCCGGCTTCCGGGACTCGTGATACGCGGCGATGTGTTTCGTCAGCCATTGGATGACTTCCTGCCGTTTGGCATCCGCTGGCTGCTTGGATTTGCTCGGTGGCATCTCCGACAGATTCAACTGATCGAGGATATCCTGGTAGTCGGCGAGCGTGTTGTTGTCCGCGATCGCCTTTGAAAGAGTGTCGAAGCGACGGCCGCCTTTCTGCTTCGACTTACCGTGGCAGTCGTTGCAGTAGGTCTTTAGGAACGGCTTGAGCGTCTTCTCAAAACTTGCCTCAGCGGCGTTCAAGCAGAGCGCTGTGAGCAAGGAGAACGAAAGGATGTCGCGCATGATTACGCTGCCTGAAGTCCGCTGAGCGTGCCTGTGCTCATGCCGAACGAATCTGTTTCAACTCCGAATTGTTGGAGCATGGAGACGTAGAGATTGCAGAGCGGAACGCGCTTGTGGCTTTCTTTCGGGTAACGCTTGTGTTCGCCGTGCTGGAAGCCGCCGCCGGCGAGGATGATCGGGAGATCAACGTTGGTGTGCGAGTTGGCGTTGCCCATGCCGCTGCCAAACAGCGTGATCGTACTGTCCAGCAG
>JAYPXF010000256.1:0-8338 GCA_038154405.1 Verrucomicrobiales bacterium | reverse complement strand
CGGGTTCGCGGGTGGAGCGGAGTTTGTCGAGGAAGCGGGCGAACTGTTCGACCTGGTAGAGCTCGATCTGCACGAGTTGATCGATGGCGGCTTTCACTTTTCCGTGGTGGGAAAGTCCGTGGTAGCCCTTGTTGATGCCGATGTCACGCGCGGCAAAGCTGCCGCCGATCTCCAAGGTGGCGATGCGGGTGGAGTCCGTATGCAGGGCGAGGACGATCAGGTCGTAGATCATCGGCAGGTCCTGGGCCAGTCCCTTGTTGTGTGGCTCGTCGAGGGGTGCTCTCGGTTTGGGGACCTTTTGCCATTGTTCGTCCAGCTGCAGCTTGTATTCCACATCGCGGACGGATGAAAAATACTCTTCCAGCTTGTCGCTGTCGGTCTTGTTCAGTCGCCGCTTGAGGGATTTGGCGTCGCCGAGGACGGCGTCGAGAATGGAACCTTGAAGCCGGATGCGATCGGCGGCCCGCTTCTTGGCGGCCGTGCTGTCGTCGATGAAGAGCGCGCGGAAGAGTTCTCGTGGACCGGGAATTGGTGGAACGCGCGTGCCGGTTCGAGTCCAGCTCATCTGGCAACCGCCATGAAGTCCGTCCGCGGAGCCGATCGTCAATGCCGGAAATCGGGTGCGGGACCCGATGAATTCAGCGGCGCGTTGGTCGATGCTGATGCCGCCTTCAGGCATGTTGCGGGCGTCGGCGGCGTTGACGCCGGTGAGAAATCCGTGAATCGCAAAGTGTCCGCCCTTGAGCCCGTGATCTAGATGCGAAAAGAGGGTGAAGTCCTTCCGGTGTTTCGCCAGTGGCTTCAGCAGTTGGGTGATTTCGTAATCGCGACCGGTCCCTTCCGGCCAGAACGCACCGGGGTACATGCCAAACTCGTTGCCGATGCAGACCATGCGGCGTTGAGGCTTCGCCAAGGCTCCCTTGGAGATGGATTCCATCATCGGCAGCGCGAGCGACACGCCCGCCGCCTTCAGAAAGGCGCGCCTGCCAATGCTTGTGGATGAATTCAACCGGTCGAACATGCAGGTAATATAGAAGCCGACGATCGATATTTCTTCGAACAATTTCTTTCCCTCCATCGGGAGTCGATGGACGATTGCAAAATGAAATCCCGATTGCTGATCGCCGTGTTTGCCGCCGTCCTGTGCCTGCCCGCCGTTGGGGGGGACAAATCGAAACCCTACCAAGGCAAGGTTCATGCGATTCCGGGTCTCATCGAGGCGGAACACTATGACGAAGGCAAGCCGGGGGTGGCCTATTCAGATGTGGATGAGAAGAATCGTGGCGCTGACTACCGCGAGCCAACGCAGGTGGATATCGAGAAACGTTCCGACGCTTCGAACGGCCACGGCATCGGCTGGACAAAGAGGGGCGAATGGATCGTCTACACGGTCGAGTTAAAGGAGCCGGGCGTCTACGAAATCGAAATGCCGGTGGCATCAAAGAAAAAGGGCGGAGTTTTTCACATCGAGTTCAATGACAGGGATATCACCGGACCAATCTCTGTTCCGGATACGGGCAGTTGGCAGAAGTTGAAGATGCTCAAGCACCGGACCAAGCGCATTGCGTGCAAGGGGCCGTTCCTGATGAAGGTCGTGATGGACAGCGAGGGTCCGTCCAAGAGCATTGCCGATATCGACTACTTCAAGTTCACGAAGGTGAAGTAATTCAACTACGGTGACATCCGAGCCAAAGATTTCGCCTCTTCCGTCACGTCGTTGGTGCGAGTGAGTCAGTGCGATCGGGGAGGCACCGTCAGCCTCGCAGGATGGATTCGATTGCGGCTTCGAGCGTGGAGTAGTCCTGGAATCGGTTCGCCGGGTCCTTGGCGGACATGCGGGCGATCAGCGCGTCCACCTCTCTTGGCAGTGGTGTGCCGAGATCGGCTCCGGTTGGAAGGGCATTCTCTTCGTGGGACTGCAGCATCTTCAATGGATTGCTGGCGCGGAAGGGGTGTGGACCGGTGAGGAGGTGGAGAAGGGAGACGCCCAGTGCGTAGATGTCGGAGCGATGGTCCACGGTGCGGGCGTCGCGGGCCTGTTCCGGCGCGGTGTAGAGTGGCGTGCCCATGTTCACTCCGGCGGTGGTCAACATGTAGGAGTCGTTTTCATCCCGCGCCATGCCGAAGTCGGTGAGTTTGATGGCTCCGGTTTCGTCGATGATCATGTTGGCGGGTTTCACGTCGCGATGGACGAGACCGTGTTCCTGCCCATGAGCCAGGGCCCGCGCCATGGCGAGCGCGATCTTCAAGGTTTCCCGCACCTCCAGCTTCCCCTTGCGTGTGAGCCGGTCCCGGACGTTTTCCCCGAGGACGAGTTCCATGACGAGGTAAACGTGAAATGAATCACGATACATGCCGAAGCCGCGGACGACGTTTGAATGGTTCATGCGGACGGTCACGCGGGCCTCGCGTTCGAAGCGTTTGACGAGCGTCTCTTCACGCGCCAGGACGGGATCAAGGATCTTGATGGCGAACTCGTTGTTTCCCGTGACAGGGCGGGCGCGATACACCTTGCCGGCGGAGCCTTTGCCGAGCAGTTCAAGGATGTGGTAATTGCCGAGTTGTCGGCCGACCATTTCACCAGCGCTGGGAACGCGGATCTGGGCGCCGCAGTTCAGACAGGTGGCATGGGTGCCGGCACGGTTGTCCTCAAATTCCAGTTCCTGCGCACAGTCCGGACTGGTGCAGAGGAGTCGGATCGGCATTGGAGGTAATTGTCGCTCGCTTCAGGCGATGATAATCTTGCGATCATCTTCCGAGGAGTCCGCCTCACGTCGGGCCTTGAGGGCGATGTAAGGTGGCAGGTAAGTGCAGCGATGCTTGAAGGTGCCGGTGGCGGCCGTCGGATCACCATGACGGGGTTCATTCACGTCTTCGATGACGAAACCCGTCTTGCAGAGACTCCCGAGGATCTCGTCCCAGCGATGGAGGAACTCGCGGGCGCCTTCCTCGCGCACGGGGTTCACGCCGGACACTTCGGGTAGGGGACCGGTGCGATAATAGCGTTCCACCAGCACATAGCCGACGCCGATGGGACGGATGCCGGCGGTGAGGCTGTGGGGTTGCTTGTGTTGGCTGATATAGATTCCGCCGGGTTTGGTGACCCGGGCCACTTCGCGGTAAACGGCGGTGATGTCCGGAACGTAGCAGGTGCTGACCGGCTGAATCACAATGTCGAACTCACCCGGCTCAAACATGCCGAGCTGATCCATGGAGCCCTCGATGACGCGAATCTGTTTGTCGTGTTCGCGGGCCAGTTGGCGGTCGAGTTCCAGCATCGCAGGGCTGATGTCGATGACGGTCGTGTCGGCCCCGGCGCGGGCAATCATGATGCCGTGCGTGCCGCCGCCCGATGCGAGACATAGGACCTTTTTGCCTCTCACATCCGGACCGATCCAGCCCCATGGGTTGATGATGAAATCGGGTTTCTCAAACTCCTTCTCGCCGGCTGGACGGGCAAGGGGATATTGCTCGCGGGCGAGGCGGTCCCAGACGTTTCGGTTTTGGTTGAGATCGGACACGGAAAGAAATGACTAACGGCGAAACACCTGATTGCCGAAGGAATTTCGACGGTCGAAATCCGAAACCCGGATCACTTGCCTTGCAATTCCTTCGGGATGGCCTTTTGGAAGGACTCGATGGCTTTGTCCAGAACCTCGTCACCCTTTTCGTTGCCGGTGGACGGTCGGGTGCGGATCTTTTTCTTGGGGACCAACACATGGGCGGTGGCTTTGTCGTAGGCCATCTTTACGCCGCCGGCACCCAGGATCATGACCGCCATGACGATCATCATGCGCATCTTCAGACCGAGCCCGCCGAAGATGCCAAACAGGCTTCCGAGCCAGCCGAGTCCGGGAAAGGTGAAACGTTTGTGATGTCGCTGCTTGCCCCAGACCTCCTCCCATTCGTCTGCCTCGGCGGCGTAGTCTGGCCCACCTTCTCCCGCCGACATCGCGGCTGCCTTCTTCTCCCAGCCTTTGGCTTCCTGGTTGTAGTCGTGGCGCTTGGGTTTGCCGCCTTTCTTGCGTCCGCCGATGTTGGCGAACACGCCGACCGGAGGACCGGATTCCTCCGTGACGTTCTCGTCGTCTTCTTCCTCCGGTTCGGGAGCGGGTTTGCCCACGTTCTTGCCGATCACGGGCTTGATGGGTTCCGGTCGCTTCGGCTTGGCGGCCTTGGGTTTGGCCGGGGCGACAGGAGCAAACTTTGGCAGATCGGGTTTGGCCTGAGGCTTCGGTGCAGCCGGAGCCGGGGCACTCGGCGGCGCGGACGCTGGTTCGCTGGGGGGGGCGCTTTGCGCAGCCGGCGCCGGTGCGGAGGGAGTTGATGGAGCAGCTACCGGTTTCGACGCTGGCCCGGGAGCAGCCTGTTTGACGGCCGCCACAGGTTGCCCGGCCGCGGGGGCAATCGGTTGGGCGACCGGGAGGCTGTCACCCTGATTCCTCAGAATGCGGACGCTGGAATGCGAGAGCTCATTCTCGTAAACCAGCACGACTCGTCCAACGCGGATCTTGTCACCTTCGACCGCCTGACCATCGGAAATCTGAGCGCCGTTGACGTGGGTGCCAAAGGTCGAACCAAGGTCTTCAATCCGAAGTTGGCTGCCCTGCTGGGTGATGATGCAGTGATGCCGGGAAACGCTCTTGTGCGGGATCTGGATGTCGCAGTCGCTGCCGCGTCCGAGTTTGCGCGGTTTGTCCGGCAGCTCGAACACCGCATCGAGGTGATCTGAAATGACTCGCAGAAATCCCATGTCTGTTTTTCGCCGCTGGCGTGTCGACCAACCCGAATGGGGGTATGATTACAGCCAATGACCGGGATTTCCAATCGGAGATTTGCCAAGTTTGTAAAACCTGGCGAACGCTTTCTTTACATTTTTTGGCGCCGTTGCCGCAACCGTATCAGGCCATACAGCAGGGTCAGTCCTCCGATCGCACCGCACGTGTCGATCAACACATCGACCGGGGAGCCCGTGCGTGAGGGTTCGAAGGATTGGTGAAACTCGTCGGTGGCCGCGTAGACCACGGCGATCAAAGCCGCCCTCCGGGCGAGCCCGAACTGCCATTTCTGAAGCCATTGTTCCGGATTCAAGGCGCGGCAACAGAGGATTGCGAGCACGGCATATTCGAAGAGGTGACCGCATTTGCGAATGAGGACGCGAGCCGTCTGGATCATCTCGGGCGAGGGATCTCCGAGCAGCCAGTTGAGGAAGGGCACGAGAAAGCGGGAGGTGGAACTGCTGGATCCGACGTTGGTGGAGACGAGGAAGATCAGCAGCATCCAACCCAGGACGGGGCCCCAGCGGTAAAGATTTGATCGGACATCCGACACGGCGGCATCTAACCAGCCGTCGGCGGCGTTCGGCAACCGTATTGCACGTCGCCTGAGGCTCGAAATCCGCAATAAACGGTATGGCTTGGCAGTCCAATCCCCGGTATTTGCATTTGCTTCTCAGGGCGGCATTTGGCAATCGTTGAACGACAATGAAGCGCAATGGATCAATGATACTGTTGACGGCGATGCTGAGCCTGGTGGGGATCGGTGTTTCCGCCGCGCAACCGGACTTGCGGCTGCACTTCGCCGGAGCGGCGGCACTGGGCGATGAAAAGAATGCGAAGGAGCTGACCCAGATTCGCACGGCGCCGGAAAGCGTGGTTGTCGGGAGATTGGTGCGTGTCCAGTTCGGCGCTTATCTGGGCGAGATGCTGGGGTTGAAGGCCGAGGCGAAAAAGCAATTGGGTTACGCGGTTGACCGCCTGAACGGCGGAGAGATCTGCATTGAGGTGGCGGGCGCGAAAGTTGGTGCGTGGCGTGCGGCGCTGCAGCTGGAAACAGAGCTCGCCAAGAAAGTTCAGTCCAACCTGCGGTCGGCGTTCGCCGGTTCCGGCGCGACGTTGAAACACAACGTTGATTCCACGGAAAGTTGGACATTCAAGTGGAAAGACTCGCCCGAGTACCATGTTTCCCATCAACGCGGATGGCTTGTGATCGACGGAGTTTCGAAGGCTCAGCCGTCGGAATGGCGGCAGGAAATTCTCCTGAATGGGCGTCCCGTTCCCGCCGGCAAATCCGTGGTGGCGATCGCCGTTTCTTCACGATTCATCGAGCGCGCGATCGCGGCGGTGAAGTTTCCCGTCCAATTCGAATTCAATGCCACCATCCGTTTGACCAATGGTCGCCTGCGAACGGAGGCGGAATTGAATTTCAAGGAGCAGCAGGCGCTGAAGCTCGACCCATTCGTCGTGCCGACCAACACGGTGCGTGGGCCGCTGAACAGTTTCCTGGTGGCGCGGGGTTTTGCAGGTCTGATCGGGGGTGTCGAGGGGTTGCGGGAGTGGCGTATTCCGCAGATTCCCAACCAGCTGGTGGCCTGGTCGCAACTGGAGCTGCCGATGTATTCGATGGCCATCGTGCCATTTCCCAAGGTTCAGAGGTATATCGATCGGCAGAAGGCACGCGTGTTTGAGTCGCTCAACCCGTCGCTGGCCGAGTGCAAGCTGGGGAAGATCGAATACATGGACAATTTCAAGTCATTCGTGTGGCGGGGACTGCCGCTCTGGGCGCCGTTCGTGGGTGCGGCACCGGAGACGAACGGAAACTGGGCGGTGATCGGATCCGTGCCCGGTTATATTCCGCGTGGGCCGAATACCAACCCGCCGCCGGCGGAGTTGATGAAGCAGATCAGCGGCCGACCGGAACTGATCTATTACCACTGGGAACTGACGCCACCTCGCCTGGAACAGGTTCACATGATGGTGGAACTGGCCCGCATGATGTCCGTCAAGGCGTTCCCGGCGCAGGGCAATCCCTTCCCGAACTGGTTGCGGAAGATCAATCCCCTGTTGGGCAACACGATCACCGAGGTCAATCGCGTGTCGGACACCCGCTGGAAGCTCATCCGGAATTCACAGATCGGGCTCACGGCGACCGAACTCGCGTTGCTCACCCACTGGCTGACTCCCAAAATGGAGATTCCCAAGATGCCGGTCGTGCCTCCTTCACCCGGTGCTGCGCCCGCGGTGCCCGGCAAACCGGCGGTGGCCCCGCTCAAACCCGGCAAGTAGGGAACGCGGATGACGAAGCTGGGTGTCAACATCGACCATGTCGCCACGGTGCGGCAGGCGCGCTATCGCGATCGCGAATCCGGCGAGCCGGATCCGTTGGCCGCTGCCCTCATCTGCGAGCGGGCCGGTGCCCATGGTATCACCGCTCACCTGCGGGAGGATCGGCGCCACATTCTGGATCGGGACATGCGCGGGCTGCGTGAGCAGATTCGCACGCGCCTGAATTTTGAAATGGCCAATACGCCGGAAATCGTCGGAATCGCACTCGACGTCAAACCGGACATCGTCTGCCTCGTGCCGGAGAACCGCGAAGAGGTGACAACGGAGGGAGGACTGAATGTCGTGGGTTCGTTGGATGTCCAGACGGAGACCTGTTGGCGCATGTTGGATGCCGGAATTGAGACGAGCCTGTTTATCGATCCGGAACTTCCTCAGGTGGAGGCGGCGGCGCAGGCGGGCAGTCCTTTCATCGAGCTGCATACGGGAGCCTATGCCGAGGCTTTTCATGACGAAGCCGGGCGTTCGCGGGAGCTGGATCGCCTGGCTGCCGCTGCCAGGGCTGCGAAAGACCTGGGCATCCGGGTGAACGCCGGTCATGGATTGAATTACGAGAACGTGACCACGCTTCTGCATCAAGTCCCCGGTCTGGTTGAGCTGAACATCGGGCACAGTATTGTGAGCCGTTCCATCACGACCGGCATCGCCCAGGCCGTGAAAGACATGCTCGCCTTGCTCGATCCCAGTTCCGCGTAGCAAGGCGACGTAGCGGAACTGGCAATAAGTTCCGACTCCGTCGCATCGCAGATCGGAAGATTTCGCATCTTCCGCTACGGACCATTTGTCAAATTGGATGCATCGCGTTGGTGTTTCTTGCCTCTGGCCGAATAGGGTATACGTTCTTCCGTGGCTGAATCACCCACCATCGTCTGGTTTCGACTGGATCTTCGATTGTCTGACAATCCCGCGTTGCGGTTGGCAATCGAACGAGGCGGCCCGGTCGTGCCGGTATTCATCTTCGACCCGCAAGAGGAGTGTGAATGGGCTCCGGGCGGGGCCTCTCGATGGTGGTTGCATCAGTCGCTTTCTTCGCTGGATGCGGGTCTGCGGAAACTGGGATCTCAGCTGGTGATTCGTTCGGGGTATCCGTTGGTCGAACTTCGCTATCGGCTCCGCTAAAGCGGAGCCCGCTCCGTCTGCTGGAACCGGCGCTATGAACCCGCGTTGATTCGACGGGATTCAGCGATCAAAGAGGCTCTCGTCAACTACGGATGCGA
>JAYPXF010000255.1:0-9513 GCA_038154405.1 Verrucomicrobiales bacterium | reverse complement strand
TTGAGGATGGGTTCGGTTTAGCGCGGAGAGTCCTTGGTCGGTGAACTGCCGTCCAAGGTATAGTGGATCGTTTGTCCGGCCGGTTCGTCGGGTGTCAGACGAACTTCAACCGGCCTTGGGGAAGCAGCTCCGGCAGGCTCAATCGAAGGCGGACGGATGCCATCGGGTTGCAGCGCGATCCAGGATTGATTGAGGTAACTGCAGGTGCAGCCTGCGGAAGCATCAGGAGAGAAGACCAATCCGCCGGCGGGAATCACATTGATCCAGCATCCGGGACGGATACCGCCAAAATCCTCGGTCTTTTCATTCTTCTCCAGGTCGAAGTAACCCAGGGTGGCCGAGCGGAAGACGAACATGTTCTTCGATCCGGCCAACACGCCGCAGCCGTACGACCGCTTGAAATTGAACGGGCGTGTCTTGCCGGTGAGCAGATCCCACGCGCCGCCTTGCGCGTAGATGGTGCGGTCGTTGATGACGGGGCGGGAATCGTATCGCGCCGTGGTCTGCCACAACAGTCCGCCGTCGGAGAGATTGAAAACGGCGATGCGTCCGCCGATTTCACTGGCGAGACGAAAGCGGGTCGGTTGATAGCTCATCATCACCGCACCGTGATCCACCGATATCGCGGACAAGGTGCCGAAGATGTCTTCCTTCTTCCGCCAGACTTCCTTGCCGGATTCCGCATCGAGCGCCACCAGTTCACCGGTGGGATGTTCTTTTTCGGAGGCCTTGCCGTCCTTGCGCACATCAAAGCCCGCCAGCGCCCGATCGATGAGGATCACCCAGCCGTCGCCGATGGAGATGCCGTTGTGACGGAGCGAGTGCTTCGCGTCATAACGCCATTTGAGTTCGCCGCTCTTGGCATCGAGGGCGAACAGCGTCTTCGATTCGGTGAGCTGGTCGTTCATGTCACCGCCGGGACGGTAGCGATACGTGACCACATGTTCCGGATTGGAAAGGGAACCGAAGAGGATGCCGTTCTCGTAGGCCAAATGGCCCCAGACGGTCTTCCCGCCCTTGGCCGTCGGTGCCTTGAAACGGGCGACAAGCTTGCCCGTCTGTGCATCAATGCGGAGACATTCGTCCTTGAGTCGAACGTACACGCTGTCATCGGAAACGCAGTAGTTGCTGCCCGTGCCGCTGGTCCCCATCAGGTGATCGCCATCGAAGGATTTTAAGATGCCGGGAATGCGATATTCCCAGAGCTTTCGGCCGTTGTAGGCATCGACCGCGATGATGCCGTCGAGACCTTCAGAGAACAGCACGCCATTACGGAACAGTGGTGCGGGACCGCGCCCGTGACGCTGCGTCATGTTCTGTTGCAGGTCACGGAACCACAGCATTCCCAACGGCCCCTTCACGCGTTCATCAGCGGAGTTCACCGTGTTGGCCGGATTGGCGTACTGATGCGACCACTGACCGGCCCCTTCGAGTTTGCCGCGCTTGTAGACCTTGTTCCCGTGGATCAATACACCACCGTATGGACGAAGCAGGCGATGGGCCTCTTCCTTGTGCGCTGCATCCGAGATCACAATCAGATTGGCGAAATAGATCGGCAGTTTGGTGTCTGTCGGATCTCCCCGCAGAATCATCACCCGCGAGCCATAGAGACCGGCGGCTTCCAAGCGAGCGCGGGCTTGAAACACCTTGTCCACGTCCGGCTCGATTCCGTAGATGAACAGATCGGAATGTCGGGCCAATTCCATGGCGAGTTGTCCTTCGTCGCTGCCGATGATGAGCGCATATCCCGCGGAGATTCCCGACCGGCTCAGGATATCCTTCGCCGACTTCACAATGGTGGATGGATTGGTGGTTGGCAGCGGTTGAGTCGGTTCCTTGATGATCGCGTGGTTCGCTCTCTTCGGACCGAAACAGTGGACGGTTCCTTGATCCGTGCTGGCGTAGACGCTGCCATTGGCAATCGCGAGGCAATGCACGGAACCATCGATTTCGCTTCGCCATAATTCCGCCCCGTCTTTGCGGTTCTGAATTCGGACGAAACCCTTTCCTCCGCTGACCACCTTGTCGGCCGCCACCACCGTCTCAAGGGCTCCGGTCTGTGTCACCGTGAACACCGGTTCGAGTCCTCGCACCTTGCTGATCAAACCCAGCCGGGCCTTCTGTTCCGGGTTGTCCCATTTGAACTCGGTCAGTCGATCGGAGAATGAAGCGATCAGACCGTCCGGAGTGGCGACAATCGGTCCGGTGCCAAGTTTGCCCTGGGATTTGCCGGTTGCCTGGTCAAACAACACACCATTGTTCACAAACACGTTGCGGCAGAGCGTCATGGCCGAGCCGCCGATCTTGGTGTTGGCCTGCAGATGCAGATATTGGAACTCGCCGGAGGCGCGATCGAAGGCTGCGGGAACACCGCGCCCCGTCGGCATGAACACCTGCATGTCGTTCACTGCCAGGTGTCCCTGCGCCGCCACCCCACTGTTGGCGAAGGCACCTCCGTGTGGTTGACCAAGATAGATTGAACCGGCGGTGTCATTGAGCCAAAGCGTTTTGCCGGTCACCGGATCCAAGGCGTACAGACTCACGCCGTCTGACGGCCAGATGCCCGCGGCGAAATAGAGGATGCCGTCATGGATCGCGATACCTCCGCGAGCCGGCCAGCGGGAGACCATGCGCGAATTGCCGAGGATCATTTCATCACCCGGTCCCCCGCGTTTCTTCCACACGAGTTTTCCGTCTCCGGCACGGAGGCAATACAGGTAGCCGTCGTCACTGGTCGCATACACACGGCCATCGAAAAAAGTGGGTGCAAAGCGGATAGGTCCGCGGGTGGGGTATGACCAAATTGGTCTGCCCGTATCGGCATCCAACGCATGGAGTTTCCCATCCACACTGCTGCCGAAGAACGCCCGTCCGTCAGCTACGATCACCTGTGGAGAACGGTCAAAGGTCATGCGCTTTGACCGGGGCCAAGCCGGTCGCGGAGGATGCTGCATCTTGAAAGACCAACGGAGGTGGAGCTCAGTGGGAAGTTTATCAGTCGTATATCCACTACGATCCGCATCGTGACGATAGGTCGGCCAATCGGCTGCGAATGCAGACGCGGCGATGAACAACAACAAAACGGGTGTTCGAAGACTCATGGGCAGTGCGCCGAGCCTAGCGCAATCCCTCGCCGGCGAAAGCAGGATTTGAGCTGCGTTGACTTGATCCGGTGTTGCCCGGCGCGCAATCTTGGCCTGAGAATCATGATCACCAAATTCCTCCGTTTCCTCTGCTGTCTGATCCTCGTGTCCGGCACGCATGCGTCCGGTGGGAACGGTCGCTATGATCTGGCCGTAATCGAGGCGACACCCGGCGGTGTCGCCTGTGCCGTTCGGGCGGCGCGCGAGGGACGAAAGGTTGTCCTCATCAATCGGACCCAACATCTTGGTGGCATCCTGTCCAGCGGTCTCGGCGTCTGGGACACGCTGTGGGAAGGCAAACGGTCTCCCATCTACGACGAACTGCGGCAATCGATCTTTCATCATTACCGCGAGACGTATGGTGAGAAATCCACCCAGCATCGATACGCCTTGCCGGGCAGGTCCGGGCACACCAATGGCAAGTTCGAGCCCCGAGTTGTGGAAAAAATGATCACGGACCTGGTCACCCGGGAGAAAAACATCACGCTGATCAAAGGACACGTCCCAATTGCCGCCAGACGTGACGGTCGTCGGCTTACCGAGATTGCAATCCGGGAGTTTGGTGGCACCAAGACCATGAGCATCGCTGCGAAGGTCTTCGCGGATTGTTCCTATGAAGGCGACTTGCTGCCTCTGGCGAAGACCGGTTATCGCGTCGGTCGGGAAGCACGAAGCGAATTCAACGAATCGCACGCGGGAAAGATATATCTGCGCAGCACGCGCAAACGCTCAGCTGGAATCACCGACGCCCAATGGCGCGCGCATCAGAAACTTGAGCTCCGGAAATTCGGCGGCTATCAGGAGATACTTCTACCGGAAAGCACGGGGGGAGGGGACAGGAACGTTCAGGCATTCAACTATCGCACCATCCTCACCTCGAAACCCACCAACCGTATCGCCATCACCAAACCAGGTGACTACGATCCTGAATTTCTGAAGACCTTGGAATACGGATCCATCGTCCAGCCGATTCCGAATCAGAAGATCGGTTGGAACCGGCCCCAATTGGTCGGTCTGCATCAGGACTACGTCGAGGGCGACTGGAAGACACGGCAGGCCGTGATGGATGCGCATTGGAAGGCAGCCATGGGACTCCTGTGGTTCCTGCAACACGACCCGAGCGTTCCGGAAAAGAAGCGGCAGTTCTGGATGCGCCACGGATTGCCAAAGGACGAGTTTGTGGACAACGGTCATCGCCCCTACGAGATCTACGTGCGGGAGGCTCGTCGTCTGGAAGGGCGTTACATGCTCACGCAGCACGATATCATGCCGGTTGCCGGCACGATCCGGCCTCCGGCTCACGCCGATGCCATCGCCATGACCGACTGGTACATGGATTCCCACGCGGTAACCAAGGGGAAGGTTCGTGGCAGTCTGGACGAGGGCAAGATGATGCTGCATGCGGAGACCTGGCCGGGACAGATCCCTTATCGCTGTCTGTTGCCGAAGGATCTGGACAATGTGCTGGTTCCGGTCTGCCTTGCCGCCACCCATGTGGCGTGGGGCGCGATTCGCCTGGAGCCCACTTGGATGCAGACCGGCGAAGCTGCCGGTTACGCCGCAGCATTATCTGACCAGCCCGGTAAACTCGATGGCAAGGATCTACGTCAGCGACTGGAGGCAGCCGGTTTTCTGATCAATTTCTACGGACGTTGACGTGGGCGGATGTTCAGAGTGAATGACGCTCGCCCTGTTCGGCGACCTTCATTCCCGCGGCTTCGATCGACCGTCTGGCTTTGCCGTCAGGATCGAGCGCCGGGTTGGTGTGATTCAAGTGGATGAATCGGACCTTCTGCCGTTCCACGGCTGACAGCTTCACGAAGCGTTGCATGCTCTCCGCGATGAACGGATGCGGGATTTCCGCCATGCTGCGGTTTGGCAGTTCGCCGTCCGCATAGAAAGTTCCGTCAAGAAAGGCGATGTCCACATCCCGCAGATGCGATTCGATTCTTGCCGACCAGCGTTCCCACTTGTCGATGTCGGGAATGAAAAGAATGGATCGTTTCGGCCCCTTGATCTTGAACCCGACGGTCTCGGAGAATTCGTCCCGATGGGGAACCAAGAACGGCGTGATGCTCAAGCGTTGGTTCAATGCGAAGGCACGTCCCGCTGAGATTGTTCGCAGATCCACATTGTTGAGCCGGACCAATTGACTCCAGGGTCCGTTGCGCGTCAGGAACGTTTTCATTCTAGGCATCACGTGGACCGGGATTCCCTTGCTGCCGATGACTTCACGGCCCAGATGGATCAATCCGGCGTAGTGGCCGATGTGCGCGTGGGTGAGAAACACTCCATCGATGCCGGGATTGCCCTTGGCGGGGGAGATTTCGTCCAGAAGTCGGAGTTGATCGGGAAACGACGGCGTGCAGTCGATCAGCCAACGTTCACCAGATGTGGGATCGACGATCGCCAGCGAAGTCGCAAAGCGACGGAGCGACGAATCTTTCCAGACCGGTTTGCAGCAATCCTTGGTGCAGGCAGCCTGAGGAAAGCCGGCGTCTTGAGCGATTCCCAAGACCACTACGAATGGAGGTTCTGCGCTTTGACTGCAGCAGGCGATCAATGTCGTGAAACCAAGAAGGAATTGGCGAAACAGGTGTCTCATGGTTCGGCAGCGAGGTGGCCGACGACAGTCTGCACCAGCATTCGGGGCAGTAGCGAGAAAACATGAAAGATCAGCCGGTCACCGTGTGCGCGATCGTCCGTAGCACAGGTGGATGTCTGTCTGGCTTCGTAGGGGAGCCGCCTGAGATAGCGCTCCAGTGCCCCCTTACTTGTGAACGCGCATTGCCAAGACCATCCGTTCGACCGGCGTTCAATTCTCGGCAAACACGTCGGTCACCATTTCTGTGAGTTGTTCCGCCGTGAACGGCTTGGGAAGGAGATATTCGACGTGGAAGGCGGTGTGGAAATGCTGCGTGTTCTTCTCGTTGATGTAGGAGGAAGTAAGAATCACCTCTCCTCTGTAACCGAAATTCCTGAGATTCAGTATCAGATCCCGGCCGTTGATGTTGGGCATTCGCCAGTCCGTGATGACGAGGTCGAATTGACCGTGTTCATCGGCGAACACCCGCCCAGCCTCGCAGCCGTCTTCGGCGGTATGCACGGTGCAACCTGCATCCTGAAGTACCTCGGCAGCGAATTCGCGGGCGAGCTCTTCGTCGTCCACGAACAGAATCCGTTTTCCGGCTATGGCGGCTTCTTCAACCATCAAGCAACATCTTTCATCATCAATCATGCCAGTATCACGCGCGGGCGCTGATGACGTCATAGAGGTGTTTCGTAGCTGATGTAGGCAGAATTCTTACAACCGTAGAGAGTCTCTCTCGGACTGACAGAGATTCCGGCAAAGGTGGGGCAGATCAGTCCGCCAGCCAGTCGAAGAATCCGAGTTGCTCCAGATCGTTTCGCAGAAGTCGCGAGCTCTCGGGTGTCATGCGGGTGAGCGGTTGACGAACCGGGCCGCAATCGATGTCGACCAGTTGCATCACTGATTTCGCAGCAGCCCCGTAGCCGAAACCGGCGATGAAGGCGGTTCGATCCTCCGACACATTCGCGTCGACTGCCCGGATCAGGGCCTTCCGGCCGGAACCGTAGCGGACCACCTTCGATTCCACACCGGAACGTGACCGGGCGAAGGCCTCATGAAAACCGGCTTCGCTTTCGAAGTCTCCGGCCAGTTGCTCGTGAGGCAACAGCAGGATGATGTTCCGATAGCCGCAGCGAAGCAATTGCCCGGCGGCGTGGCGGCAGGACGCCCGATAATCGACATCCACCGACGGCAGGCGGATGTCTTCATACAGCGAGCCGGTCACGACGGCCGGTTCACCGGTCTTGACGAACCATCGCTGCATGGCGGGAGTCGACCGGTACAGGATCCAGCCGCGCGGATGCACTTCTTCGGCCAGCCGCGCCAACCAACGGCCGGGGCTGGCTGAATACAGTCGCCGTTCGACGTGCAGGTCCAGTTCGCAGCCGTCGACGGCAAGCCGCTCGCGCAGATGATCCAGCCAATACATCGCGAAGTGCGGCAGGTCGCGCAGGCTGCACGGAGACAGCATCAGCACCTTGGCATGGCGCGAGGTCCAGGCCGTTCCCTTCTTGGGGCGGTGCAGAATCTTGCGCCGTTCCCCCTGCCGACTGTCCAACAAACCATCCGCTTCCAACTTCGCCAACGCCGCCCGCAAGGTGGTCCGACTCACCTCCAGCTGCCGGCAGAGCGGCAGTTCGCCCGGCAGCACATCGTGCCACGCACCCCGTTCGATCTCCTCCCGGAGGGTGGCAACAGTCTGCGTCACGAGGGAATTGCGTCGGGGAGGTCGAATCATCTGTTGAATCTCGGCGGATTCAACTTGTATGGCGATAAAACAAGCAGGGGCAGCTTGAGCAAACGTTTACTCGTTGGCAATCTGGTTTCAATCCACCTCTGAACATGAATAAGACGTTCCGAACGAATTTCATTTTGCTCTGCAGTCTCATCACGCATGCCGCAGCCGAGCGGCCGAACATCCTGTTCATTGTCTCCGAGGACAACAGTGAGCAGATCGGCTGTTACGGGGAGAAGCGGGTGCACACCCCGCACCTTGACGGATTGGCTGCGGGCGGCGTGCGCTATGACCGCGCCTACGTGCCGTATTCCGTCTGCAGCCCGTCGCGGGCCGCGTTTCTGACCGGGCTCTACACACGGCAGACCGGGCATATCGGATTGGCGACGCATCGCTTTGCCTTCCACAAGAACTTCAAGACGATGCCGGCATATTTGCAAGCGGCCGGTTACTACACGGGCTTCATTGGCAAGACGCATGTGAATCCGGAAAGCGTGGTTGAGGATCACATCGACTTTCGCGGCATCAAGGTCGCCAACTTCAACAACAGCTTCAGCATCGAGGACTACGCCGGCGAGGCACGCAAGGTGTTCGAGAATGCCGCCAAGGAGAACAAGCCATTCCTTTGTATCATCAATTACTCGGATGCGCATCGCCGTTTTATTGGCGAATCCAAGGCGGGCTATCCGACCGTCAAAGTGGAGGGCGATATCGAACCGTTGCCGTGGTTTGGGATCGATACGCCGTACATCCGTGAGGAGATGCGCAATTATCTCAATTGCATGAACCGCCTCGATGAAGGCATCGGGATGGTGCTCAAGGATCTCGAGAAACTGAAACAACGGGACAATACGCTGGTCATCTACATGGCCGATCATGGTGGTGATTTCGTGCGTGGGAAAACCACCTGCTATGAAGGCGGCGTTCGAGTTCCGATGATCGTCAACTATCCGAATTCCTTTCCCAAGGGGCATGCGGAGAACGCGTTGGTCTCGACAATGGACATCCTGCCGACCGTATTGAGAGAAACCGGCCTCACGATCCCCAAGCATCTGGTCGGCACACCATTGCAGGATCTGCAGAATCCGAATACGCCACGCCGCAAATACATTCACACCTTCAACACCGGTTCCGCCGCGCCGCTTCTGTATCTTACCTTTGGCATTCGGGATGATCGCTACAAACTCATCTACAATCCGGTTCGCGACCAGAATCTCGCCGGCATCTCACGCTACAAGAACAGCCGTGTCCCGCAAGACTTGTGGCGTGCGGGCTACGTCAATCCGCCCGAGTTCGAGCTCTACGATCTGAGCAAAGATCCATACGAATTGAACAATCTGGCGGGAGATCCGGATCAGCAGAAGAACAAGGCCAGATTGTTCAAGGCCATGCGCGATTTTCAGAAAGAAATCGATGATCCTTTCCTGGATCAGGGCAACGTCGACTTCTTTGTTCGCGAACAAAAGGATCCCAAGCGCCAGCCCAGGAAGCGCAGTCAGGAAACCTGGAGCCACCTCAAGAAGTTCTGGCCTCGTCCGACGAAACAGACTGCGAAGGACAAGCCGAATGTCCTGTTCATGGCCATCGACGACCTTCGCCCGGAACTCGGTTGTTATGGTGACGATCATATCGTCAGCCCGAACATCGATGCGTTTGCCAAGACTGGATTGCGTTTTGACCGGGCCTACTGTCAACAGGCCATTTGTGGACCTTCACGCGCAAGCATCCTGACCGGTCTGCGGCCGGACTCGGCCCGGGTACATGGAAATCACCCCCACTTCCGCGACCACTATCCGAACATCACGACGCTGCCGCAGCACTTCAAGAATCACGGCTATCACACGCGCGCCATGGGCAAGATCTACCACGGCGTGTTTCCCGAGGGCTCCAGCCGAACCGTGGCCGACACCTTTGGAGATCCGGCTTCGTGGTCGACTCCTGCATTCCGGCCCGGACCACGCTATTACTACACAGAAGAGGGGATCTCCGCCGCCCGGGAGATCTATCGGAAAACCTACAAGCCGAAGAACGAGCAACCCGATGAC
>JAYPXF010000254.1:0-9524 GCA_038154405.1 Verrucomicrobiales bacterium | reverse complement strand
CACGAACATTGCGCCGGCCACCAACGTGGTCACGATCGTCGACACCAATGTCGTGATCAGTACCAATGCGCAACCGGTGCAGCAGGTGCAGAGCCTCTACCAGTTCGGCGTCAACGGGGGGCCAAATGACGTGGTGAATGAGATTGTGTTCGGCTTGGAGGAAGTCCCCTACGCCGGCGGCGCTTTCACCCAGGTCGACAGCACGAATCGTAATGGCGTAGTCAAATTCCGATCCTGCGATCCACTGAAGGCGAACCAGAGGATCATTGTGGCGGGAACTGTAAGGGACAACACTACGGCACTCGGCATTCCCGATGCCACGATCACCTCGCCGACGGAAATCAACACTTCCGCGAGTGACGGTTCGTTCTCCATGTTTAATCTGCAGCCAGGGGTAAACCTCTTCGATGTTGCCAAGAGTGGTTATTACACGACCAGGTTCGCCACGCCTGTGACTGCGAACACCGTCATAACGAATCTGTTCTACGATTTGACGCCAAATATCTCCGACACCAACACCTTGCGCTTCATGCTGGGCTGGTTTCCCGGCCCTACGAACATGAGCTTGATACTCGATACACCTTTCACCAACAGTCCGTTTGTCGCACGAGTTAGTCGGTTCCAGCCCGGTAGCCTCTCATCCTTTCCGTTCGCTAGATTCGATGCTTCTGTCGCTGGCGCGATGGAAACGATGACGGTCACCAATTTCAACTCCGGCATCTACAACCTGTACGTTCAGGATTTGGACGCTTCAGGGCTGCTGTCCAATGCGCCAGTGACCCTGACGATCTACTCCGCGGCTGGGCCACTCGAATACGTCCAGCTCAACACCAACGCCGGATCTGGAGACTGGTGGCACGTGTTGCAGGTGAACGGATCAAACAACACATACAGTGTCATCAACACCATAAGCAATGCCCAGCCGACCATTGCCACAAACGCTGTCTATGACAGGACGTTTGGCGGTTCGTTTGCTGGAAGCGGAGTTGGTGGCCCGCGTATAGTGAATGAACCACAGGATGCGTTTGCCCTTGGTGGCGCATCGACACTCCTCTCGGTTGGGGTAAACGGCACCACGCCGTTCAGTTTCCAATGGTATCGCAACAGTGTGCTGGTGTCCGGTGCCACCAACTCCTCGCTCCAATTGTCGAATCTGTCGGCGTTGAACGCGGGCGATTACCACGTCGTGGTCACGAATCTGTTGGGAACGGCCACCTCTGCGGTGGCGCGCGTCACGTCGCTTTCGTCCACCTTCCCGTTCGTTTTTGTGGAACCGCAGAACACCATCATTGACGAGGGTGGAAGCACGGAATTGCAGGTGTTGGCCGGTGGACAGAGACCTCTGTTCTACCAGTGGCGGCACAACGGCACCAACGTTCCGAACGCCAAGTCTCCCTTGCTGACGCTGACCAATATTCAGCCGGCTGATGCCGGTCGTTACGACGTCATCGTGGCGAACTCGTTCGGGACCATCTTCAGTCGTTCCGCCGATCTGCTTGTCTCCACCCCGCCGGGGATTGCCGACTTTGTAGTCACCCCGGGCACCAACGTTGCGGCGGGGGACGCGGTGAACTTCGGTGTCGGAGTGGACGGCAAGCCACCGTTTAATTTCACGTGGATGTTCAACGGACAGGTGTTGCCCTCGGCCCTGTCCAGCAATCTGACCATTGCCCAGGCACATTTCACCAACAGCGGTGTCTACCAGGTGATCGTCACCAATGCGCTGGGTGCGGCCACCAATCCACCCGTGACCCTCACGGTGAATTCGAAGCCGCTCATCGTCGTGGAGCCGCAGAACCAGTTCCAGACCATCGGACGCGGTGCCACCTTGAACGTCGGGGCGATTGGTAGCCAGCCGATCTCCTACCAATGGCGACTGGGGGGCACGAATCTCGCCGGAGCCACCTCGAGCAACCTGGTGTTCACCAATATCCAGGCAAACAATGTCGGCTTCTACACGGTCGTGATGTCGAACCAGTTCGGTCTCACCACCAGCCGGGTCGCCCGGGTCGACGTGGTGCTCGAACGGGCCGTGCTTCCATGGCTGCAGAATTTCGGCGGGACCGGTTCGGATGTCGGACAATCCGTCGGCACCGACAGTGCCGGGAATGTCTACACCGTCGGCAAGTTTTCGGGCACGGCGCAGTTCGGGACCAATACCCTGGCCAGCGCCGGGGTGGATGACATCTTCATCACCAAGATGGACGCCAGCGGCAACCTGCTCTGGGCCAAGCGCTTCGGTGGGGCGGGCTATGACGTGGCCAATGATGTTGTGGTGCTGCCCTCGGGCGATGTCTTCATCACCGGTGGCTTCCAGCGTATTGCGGACTTCGGTGGCACGTCCGTCACCAACACGACGGTGTCCTCCTTCAGCGACCTGTTCGTGGCGCGGGTGGACACGAACGGAAACGTCGTGTGGGTGCGTACCGAGGGCGTGCAGTTCTTTTCGGATGTCGGCACCAGCATTGCGGCGGACGGGACCAACAACGCATTATATGTAACCGGGGCCTCCACCCTGGACAATTTCAACGGCGCGTCGATTCCGAACCTGGGCCGGGTGCTGCTGGCCAAATACGATCTCGCCGGCGGCCGTATCTGGGCCCGCAAGGCGGGTGCCGGTAACGGCGGCGCACAGGACCGGGGGCTCGGGGTGAGCATTGCACCGGACCAGAGCGTCTATCAAGTCGGTCAGTTTCTCAGCGCGACTCACACCAATGCGTCAACGGTGTTGACCAATCGCAGCAACCCCGGTTTCGCCGACGGCTTTGTCGCCAAATACGATGCCGCCGGCGCGTTGCAATGGCTGCGTCAGATCGGCAGCACGGGGCTTGACGTCGCCGAATCCGTCGCCGCGACCGTAAACGGGGACATTCTGGTCGCCGGACAGTTGAGCGGCACCAACACCATCGGCACCAACGTGGTGGTGAGCAGTGGCGGTTCGCTGCCGGATGCCTGCATCGTGAACTACGATGCCTCCGGCGGGGTGCAGTGGGTGCGGGTCTTCGGTGGCGCCGGTTCGGACGCAGCTATGGACATTGCCGCCGATCCACGGGGCAACATCTACATCACCGGTTTCTTCCAAGGCACGGCCACCTTCGGTTCCAAGTCGGTGGAAAGCATCGCGGCGACGAAGGACGTGTTCGTTGCCGGTGTGCGGCCGGATGGCACGGTCGAATTCGTGCAACAGGCCGGCGGCGACAGCATCGCCGGTGAGTCGGGCTTGGGCGTGGCTGTCGACGTGAACGGTGGGGGGGTGTTCACCGGTCAGTTCCAGGGCACGTTTGTGGCCGGTGGCGACTCCCAGACCAGTACTGGTGGCGACAACGTGTTCGTTTCCCGTTTGGTGTCCCCTCCACCGACGATGGCGGCGACGGCCTCCACCAACGGCAATGTCACCTTCTCGTGGTCGAGCTTCCGGGCCGGTTTCGTTCTGGAATCCAACGGCGCGACGCTGAATTCCACGAACTGGTCGCGGATCAATGTGGATCCGGGAGTCGTCAATGGCGCGTTCGTGTTCAGCACCAACACCTCGACGACCAACGTCCTCTTTCTGCGTCTTCGTCAGCCGTAATCCGCCGTCGATACGACAATCGACCTTGCCGTTCGTGATCGGATCGCGGTTCACTGGGTGATGCCGCTTGCATCCCAACCTTCCGGCCGTCTGCAGAAGACCGAAATCCGGCCTGGACGATCGTCGAACAACGGTTGTCTCATCGCCGTTGTCGCTTCGATCGTGATCGCCGGGGTACTTGCCTGTGTCGGCGGTTACTGGGCGGTGATGCATTCATCCCTCCCGCTCAAGCCGTTTGAGGCCGCGATCAATGAGAGCGGGAAAGCGAAGATCACCGGACTGAAGGGATCTCTTTCCACCGGCATGTCCGCCGATGAACTGCGCATCTTTGACACCGGGGCGGGAGACACCTGGTTCACGGACATCGTCTTCCGGTTTAACGGCATCGCGGACATCTCTTCCCACAACCGCGTGATCGTGGAAGAGCTCAGCGTCAAAACGGCCAACATTTCGCTGCCGTTGGAGTCCGACGAGGATGGGAACGACATGGTCGATCTGGACATAAACCTGGGCGATGACGAGAACGGGACTACTGTGGAGTTCGAGAGTTCCGGGTCCGGGGATCTGGGTGACGTGATCTCTTTCGAATTGAAGACTTTGCGGATCGACGAGCTGATCGTGGCAAACGGAGGCGGCGAAACAAACCGCGGATCGCTTCTGCTGAGCGGCTTCAAGGCGGCCGGCGAAAATGTTTCCTTGGACGACCTGCAGATCACGGGAGATTTCCTGGAGGTATCACTTGATCAGCTGCCGGCCTCCAACCGGTTTGCCCAGGTCGTGACCGGCAAGGTGAAGACCGCTCTGCACAAGGCGATCCTGCGCGACATCGACTTCCGGGTGGAATTCGGTGGAGCGGGCAACGGCGATGATGCGCGGATCTCCGCGTTTGCAGGCGCGATGAACTATGAGCCGGGCCCGGATTCCGATACGGGTTTGCTCACCATCTCCAATCTCACCCTGTCGAACTATCTTGATTCGGCCGTGGCTGATTTCCCGACAGCCGTGGATTTTCGGGTTTCCAAGACGTCCGGCGATGGAGACACGCGACTGGAAGGCGGCCGCTTTCAGATCGGCAGGACAACTTTCTTTCTGGAGGTGCAGAAGATCGCGTCCGATGACGACGACCAGGAGCTCATCGCCAAGGCGACTGTCAGCGATCGTGAAATCACCCTGCATATCGCCGAGCCGAAGGAAGGCGGCCACTATGTCTACCGCTTCTCGAGCAATGTGGAGGACGAAGCGGATCTGGCTTCATTGGTGTTGTTTGAGACCGGTCATGCTGAATTGAACGATAAACAATGGGCGTTGCTAAAGCTGTTCAAGCGGCGTCACCAGCCGGACGAAACGAAAACGGATTCAGGTTCGAGCGGTGACGATCGGTAGCCCAAGGACGCCCTCTGATGGGTGGAACGGAAACGAGAACATCGAACAGCAGCGGTTGTACGCCGCTTGAGAACGCCCCAAGGTGTTGCTGCTTTGCCCCCTTGTCCGATCGGGGCGCCCATGGATTCGTCGGCGTGACTTTTCGGGCTTGGAGGCGGCTGATCGATTGTTCATCCTGACGCCCCGATGGCCGAGCGAATGATATCGGATGTGCTGACAGAACCGGATGCCGCGTTGGAGCAGACGCTGCGCCCGCAGATGTTCGACGACTTCACGGGGCAGCCCAAGGTCAAGGAACGCCTGAAGATCGCCGTGGAGGCGGCCCGTCAGCGCAGTGAGGCGATCGACCACATCCTGCTCAGCGGTCCGCCCGGCCTCGGCAAGACCACCTTGGCCAACATCATCGCCAAGGCCATGGGCACGAGCCTCAAGGCGACCAGCGGTCCCACCATTGAGAAGGCTGGTGACCTGGCCGGCCTGCTCACCAATCTCGAGGAGGGCGACGTATTGTTCATCGATGAAATCCATCGCCTGCAGAAGACCATCGAGGAATACCTCTACCCGGCGATGGAAGATTTCAAACTCGATATCATCATCGACCAGGGACCCAACGCCCGCAGCGTCCGCCTGAACCTCCCCCGGTTCACGCTCATCGGCGCCACCACGCGCAGCGGTCTGCTGACTTCGCCCATGCTGACTCGCTTCGGCATCCGTGAACGGCTGGATTATTATGTCGGCGACGACCTCACCGACATTGTCCAACGTGCCGCCCGCCTGCTGGATGTCACCATTGATGAACCCGGCTCCCGCGAGATTGCCAACCGTAGTCGGGGCACGCCGCGCATCGCAAACAACCTCCTGCGCCGCGTCCGCGACTATGCTCAGGTCAAAGGCGACGGCACGGTTGATCAGGCGGTGGCCGACCGCGCGCTCGGCATGTTGGAGATCGATGCGCATGGTCTCGACGAAATGGACAAGCGCATCCTGGAAACGATCATCGTCAAGTTTGGCGGCGGCCCCGTCGGCATCGGTTCGCTGGCCGTCGCCGTGGGTGAGGAACGCGACACCTTGGAGGAGGTCTACGAACCTTACCTCATCATGGAAGGCTACCTGAATCGCACGCCGCAGGGGCGCGTGGCCACAGAGTTGAGTTACAAGCGCCTGAACCTGACGAGTCGTTCGTCCGGTCAAGGCCGGTTGCTCTGACGTGGCGTCGAACTTCCCGCTTCTCATCGCGGAATCAGCCTGCTATCGATCTCCCATGGCATGGCGCATTGATGGTTCTGTCATACGAGGGGAGATCGACAACCGGGAGAAAGGCAGGCTTGCCGAAAGAGATTTCCGATCGGGTCCGTTCCGAACTGTTCGGCCTCAGGGAGTCCATTCTCAATCTGATGAATGATCTCCGCGAAGAAGGCTGAATTGGCGGGGCGTTTCACCTGACCGGTCTCACCCACGGCGGCCGGTCGAATGCATCCGACAAACGCGGGTCTTCCGTGTCTTTCATCACCTTGTCGATGCGTGCGCGTAGCTCCTTCAGCTTGGCGGCATGATCGGGATTGCCAGCGAGGTTTTGCAATTGATGCGGATCGGTCGCGACGTGATACAGCTCCTCCCGGGGGCGCCGGTTCATGGTTTCTGACCACCAGCGTCCCTCGTCCTCGTCATCCCGTTGCGACAGCATGTAGGCTTTGGTGAGGCTGCCATCCAGATCGCGATAAGCTGGCGATGTCTTCAATCCCATCTGATACAGTTCCCCGGGGCTTTCGATCCCCGCAGCGTCAAACGGCGCACCCATTGGCCACCGCTCCGGTTTGAAGTTGCGGATATAGAGGTAGTCTCGGGAGCGGATCGACCGCATCGGGTAGGGCAGGTTGCCGACCCGGGAATCATGAACGTGAAGTTCCCGGCCGATGATCACCTGGTCGCGGGTCGGGTCGATCCAGCCACTCTTCTGACTCCGAAGCAGCTCCAGGAAACTCCGTCCATCCATGGACGGCATCTCTGCCTCGGCCAGTTCCAGCAGCGTCGGTCCGATGTCCATCACACTTACGTAATCCTCCACCGTCCGCCGCGCCTTGATCCCTTTGGGCCAGCGGACCAGCAGCGGCACGCGCGTGCCGAGGTCATAGCAGGTCGTCTTGCCGCGTGGTACGCCCGGAATGCCGTGATCGCCGGAAACAATCACCAGCGTGTCATCAAGAACGCCGGCTTTCTCCAACTCCTCCAGCATCTCACCCAACATGGCATCCGCCGCCATCACTTCACCCAGGTAATCTGAAAAGTCACGACGCACATCGCGGCTGTCGGGCAGGAATTTCGGAATCAGTCCCTTCAGCCGATCCGGTTCGATCCCCCAGAGGTTCTTGCCACTGTCCGGCGTGTAGGGACGATGAACATTGATTGAGCCGTAAGCCAGAAAGAACGGTTTGCCGGTTCCGTGTGCCAGAACCTTCCTCATCACCGAGCGTGGATGAGCCAATGTTTCCTCGTGACGCTGCCGGCGTTGGGTTTCGTCTTTGGCTGCGCCGACGTAGAGACCGTAACGGTGATAAGGCACGGTCTTGATTGCTCGCATGGCCGTGGTCGGCCGGCTCGCTTCAAATGCGAAAGTCTTCAAGGAACGTTGCGTGAAGTAGCCGCTGTCGCGAAGTCGATCAACGAACTTCGGCAAGGACTTCATCGGGTTGTCGTGGCCGTTCCAATCGCTGGCCTTGCCGTTCAGGAACGCGCCGCTGCCGCAGTTCCAGAAATAGCGCCCCGTCGCTAACGAAGCACGGCAGGGACCACAGGATGCCACCGGCACAAAGGCGTTGTTGAACACCACCCCTTCGCGACCGATCCGATCAAAGTTGGGCGTCCGGATGTGATCATTCAGCGAGGGCTTCTGCAGATCTGCGTAGATCCCGGCGTAGCGCCCCAGATCATCCACGAAGAAAAACAGGATGTTCGGGCGGGTGTCCTTCTTCGCCGCGAAGATGGGAGTGACCATCGCCAATCCCGAGATGATGACCAAGGAACGGAGCAGATTCATGCGGCGCCGATTCTTGAAACGAATGGTCGTCGTGTCGAGAACAGGCGCAATCAACCTTGCAGCCCTGGCCGCTCCAATCCGAGAAACCGCACATCGTCCGTCGTCTGCCCGTCGATCGCCATCTCCACCAGCGTCTTCCCCAGGGCGGAGGTGAACTTGAATCCATGTCCTGAAAGGCCGGCGGCGAATACGACGTTCCCATGCTCCGGGTGTCGATCCACGATGAAGTTTTCGTCGGGGCTCATCGTGTAGAAACAGGTCTCCCGTCGCTTGCGATTCATCGATACGCCCGGCATGCAGTCGCGCAGAAACGATTCGATCCGGGCCGTGTCCTCCGCTTCTTCGTCACGAGGATCATTCAACGGATCGGCAATCTCCACACCACCACTGTGTTCGGCGACCTTGATCCCGTTGCCGTCGATGTCGGGGAATCCGTAGAACATTCCTCCGTTGGCCTCGAAGAAGAAACATGGGCAACCGTTCGACTGCGCGTAACCGGCATCATCCGTTGCATACCAGTGCAGATGCTTGCGCAGTATCCGCAAAGGGATGTTCAGGTCGGCCAACAGCTCCTTCGTCCAACAGCCGGCTGTGATGACCAACCTGGACGCGCGATGAATGCCGGTCTCGGTCTCCACGACGAACCCGTCGCCATCGGCGCGCCACGAAAGGATATCGGCTCCGTGGAGATGCTTCGCTCCCGCCTGAACGGCTTCAGTGAGCTGTGCCCGGACACAGTCCTCGACGAGCAGATAACCCGCATCCGGTTCATACATCGTCTCGGCTCCGTCCGGACATCTGTAGCCCGGGAATCGTTGAGTGCACTCCTCGTGATCGATCTGGTTGACCTCCAATCCATGTTCATGTGCGCTCGCGCCGAGCCCTTTTAGCACCGCTCCATCCGGATTGCCGAAGTAGATCAGCCCAGTTCGCTGGAACAACGGTTGTCCGCCGATTTCACCCAACTCATCCCAGAGACGATAGGCGCTCCGCAGCAAGGGCACGTAGTCCGGATGTTCGAAGTAGGACATGCGGATGATCCGGGTCTGGCCGTGGGAACTTCCCCGGTCATGCCCCGGCGGAAAGCGATCCAGTCCCAGCACCTTCAGTCCTCGGCGCGCGGCGTGGAACATCGCCGCGCTGCCAACCCCGCCCGTGCCGAGAACGATCACATCATGCATGACCGGGGCATCTTCCTATGCCCGGCCGATCAATACAAGCAGGCCTCCGATTTCGGTCAAATTCCGTTACATTCAGATTTGCGAAATCGTTTGAACCTTTTCCGGCGATCGCCATTCCGTTAAGCACATACGAGACGAGGGCGAAGTGGACGACAAACTGGTGCAGGCTGCCCGTCGCGGTGAGGCGGATGCGTGGGATGCGCTGTTCCGCACCTGCCAACTGCCTCTCTACGCCTTCGTCATCAAGATGGTCCGTCATGAATCCACCGCCCTCGACATCGTGCAGGAAACCTTCATCGCCGCGACGCGCCACCTCGCTTCGCTGCGGGAAGACGGGAGATTCCTTTCCTGGATG
>JAYPXF010000253.1:3223-9528 GCA_038154405.1 Verrucomicrobiales bacterium | reverse complement strand
GGCGACACGAATGGGTTTTGCGCTCATATATTTCGATATTTCAAATAAGGGGCGGGGAGTATGGCAGGAC
Source organism: Verrucomicrobiales bacterium (assembly GCA_038154405.1). GTDB lineage: Bacteria > Verrucomicrobiota > Verrucomicrobiia > Limisphaerales > JAYPXF01. Next base: position 9,458 of record JAYPXF010000253.1, on the reverse strand, counting down.
GGCCAAAGCTGGCAATCGCTTTCTGGATAGGCGCAAAAAATGCAAGAAACTCAAAAAAATGGAGAGCAGAATGGGCAGGGGAGCCCTACGAAGCACCCGCAGTGGACCCGCGTTCCGCCATCGAGGCACGCACGGGTTGTTGAAGGGCGTAGAGATTCTGGGCAATGCCAATCCCAAAGCCCAGTCCGTAGCCAAGTCCCCAAGACAGTTTAGCGAGAACGACTCTGGTCGGTTTGCCCAGTGAGTTGTCGAGTGCGGTGGCACCGGCGTCACTCAGCAGCCAGGTGAACATCAGGTCGCCGAGGAAGTAACCGATGGTGTTGGTGGTGAACAGTATGAGGGCATTTTTCCAGAGCGGTTTCCAGTTGCTGAATCCACCGGAGAAACACGCAGCCATGGCCAACGTTCCCGCCAAGGCTCCGACCACTCCGGCAGGTCGGGCACCGGTCGCGAAGCCGTACGAGGCATTTGGCTGTTGTTTTGCGAGGAGGAACCACGCGACGCACCACAGGAAGGAGTAGACGACAAAACTGATGGTAAAGAGGCCATAGAATCGACCCAGGGTGCCACGTGCGATGATCAAGCGGTCAAAGAGGGCACCGCTCAGGCCGATGAAGGCGATGGCGCAGACCGCGTAGAAGCCACCTTCGCCAAAGCTCTTGGAAAGGGCGCGGCCGGCGAAGGCCCAGATTCCGAATACCAACAGGCTGACGACAGTGAATCCGATTCCACCGAGGAGCAGTGATTGATTGAGCGTTGGCGGATTGGGCGATTCGCTTGAATCCGCTATTCGCTGCAACGCGGCTTCCGTATGCAAACCAAGGAATTTCATTTCAGAATTCCGGCTCGGGTGGCGGTGGAGGAGGTGGGGGCGCCTGTCCGGGAGGTTGTTGCGCCGCGTCGACCTTGAGCACCTGCAAAGGGATGCGGGCGATCATGTTGTTGTCCATGCTGATGTCGATGGAGTATTGACCGGCGGCGGGAAACTGCAGTCCCTGGAGATTGAAGACCAGATTGTTGGACGAGAAAAACATGTTGTCCGCGAGCTGAATGTTCAGCTGCGCCTCGATTTTCGGGAGGAGGTTTTTGCCGTCCTCATCGATCATCGCCAGTCGCAGGACATGATTTCCCGCATCCTCATCACGAAACACGATTCGCAGCGCCACCGAACAATGTGGATGCACGGCGGGGAACTGCTGGACCAGGACGGTATCGAAGGCTCCCAACAGGCTGAGCTTTCCGTTGTAGTCGGCGGCGGCGTCGCAGAGGCTGGCTACCTGAACTTCCATGGCGGACGAATATCGTTTGCCGGGCTTCGGGACGAGAAAAATGTGTGACCGCCCCCCAAAAAAGGCCCGCGGATGGCGGGCCATGGAAGTCTTTCGGTGACGCCTTGATTCAGGCGCGTTCCATGTATTTGCCGTTGCGGGTGTCGACCTTGATGCGTTCGCCGGTCTTGATGAAGAGCGGGGCCTGGATGGTGATTCCCGTTTCCAGTTCGATCGGTTTCTGCACGTTGGTCGCCGAATCACCGGCGATGCCTTCGGGGGCATTGGATACGGTCAAGATGACCGAGGCAGGAATTTCACAGAGGACAACCTTTTCCTGGATGAAGGTGATCTCGGCTTCGCCGTTCTCCACCAGATAATTCTTGGTGTCGCCAATGATGTCCGGAGTGATGTTCACCGTTTCATACGTCTCTGGATCGCTGAACACCCAATCGTCACCGTCGCGGTAGCTGAACTCCATCTTCTTGTTCATCTTGGCCACCACTTCCACCTTCTCGGTGGAGCTGAACCGGTGTTCGAAGGATTTGCCCGTTCGGATGCTGCGCAACTGCGCCTGCACGAACGCACGCTTGTTGCCGGGTGTTCGGTGTTCGGAGCTCATCACGATGGCAATGTCGCCATTGTGCTCGATTGCCATGCCTTTTCGGAGGTCGTTGCCAGTTGCCATAAATCAGTCCGCTTTCAGTATCAGAAAGCGGCGGAGTCTAGCGGTGATTCATCTTCGCGCAAGTACCGAAAGAGCGGTGGAATGACGAAATACCCAAATACCCAAGCACTGAACGAAACCCGAATTCGGAAACTCGAAGTCCGAACCAGTCGGACGGAAGCATGGGAAGTTTAACAAAGGAGAGTTGGGAGTTTTGCCAAGGTAAAGTAGGTTTTGAAAGCCATGCCGACGCAGAAACAGGGAATCGTGTTTACCGGATTGATGCCGCATGCGCCGGTGTTGATTCCGGAGGTGGGGAGGGGCAGGGAACGGGAAGCCGGCGAAGTGGTCGATGGCATGCGGGAAGTGAGCCGCCGCACCTTGAAACGATCTCCAGATCGATTGATTCTGGTTTCTCCGCATACACCCCGCGTCCGGTCCGGATTCGCTTGCTGGGGTGATTTCAGGATTTGTGGTGATCTAGGACGATTTGGTGCGCCACAAGTGAAAATAGATCTGCCACGGGATGAATTGATCGGGGCGAGATTGCAGAAGGTGTGCCAATCCATCCGGGGAGTACCGTTGGACCATGGAGCCTCGGTGCCATTGTATTTTCTGGTGGAGGCGGGATGGAACGGGCCTACAACATTGCTTGGTCTGGCTTATCCCGGCGAGGGAGATGTCTCCAAGTTTGGGACTGAGCTAAAGGGGGTTGCTGATGAACTCGAAGGGAGAACGGCGTTCATCGCCAGCGGGGATATGAGTCACGCGCTCAAGCCGGGCGCGCCCGCCGGTTTCAATTCACGGGCTCATGAATTTGACGAGGCGTTCGTCGCATCGATGGAGAAAGGAGACTACAAGGGGATTACCCGCATCGATCCTGAACTTCGTGAGCTGGCCGCGGAAGACGTGGTGGATTCCACGCTGATGGCCGCCGCTGCGTTGGGTGGCGCGAATTCGGGGTTTGAGTTCCTGGCGTATCAGGGACCGTTCGGTGTTGGCTACTCGGTGGGGGTGATGTTCGATAACTCGAAAGATGAGTGATCTCGAATCACAAGGAAGAATCCTTCCTGCATTGGCTCGTGACAGTGTGGCGGAACATTTTGGTTTGGATGCCCAAAGCCCGGATCCGGCCCCGGATGGATATCTGGGTGAGGCAGCAGGCGTGTTCGTCACGATTCGCAATGGCAAGGGGGAGCTGCGGGGGTGCCGTGGGACCATTCAGCCGCAATACGAAAACGTGATCGAGGAGACACGGCGGTTGGCGCTTTCATCCGCCTTGCAGGATACGCGGTTTGACCCGGTTTGCGTCAACGAGCTGGAAGAACTGACTTACGAGGTCAGCGTGCTGCATGCGCCCGAAGCGGCGAATTCCTTGGATGAATTCGATGCGAGTGTCTACGGAATCATTGTACGAGATGAACACGGTCGACGCGCGTTGATGCTACCAAACGTGGACGGGCTCGACACCGTGGAGAAACAATACCAAGCCACATGTCGCAAGGGCGGTATTGACCCCGCTGGCGACGTCCATCTGGAGCGCTTCCGGGTGGACAAGTTTTCCGAAGCGTGATGTCGGCTTCAACACATCCGGGGAAATGGTGGAGAGCTCTGGACGACGGACGCATCGAATGCGAGTTGTGCCCGCGAGACTGCAAGCTCAGTGAGGGGCAAAGAGGATTCTGCTTCGTCCGGCAGAACGTCGATGGGAAAATGGTGCTGACGACTTATGGACGGAGCAGTGGGTCCTGCATCGACCCGATTGAAAAGAAGCCGCTGAACCACTTTTATCCGGGGACCAGCGTGCTGTCCTTTGGGACGGCCGGCTGCAACCTGGGATGCAAATTCTGTCAGAACTGGGACATCAGCAAATCGCGAGAGATGGATCGGTTGATGGATCAGGCATCGCCGGAGCAGATTGCCAAGGCCGCGAATGAGCACGGCTGCCGATCGGTCGCCTTCACTTACAACGACCCTACGATCTTCGCGGAGTACGCGATCGACATCGCGCGGGCCTGTCACGAGGCGGGAGGCAGACCGTGACGGTGAGCGCTGGATATATCACGGATTTGGCGCGACCTGAATTCTATCAACACATGGATGCAGCCAACATTGATCTGAAGGCATTCAGTGAAGACTTCTACCGCAAGGTCTGTTACGGGCATCTGGGGGCGGTCTTGGACACGTTGGTCTACCTGCGGAAGGAAACCGACGCGTGGTTTGAAGTGACGACGCTGCTGATTCCCGGGGAGAACGACAGCGATAAAGAGTTGCACGCGGCTGCCGAATGGTTCGTGGAGAAACTGGGGCCGGATGTGCCCTGGCATTTTTCAGCCTTTCATCCGGATTTCAAGATGACCGACAAGCGTCGGACTCCGGCCCCCACACTCCAACGAGCCCGATCCATAGCGCACAGCAAGGGACTGCAATATGTCTACACCGGGAACGTGCATGACCAGGAAGGTGGTTCGACCTGGTGTCCTGAATGCGGCGGGCTGCTGATTGAGCGGGATTGGTACGAGCTGGGGAAATGGGGGATCGAGGATGGCACCTGTGGCGGTTGCGGCTGCAAGGTTGCGGGGAGGTTTGATGCAGTTCCGGGACGTTGGGGTCGCAAACGGAAGCCGATTCGGATTTAATAAGGGCTTCCTTGCAGTTGTGGAATTTCGGTAGGGTCCGTCGATGCCGTTCAGTAAACTAGGCTTATCTAAGCAGGTCGTGGATGGGGTGAAAGCCATGGGCTACGTGGACCCCACGCCGATTCAGCTGCGTTCCATCCCCCTGATTCTGGAAGGGCGCGACGTGATCGGCAGCGCCCAAACCGGTACGGGGAAGACGGCCGCTTTTGCTCTCCCAATCCTCACGCAATTGGAATCGAAGGGACGGGATCCGCAGGTTCTGGTACTGGTTCCGACCCGGGAACTGGCCGCGCAGATGGAGACCGCATTCAGAGATTTCTCTCGATTTGCCAAGGCTCGCGTAGGGCTGATTTACGGGGGGACGGGCTACGGCAAACAGATCCAGATGTTGGAGAGCGGAATTGATGTATTGATCGCCACCCCGGGGCGCCTGTTGGATCTGATGCAGCAGCGCAAGTGCCGCCTGGATCGGGTGAACTGGCTGGTGTTGGATGAAGCCGATCGAATGCTGGACATGGGTTTTCTGCCGGATGTGAAGCAGATCATCGGCAAGTGTCCGAAGAAGCGGCAGACATCGTTGTTTTCAGCGACCATCCCACCGGAAGTGGATTACCTCATCAAGCACACGATGGACAATCCGGAGGTGGTTGAGATCGGTGCACGACGATCGCCGGCCGAAACGGTCGAGCATGCGGTCTATCCGGTGAACGAGATGCAGAAGATCGATCTGCTGAAAGCGATGTTGGAGCACTTGAAATATGATTCGATCATGATCTTTTGTCGCACCAAGATCGGCGCGGAAAAGGTCGGGAACATGCTCAAACGCGAGAATCATGCGGTGGCGATCCTGCATTCCAACCGCACCCAGAAGGAACGTGAAAGAGCATTGAATGGATTCCGCGACGGGCGCTTCGAAGTATTGGTGGCCACGGACATCGCCGCCCGAGGCCTAGATATTCAGCAGGTGAGCCACGTGATCAATTTTGATGTACCTCAACATCCGGAAGACTACGTGCACCGGATTGGACGCACCGGCCGTGCGCAGGCCAACGGTGACGCCCTCACTCTCATGGTGGCGTCGGACTCGAAGCACATGGAGTCCATCGAGCGGTTCATCGGTCAGAAGATCACCCGCAAGAAGCTGGAAGATTTCGAATACAAATACACGGCGTTGTTTGAGGAAGGAAAGAAGGGCCGCGGGCAGATCGGACGATCCACGGGCGGACGCATTGCTGGTGGTTATTCCTTCGGTGGTGGCGGTGGGCGACGTCGCGGTGGGGGCAGGCGGCGACGGCGTTGAGATTGAGATCAATCCATGAAGGCTATCGCTCCATTGCTCATTGCTTCCGCCCTTGTGGTTCTGTGTGGGTGTGCGACTTCAACCATTGAGAAGCGCAGGGCGGAACGGGCGGTTGCCTATGAGCAGTTGTCGCCCGACGAAAAGTCGCGGGTGGATGGTGGTGACATCCAGGTGGGGATGTCCGAGGATGCGGTCTACATCGCTTGGGGCAAGGCAGATCAGGTCCTGCACAGCGGAGGCAAGGGTGGGCGACGGACCACGTGGCTGTATGAAGGCACGACCACTGACACGCATTATCGCTGGATCGCTTTTCCCGCGACCTTGCCGGACGGCACACGGGTCTTGGAACGGCACCTTTCAC
>JAYPXF010000253.1:0-3213 GCA_038154405.1 Verrucomicrobiales bacterium | reverse complement strand
CGGAACTGGTGTTCAAGGAGGGGAAACTCGAGAAATGGAAGACCAATCGTCGGCCACCTTCTCGAACGATTCATCGGGATGGCGGGTATTTCCGCTGATCGAAGCCGGTTGGTGAGGGCAAAAGGGTTTTGATTTTTCCGCTGAACGGGCGCACAACTACACAATGCGCCACACCCCAGCAGGGACTTTGGAAGCCGCGGATACGATGGTTTCCGGTATTCCTACGGTCAGAAAGGAGAGGGTCATCCGACCAGCCTTTCTGGAACAGGAGAATGGGGAAGGGACTCCCCGCAAGATCACCTTGAACGAAAAACGCGTGGTGCTGGGGCGGGCGGATGATACGGACATCCTGATCAAGCATCCCAAGGCTTCGCGGCATCATGCGGTGATCGAACATCGCAGTGGTGAATACATCATGCGCGACAATGACAGCCGCAACGGCTTCTACCTGAACGGGCTGAGGGTCTATTCCGCGGTATTGCGGGAGGGGGATGTCATTCAGGTTACGGACTGCGTGTTTGTCTATCACGAAGGGTGAGCAATGGGGGTATTTGTCAAATTCTGGGGGACGCGAGGATCCATTCCCACGCCAGGAAGCTGGACCCGCGTGTATGGGGGCAACACTTCGTGCGTGGAAGTTCGCATCGACGACACGGTGTTCATTTGTGACGCGGGGTCCGGTATTCGCGAATTGGGCAAGGACCTCCTGAGTCGCAAACCGATGCCGCGAGACCTGCATCTGCTGATCAGCCATACGCACTGGGACCACATCCAGGGTTTCCCGTTTTTCAGTCCCGCGCATGCCAGAGACTTTCGCATCCACCTGTATAACGTCGGCAAGCAGGACGACAGCCGCTACGCGTTGTTGTCAGGGCAGATGTCTTCGTCCTATTTCCCGGTGACCTTCGGCGATCTGCAGGCGGAGATCGTTTCCGAGGCACTGAACGGTGGAACCAAGATCGATGGAGTGAAGGTGAAGTGCGTGCCGACGAACCACCCGGGCGGCTGCTTTGGCTACACCTTTGAAAAGGACGGGAAGCGGATCGCCTACATCACGGACAACGAGTTGGAGATCGGTGATGATGCCGATTTCCCGGACGGCGGGAATACCGGTAATCTGCGCGGGGCACCGAAAGATCTCATCAAGGCGGTTCGAGTTGCTGACCTGTTGATCACCGACGCCCAATACACGGACGCGGAATACGAGGAACGAGTTGGCTGGGGGCACTCAAGCATCTTTTCCGCGACGGATTTTGCGATCCAGGCGGAAGTCGGGGCGTTGGCTCTGTTTCACCATGATCCGGAATGTTCGGATGAGGAAGTGGATCAAAGGGTGGAGGCCTGTCGGAGACGGGCCGCTCGGTTCGAGTCGGGGTTGGTCGTTTTCGCCGCCCGAGAGGGAGTGGAATTGAAGCTGTAAATCAGGCCAGTTCCAGTTTTTCGAATCCTTCTTCGATAAACTTCGTGTTCTGAATTCGGGCCAGTTTCGCGTAGAGCCCGTCGCGTTCGAGCAATTCGTCGTGTGAGCCGCGCTCGAGGATTTCTCCCTGCTTCAAGACCATGATCTGATCGGCGTTGCGTATCGTGCTGAGACGATGCGCGATGACGAAACTCGTGCGGCCTTCCATGAGGTGTTCCAGCGCTTCCTGGATGAGCTTCTCCGTCGCGGTGTCCACGGACGCGGTGGCCTCGTCGAGGATAAGGATAGGCGCGTTCTTGAGCAGGGCGCGGGCGATACTGACGCGTTGTTTCTCGCCAACACTCAGTTTGACTCCGCGTTCTCCGACATGGGAATCGTAACCGTCCGGAAGCTTTTCGATGAAGTGATGGCAATTGGCTGCCTTGGCGGCGGCAACGATATCGTCATTGGTCGCGTCCAACCGGCCATAGAGGATGTTCTCGCGAATGGTGCCGTTGAACAGAAACGGTTCCTGCGCCACGATGGCAATCTGGCTGCGCAGAAGTTCAAGCGGCAATTCCGCGACCGGATGCCCATCGATCGTAATGGCACCACCCGTCGCGCGATAGAACGACGGGAGAAGATTGACCAGCGTGGATTTTCCTGCGCCGGTCGGGCCAACCAGGGCGATCATCTGGCCCGGCTTCGCCTCAAGATCAATGTTCTGCAGAATTACGCGATCCTCATTGTATTTGAAGCCGACTTGCGAGTAGCGAACGTCACCGGTCGCTTTCCAGTCTTTCGTCAGAGAGCGAGGAGTATCTCGATCCATATCGACCTGATCCTGCTCACGTGAAGCATCCATGATGTCGAAGACGCGTTCGCCGGCCGCCCTTGCGCTTTGCAACATCTGGTTCAATCCGTGCAACTTCGTCACAGGTTCATAGAAGAGGCTGAGATAGAGCAGGAATTGAACGAGAGATCCGACCGTCATTTCTCCGTTCAGGACCTGTGACCCACCCATCCACAGGACCAACGCAATGCCGACGGTGTTCAGAAAGGCCATTCCGGGTGAGTAATTCGCCCAGGCCCGCATGACCTTCAGTGTTCCTTGCCGAAGCTCTTCGGCACGTTCTTCGAATCGCCGGTCTTCGTGGTTTTCACGACAGAAGGATTTGACCTGACGGACGCCTTGGAGGTTGTCCATCAGCAGGGCGTTCATGGCTGATGACGCCTTGCGCATTGCCCGGTAGCGTTTGTGGGCGGTCAGAGTGTACCAAAGCGCTCCGGCGATAAGAAGAGGGAGAGGAATGAGCGCCACGCCGGCAAGCACCGGGTTCACAATGAACAGGATCGTGACAACGCCGCCGATGCTCAGGATCGCGACGCTGCCTTGTTCGGTCCCGTCAATTAGCACGCGCTCAACGGAATTTACGTCCTCGATCACGCGGGTCATCAGATCGCCGGAGGCGCGTTGATCAAACCAACCGACGGGGAGTCGTTGGAGGTGGGCGTAGACATCGCGACGCAGGTCAAATATGACCTTTTGCTCGAGGACGTTGTTGACGCGGATGCGCAGGCTGTTGAACACCTCGCGAAATAGGAAGGCCCCGAGCAACAACAGCATGACCGGAGTCAGTTGATCCGCCTGCCTGTTGCCGATCACCTCGTCGATGATATATTGGGTAAGCTTCGGGTAGGTGAATGTGAAAGCGAGAGAGAGCAGGGCGCAGAGAATGGTCGCGACTGCCAATTTCGTGTAAGGGAGGAGGTAGACGCCGACCCGGCGGACGACCTCACCGGTGGTCCGTGGT
>JAYPXF010000252.1:8115-9620 GCA_038154405.1 Verrucomicrobiales bacterium | reverse complement strand
GGTGGGCCCAGAGGGATTTGAACCCCCGACCAAGCGATTATGAGTCGCCTGCTCTAACCGCTGAGCTATGGGCCCGCAAGAGACCTCGATTATGAATCGCGGGATGAGCGCCGCAAGGAATTAAGATGAGCCTCCGCGAAATCCTCGAATTGCGGGACACTCAAGGGGCGTCGCAAAGGTCAATACATGCCCATGACTTCGTAGCCGCAATCCACGTAGAGAACCTGGCCGGTGATCGCTGCTGCACCGTCGCTGGCGAGAAAGGCACCCGTCTGGCCAAGTTCGGACGGCTCGACGTTGCGCTTCAGCGGGGCGTGCTCTTCGCAGTGTTTGAGCATGGAGGAAAATCCGGCGATGCCGCGGGCTGCCAAGGTGTTCATGGGGCCGGCACTGATACAATTCACGCGAATCTTCATTCCGCCCAGGCTGTGAGCCAGGTAACGCGTGCTGGCTTCAAGCGACGCCTTCGCCACGCCCATGACGTTGTAGTGCGGGATCACCTTGGCGGCACCGTAGTAGCTCATCGCCACAATGCTGCCGCCATCGGTCATCAAAGGGGCGGCGCCACGGGCCAACGCGATCAGTGAATAGGCACTAATGTCGTGCGCCATCTTGAATGCATCGCGGGTCGTATCTATGAAATCCCCTTCCAAGGATTCCTTTGGAGCGAAGGCAACCGAATGGAGCAGCAGATCCAGCTTGCCGAATTTGTCACCGACCTGCTTGAAGACGTTGTCGATCTCCTCGTCGCTGGTGACATCGCAGGGAATCAGAAGAGTGTCCTCACCAAAGGTCTGGACCAAGTCGGCGACCTTGTCTTTCAGACGGTCACCCTGGTAGGTGAACGCGAGGGTTGCGCCGGCTTCGTGCCAAGCCTGGGCGATCGCCCAAGCAATGGAGCGTTTGTTGGCGACACCGAAAACCACACCGATCTTTCCGTCGAGCATTCCCATAGTGGCGATTACCAGTAGAGGATTCCTCTTTTCGGTCAAGCCGTGAATTCAGGTGACCTTGAACTTTTTCTCGGGGGCGGGCGTGGTGATGGCCGGCTTCACCGCGGGTGCCGGTCGTGAATCCGCTGGTGTGACCGCAATCGTCGCCTTCTTGTCCTCGGCAGGTTTCGAGGAAACGGACGCAGCCGGTTTCGGGTCGGGCTTCGATTCCTGCGAAGCGGCGGCGGGTTTCGCTGCCGTTGGCTTGACGGGAGTCGCCACCTTCACGGGATCGCTCTTGCGCAACTGCTCAGCCAACGAAATGGAGACATTCGTCGGACGCCGCCGGAACTGTTTCTGGAGAAAGTGAGCGTTGGGAATGTTCACGTGAAACCCTTCAGCATCCTGCAAAACGGTATAGGCAAGCGTGATGTCCACCACTTTGCCACGCACTTCATCGGCCGGTATTTCCAGCTCGTCTCCCACACTGAACGGTTTCGTCAGGATCAGATAAAACGTGCAGGGGAAGTTGCTCAAGGTGCTCCACGTGGCCACAAAGCCGATGGCGAGAAC
>JAYPXF010000252.1:934-8105 GCA_038154405.1 Verrucomicrobiales bacterium | reverse complement strand
AACCGCACAAACCGCACCGATCGCCTGGATGAAGGCATCCAAAGGCGTGTCGAACAGGTTCAATATCAGCAACGCCGCGACGATGATGATGCCTAGGCGGGCCCACTTGCCAACCTTGCCCACGTCGGTCTTCGGCAGCTTCCTCTTGAGGCTTCCAAGGGAACGCCTGACGCCGATCATGGCGAACACGGCAGCTACGACGATGAGTCCGCTGACGATCAGATTGAATGTGAGTGAGTTGCCCATGAGCTGTGGTTGAATCAAACAGACTTATGCGAACGCCGCACGGTTACACAATCTTTCAATGCGAGCGAACGACAAAAACATTTCCGCCGCTCTTCGTCCTCTCAGTTCACCAGGTTGCGCGGCGCATCGCCCTTCAGCACGCGCGCCACATTCTGCACGGCCTTGAGACGCATTTCGCCGAGGCCTTCAATGCAATAGAACGCCGTGTGCGGATTCACGATAATGCGGTCGTGAGCGGGATGTTCAGGATCCCGCCACGCCTGAATCAAACGTTCCGATCCGGTCGGCGGTTCGGTCTCCAACACGTCAATGCCAGCTCCGGCAAGATGTCCTTTCTCCACCGCCCCCAACACGTCCTCCGCATTCACGACGCCTCCACGCGAGGTGTTTACCACCACCGCCCCCGCGGGCAGCTTCGCAATCGAATCGGCGTTCACGATGTGCTTTGTCTCCGGAGTCAACGGACAGTGCGGGCTGAGCACATAGGTCTGCGCCAACAACTCGTCCAGCGTCTCCACCCGTTTCACCCCCACGGCCTTGTCCGTGCCATCGCGGGCGTACGGATCGTAGAAAACCACGTTCATGCCCAACGCCTTCGCCCGCAATGCCGCCGCCGTACCGATCCGCCCAAGACCAATGATGCCGAAGGTCCGTCCCCGCAGCCGTGGCACATCCCGAAATTCTGAGAATCCCCATTCGCCCAATTCGCGGCGCAACCGGCTGTTGTGATAATGAATCCCCCGGGTCAGCGACAGCATCATGCCGATGGCAGAATCCGCGACATCCTCCGTTCCGTAGTCCGGCACATTGCAGACATCGATCCCCTTCTTGCGGGCCAGACGCCAGTCGACGTTGTCGTAGCCGACCCCGGCCCGGACGATGAGCCGGCATTTCTCCATCCGGGAAATGGATTTCTCGGTGAGTGAAATCAAATGGTACAGCAGCACGACATCGGCGTCCTGAACCCCTTCCAGCACTTGCTCTTCGGAGGTTGCGTTCAACGCCACCACATCCGCCAGATCACCCAGCACCGCGCACTCGGTTTCCGTATCCAGAATGAAGTCGGTGATCACGACCTTAGCCTTGTTGTTCATGGCCAGACCATGCACTGCAGACAATCGCACCGCAAACGTGCCGTGGAGGACATCACTTCGTCGATGCCGGGCCTGTGACAGCGGAAAACGCTTCGGTTGCGCGGAACCGACGAAGCGCTTCCCTCCAGAGCGTGCTCCAGAGTCCAAAACATAGGGAATTACCCGAAGCCTATATCCTTGCACCGTCGCGGCCCTTTGAGCACCATCACCGCGACCCATGGCCAAGACAGCACTTATCACAGGAATCACCGGGCAGGACGGTTCTTATCTCGCTGAACTGCTTCTGGAAAAGGGATACGAGGTCCACGGCATCATCCGGCGAGCCAGCACTTTCAACACCGCGCGACTCGACCCGATCTATCAGGATCCGCACCTCGATACCGCGAACATGTTTCTCCATTATGGAGACCTTTCCGACGCGAGCGGACTGGCGCGGATGATCGAGAAGATCCAGCCGGAAGAAGTCTACAATCTGGCGGCGCAAAGCCACGTGCGGGTGAGCTTTGATGCCCCGGAATACACGACTGACATCGACGCCACCGGCACGGTGCGGTTGCTGGAGGCGATTCGTGAGACCGGGATCAAGCCGCGTTTCTACCAGGCCTCATCCAGCGAGATGTACGGCAAGGTGCAGGAAGTGCCGCAGACGGAAAAAACGCCCTTCTATCCCCGCAGCCCCTACGCCTGCGCCAAGGTGTATTCCTACTGGATCACGGTAAACTACCGTGAATCCTACGGCATGCACGCTTCCAACGGCATTCTGTTCAACCACGAATCTCCCCGTCGCGGTGAAACCTTCGTCACCCGCAAGATCACGCGGGCAATTGCGCACATCAAAAAGGGTCTGCAGAAGAAACTCTACCTCGGCAACCTGGATGCCAAGCGCGACTGGGGCTTTGCCAAGGATTACGTCGAGGCCATGTGGCTGATGCTCCAACAGGATGCCGGCGACGACTACGTGGTGGCCACGGGTGAAACCCACTCCGTGCGTGAGTTTCTCGAGGTATCATTCGGTCACGTGGGCCTAAATTATCAGGATTACGTGGAGATTGATCCCCGTTACTTCCGCCCGGCGGAGGTGGACCTGTTGATCGGTGATCCGGCAAAGGCCAAGGAGAAGCTCAACTGGGAGCCCAAGGTGAAGTTTGAAGAACTCGCCGTCCTGATGGTCGACAGTGACATGAAGGAACTCGAGGACCGCATGTCCGGCAAGGTCGAAACCAGCGAAGAAAAATAGCCATCCCCCGCTCCACAGCCATGCCGAAAGCCCTCATCACCGGCATCACGGGACAGGACGGATCCTACCTGACCGAGTTGCTGATCTCCAAGGGATACCAGGTTCATGGAATCGTCCGTCGCACGAGTTCCATCGAACGCTCCCGCCTGAAACATCTCTACACCGACCCGGAGGTCTATGGGAAAACGCTCTTCCTGCACTACGCAGATCTGGATGACACCACGACACTGCGGCGGGTGTTGAAACAGGCGGCCCCGGATGAGCTCTACCATCTTGCCGGCCAAAGCCATGTCGGCTTGAGCTTTGAGATCCCCGAATCCACCTGTCGCATGACCGGCATGTCCACCCTGCAACTGCTCGAAATGATCCGGGATCAGGAAACCCCGCCGCGCTTCTTCCTCGCCGCTTCGAGTGAATTGTTCGGCAAACCGGATGATGTTCCCCAGTCCGAAAACACGCCCTTCCGGCCGGTCAATCCCTACGGAGCCACCAAGGCGTTTGCCGCCAACATGGTTTCCATCTATCGCAACACTTTCGATGTGTTCGCGGTGAACGGAATCATGTTCAATCATGAATCTCCGCGCCGTGGTGAGAACTTTGTCACCCGCAAGATCTGCCGCGCCGCCGCCGCCATCAAGCTCGGCAAGCAAGACAAGCTCCTTCTCGGCGACACCTCCGCGCAGCGCGACTGGGGGCATGCCCGCGACTATGTGCGCGGCATGTGGTTGTCACTCCAGCACACCGAACCCGGCGATTACGTCTTCGCCACGGGCAAGCTGCACAGCGTTCAGGATGTCGTCGAAACCGCCTTTGCCACGGTCAATCTTCAGTGGAAGGAGCATATCGCGCAGGACGAACGCTTCATGCGTCCAGCCGAACCACAGCGGCTCGTAGGCGACGCCTCGAAGGCGGCCAAAGTGCTCAATTGGTCTCCAGAGGTCTCCTTCGACTCAATGATCCGGGAAATGACCGAGATCGAACTCCGCCGCCTCGAGGGCGAATATGTCGCCGGCTGACCAGCGGATTCGTCTTTTTTCCACGGGTTCCGCCTCTTATCCTGCCGCGACCCGACCATTTGATCGCACGCAAACGATCATTTCCAAAATCATACGTAACCAGCCCTCTGCCCAGCCGTCACCATTACCGTGCTGGATCATTGGGCCCGTGCTGAATGGACGACCGGGAACTGGATGTTGCTGAATGTTTGGAACGGGTTAGGCGGCGTGACGAAGACGCCGCCCGCGAACTTACCGAACACCTGTATCCGCTGGTGATCAAGATCGTCCGCTCACATCTGCCCCGCCGGTTGGATGAACAGGACCTGGCACAGGACATTTTTTTGAAGATCTTTGCCAAATTGGACCAGTTCAAGGGCGAGGTCCCCTTTGAACACTGGGTCTCCCGGGTGGCGGTGACGACCAGTCTGGACAAACTGCGGATGCAGAAACGACGGCCTGAATGGCGCATGGCCGACCTTTCCGAAGAGGAAGCCGCGGTGATCGACGCGGTCACGCATTCGGAAAATGCCCACAAACCGGGACAGGAACTAGCCGCCCACGAACTGGTCACCCGATTGCTCGATATGTTGAAGCCGGATGACCGAATGATCATCACCATGCTCGACCTGGAACGCAAATCACTGGCTGAGATCGCAGAACTGACCGGCTGGAACAAGACTGTGATCAAGGTCCGGGCATTCCGGGCGCGAAAGAAGATGAAGAAGTTTTTGGAACAGTTGGAAAAGAAAGGCACGCATGAAGGACGATGACAAATGGTTGAAGCTGGCGGGTTGGGCCGCCGCCGGTCGTAAGATCGACGGCAGTCCCGCGCCACTGGGCTTTTCGACGCGCGTGGCAGCTCGCTGGGCCGCCGGTGAGATTCCCGACACGCCAAACCTTTGGGAACTGTTCTCGGTCCGTTCCATGTTCATCGCCCTGTCCATCATGGTTGCCACCGTCTTTGTAAACTACGACATCTTCAGCCGGGGCCTCGACGTGGAGATCACCATGGTGGATTCGATCGAAGGTCCCCTGCTCTGACATGGAAGCTCTACGCCAATGGAAAATAGTCGGTTCGCTCACCGCGATATTCATCGCCGGCGCAGTGACCGGCAGCGTGATCACCTTTCAGGTCGTCAAGTCAATCGTCCGCGCGCGATCAAATCCCGATCAATGGTCTGCCCGGGTGATGCGGGAATATCGCCATCATCTCCAGCTCACCCCGGAACAGGTGGATCAGATCAAACCCCGGATGATGGAGGCTCATCGGCAGATGAAGATGACGCGTTCCGACCTGATGCAAGAGCATGGTCAAATCTACCGCCAGCTACACATGGAAATCATGCAGGTTCTGACACCGGAGCAACGGGACGCGTTCCGCTGTCTGCGGGAGAAAAAGATGGCGCGTTTCAGAGAGCGCAATCAATCACCGAACCTGCGCAACTCCCCGGCCTGGCGGGAAAATATGCAGCGTGAACGTTGGCGCGAGCAACAGGGCGAGATGCATTCCACGCCACGCCGGCTGAATGACATAAACGAAAAAAACGGACTTCCCAAGTTGAATGACAAGATGCCCGCTGATCGAACGAAGGAGTGAGCTCATCACTCCGTAGCGGGCTTCATCTGCAAGTCAATTTGAGTCGCCCTAGCGCTGTTTCCCCAAGGGCAGACCAACCACTTCCGCACCAGCTTCACCAACCCGCAGTTTTGTCCCCAACTCGTTGTGGCCTTTCCTCACGTAGCCCAAGGCGATCGCCGCATCGCCCCCGACTTCCCGGACCGCGGAAGTAATTTCTCCCACCTGTTTTTCTCCGTCGAACACCGGATCACCGTCATTTGGAATCTCGGCAACATCGATGCGCAGCAACCGCAGTGACTTGTTCACTTCCGCAAAATTGTGCAGGCGATTCAACACTTCCTGACCGATGTAGCAGCCCTTGTTGTAGGAGATGGCGCGTTCAGCAATACCGGCTTCGGGGGCGAGATTGGATTCGGTCATATCGCAACCAAACCGAGGTACTCCCGCCAGAACCCGGGCCGTCTCAAACGCCGACCATCCGACTGCCCCGCCACCAAGCTCCGCTGCGGCGGCCATGAGCTTGTCGGCAATCGCGGGAATCGATTCCTCGGGCGCATAGATATCGAATCCGACTGACTCCAACCGGGGATTGCACACGACATACAGCGCCCCCAGCGTTTCGTCCTCCAACCAGGCTACTCCGTGCGAATCCTTCGGCAGTTCAAGCGACAACTTCAACCGCGTCACAACCTCCGCCGCGTTGGGTCCTTGCACGGAAAGCAGTCCAAACGCATCCGAGACATCGCAGAGTTCCACATCATCGGCGACGATGAACCGCTCGATCCGCTCCTTCACGCGTTCCGTCAGCCCCGGTTCAAAATCGAGCAGAATCTCGTTCTCCAGACAATGGACGTTCAGGTCGCTTTCCAGTTTGCCCTTGTTGGTGACCAAGGCGGAATAACAACCCTGCCCCGGTTGCAAGCGGTTGATGTCATTGGTCAACTGGCCGTGTAGAAACTTCGCGCGGTCATTCCCCAGTGCACAGATCCGCCCGCGGAAACTGAAATCCAACACGCCGGCCGATCCTGAGACGAAGCCAAGCTCCGAAGTGGGATCACCGTAATCGGTGACAATTTCGCAACTGGCCAGCTCCCCAAATTGAGCACCCAGTCCTTCGTGAAATTCTCGGTGACGCAGCGGATTCATAGAGCCTCAAATGCAAACCCCTTCAGGTATTCGGTTTCGGGGATCGCGGGGATCACCGGGTGATCCGGTGATTGCGAATAGCTGGCAATTCGACGCAACGTCCGCCGCGTGTCGTAGGCGGAATCCAAAATCACCGACTGGAACAGCTCGGCATCCACGTGATGCGAACAACAAAAGCTCGCCAACACCCCGCCCGGTTTCAACAGCTTCAATGCGCGCACATGGATCTCCTTGTAGCCCCGCAACGCGTCCCCCACCGATTTTCGATTTCGCGTGAAGGAAGGAGGATCAAGGATGATGCAGTCGAATTGATTCTTCTCCGCCTCATTCTTGGCAGACTTGGATTTCAACCAATCGAACGCGTTGCCATTTACAAATTCGCAATTGTTGAGTCCGTTGTTCTTTGCATTCTCGCGCGCCTGTTTGATCGCCTCCTCGCTTTGATCAATTGCGGTCACGCTCGCTCCCTCAACCCTCGCCGCATGCAGGGCGAATCCTCCCTGAAAGGTGAAGCAATCCAACACCTTCGGTTGCGGGTAGCGCGCGATGGCGTCAGCCACCGCCTGATAATTCGCCTGCTGATCTAGATACGCCCCCGTCTTGTGCCCGCCCTGCAGATCAACACTGAACTTGAGTCCGTTCAGATCGATCTCGATCACTCCCGGCATTTCCCCCTTCAACACGCGGTTTGATTCCGGCAATCCTTCAAACTTCCGCGCCGCCACATCACTGCGTTCGATGATGCTGGCCGGACTCAACCGCTCATCCAACACACTCACGATGTCTTTGAGATGTTGATCCAGCGCCAGGGAAGTCACCTGAATGACGAGATGATCGTCGTAGCGGTCCACAATCAGACCACTCAGAAAAT
>JAYPXF010000252.1:0-924 GCA_038154405.1 Verrucomicrobiales bacterium | reverse complement strand
CACTGCCGCGGTCCTCGAAAAACTCGCGATCAAGCGATCGTCGCGTGCGATTGAACATCCGCACTCTGATGCGTGATTGGGAATTGTAGATCCCGATCCCCAGGAAACGATTCTTGTGGTCCTTTACCTGAACCACCGCACCATCAGGTACGTTTGCCGGTTCCTTCTCGATCGCACGTTGATAGATCCAAGGATGCCCGGCTGCAACC
Organism: Verrucomicrobiales bacterium; assembly: GCA_038154405.1. Lineage (GTDB taxonomy): Bacteria > Verrucomicrobiota > Verrucomicrobiia > Limisphaerales > JAYPXF01. The sequence goes on along the minus strand of JAYPXF010000252.1, from coordinate 715 downwards.
CGATCTCCTTCCCTGCTGCGCAGGACGACATTCGCTAGTTTCGACATGGTTTGTAGACAGTTCGCACCGAGGCGCGGGCGGGATTTAGCTGCAAAGGACCCCGGAATAGAAGGATTTTCGCAAAATGGGGCCCGCTTTACCTCCCTTCAAAGAATTCCGCTTGGCACAACTTCGCCCCCTGTGCGAATTTTGCGACCGTTTTGACAGGCAAGAAAAAAGCCACAACCACAGCCAAACCAAAGAAGAAGATGCCCGCAAAGAAGGTTGCAAAATCGAAGGGCGCCGCCGGTTCGAAGAGCAAGCAGATCTTTGAACTCGCTGCGCCTGATGCAGATACCGTGATGCTCGCCGGTGATTTCACCGACTGGGATAACGCGCCCAAGTCCATGCGTAAGCTGAAGAGCGGCGTCTGGAAAACCACGGTGAACCTCGAGAAGAACAAAAAGGTCCAATACCGATTCCTCGTGGACGGACAATGGGTCGACGATCCTGAATGCCAAGACCGGATCCCCAACGGATTCGGCGGGGAGAACTGCATCCGCAAGGTCAGTGAGTAGCGAACCGCTTTGATCACGAAAAAGGGCGCGGTGAGAGCCGCGCCCTTTTGTTTTCAACCCGAAAATCCAAGGATCAGAAATCAACCAGCTCGACTTCAAAGACGAGGGTCGCATTCGGAGGAATCCTACCTCCCGCGCCGCGGGCACCGTAGCCAAGA
>JAYPXF010000251.1:0-9632 GCA_038154405.1 Verrucomicrobiales bacterium | reverse complement strand
GCGGCGTATCAACTTCGGACCCGGCGCTGGCAACCGCTGGATGTTCAGGTCTTTGGTTTGTTGGTGGTGTTGACGGTGCCGATCAACAGCAGGTATGAGGCCGTGCGGATCACGTCGCCCGGTTACCTGGCGGTGTTGGGCAGCTTCGTGTTGTTTGCGTTGGGGACGGGTTACGCAATTATAAGGGATCAGCTGGCGGCGCGCGCCGGGGATTATGCGCGGACGGCCAAGGCGGCGCTCATCGCTCCGATAGGCGATGGAAACTGAATTCGGCCGATCAATCGAAATCCGAGCAGCTCATGAAGTAATGACAGCGGGTACAGATGAGCTTGCACTTGCGGTTCTCCAGTTCGTGGCTGCACCGGGGGCACCAACGCCAGTATTCACCGCTGGCAGAAGATTCGGAGGTGAGATTGATGGGGCAGATTTCTTCTGTGGTCGCCGATTGCTCGTTCATGATGCCATTCCTGAGAGAATATTAGGAATTCCGATGGTGATCAAGCCGGTCCTCCAAGGCTTGCCGGGGAAAGATGTCGCCATTAGGTTTCCTGGTCTGAAATGAAGAAAGAGAAAGATCCCATTCCCGCAACGGTACTGACCGGGTTCCTCGGCGCGGGAAAGACGACGCTTTTGAATCATCTGCTGACGCAGAATCATGGCTACAAGTGCGCGATCATCATCAACGAATTTGGCGAGATCAACATCGACAACCAGCTGGTCGTTGGTGCGGATGAGGAGGTTCTCGAGCTGAACAACGGCTGCATGTGCTGCCGCGTTCGCGGAGATCTCGTGAAAAGCGTTTCGAATCTCGTGCGCAAGGGTAAACGTTTTGACTACCTTCTGGTCGAGACCACCGGCCTGGCGGATCCGAGCCCGATTGCGCACACGTTCATGCTTCCGGATCTGGCCGATCACGTAAAGCTGGATTCCATCGTGACGATGGTGGACGCGCGACACGTGGAGTCCGTGCTCGACAAGGCCCCGGAGGCGCAGCCGCAGATTGCCTTCGCGGATGTGGTCCTGCTGAACAAGACCGACCTGGTTGAAGAAGCCGATCTGGACCGGGTGGAACGGCGGATCCGCAAGATGAACAACCTGGCCAAGATTCACCGGACCGAGCGCTCACAGGTGGACGTTGGCACGGTGTTGGGCGTGAAGGCGCGGGAATTGTTTTCCCCGTTGGAAGTTCAGGAAGAGCCGGCGGATCATTCGCACGACCACGACTGTCATGATCCTGGATGCGAGGATGAGTCGCATGATCATTCCCATTCTCATTCGCACGGGCCGGGTGAGCATGACCACATTGGAGATGACGGACATGAGCATCGGCACGATGACTCCGTCGGTTCCTTCTACATCCGCGAGGAACGCCCTTTGGATCTGAAGAAGACCGAAAAATGGCTGAGCGGATTGCTGGGCGAGAGTGGTGAACAGATCTATCGCAGCAAGGGCATCCTGCACATCAAGGGTGTTCCAAAACGGGTGGTTTTTCAGGGCGTGCAGATGATGTTTGACTGTTCGCCGGAGCGTTTTTGGAACCCGGACGAGAAGCGCGAAAGTCAGTTCGTGTTCATCGGCAAGGACCTGGACGAGGAAAAAATCCGTTCGGAGTTCGAATCTTGTGTGGCAGATTGATTGCGTATGCCGTTCTACGAGTACGAGGTTTGTGAAGGCGACTGCAAGGTCTGCGGCGGTGAATTCACCCTGCGCCGGCCGATCAGTGCGCCGGATCTGAAGAATTGTCCGGCGTGCAAGAAGCCCGTGCGGAAAAAGTTCTCCGCCTTCAACACGCCGAAAATCACCAAGCCGGTAAGCGTGAGCGACGCGACCAAGGCCGGGTTTACCGTGCTCAAACGCGAGGCCAAGGGGGAATACAGCGTGCACAAGCCCACGCGCAACGCTCCGGGCACCGAGGGGAAAGGCTAATTCCTTGGGCCAAAGGGAGTTGGGACGGCGCAGTCCGTCGAAAATAACGATTGCGTTGCCCTTGTCAGTCGGGGCATGGTTCCCCCGATATTACCGCTCAATCACGGGCTCTTCGGCGTTGGTCGGAGGTGGTGAGGCGATGGTATTATGGCTCGTTGCCGGTTACACATGCATTACGAAGGCCGCGTTCAAGGCGTCGGTTTTCGCTATACCACCAAGCGCGTGGCGCTGGAGTTCGAGGTGACCGGGACGGTCCGCAATTTACCCGATGGCCGGGTAGAGCTGATTGCCGAAGGCGAACGCGATGAACTCGTCAGCTTTCGGGATTCAGTTCGGGATTCAGGTCTGTCCGGCTTTATTAAGAAAGAAACTGAAAACTGGGCAGAAGCGACGAACGAATTCAGAGGATTCGAGATCGTTGGATAGAGTGGAATTGAAATGAAATACGCAGTCATTGCCGACATTCACGCAAACTGGGAAGCATTCCAGACGGTTTTGGCGGATGCCGAGGCCAACAAATGCACCCACTATTGCTGTCTGGGGGATGTCGTGGGTTACAATGCCAATCCGAAGGAATGTCTCGATGTTGTTCGCAGCATGGGCATGCCGGTGGTGAAAGGGAATCACGACGAGTACTGTTCGGTTGATTATGCTCTCGAAGGCTTCAATCCACATGCCGCCGAAGCGGTAAACTGGACGCGTGCCCAACTCACTGAGGAAGACATCCAGTGGTTGCGCGAACTGCGGTATATCCGCCTGGTTTCCAGCTTCACCATCGTTCACGCCACCTTGGATGGACCGAAACGATGGGGTTACGTTTTTGACAAGCTCGCTGCCGCCGCCAGCTTCACGTATCAAAATACCGGCGTCTGCTTCTTCGGCCACACTCACGTGCCGGTGGCGTTCGTGCGCGACAGCACGGTCCGCGGCGGCACTTACTCCAAGTTCAAGGTCGAGCCGGGCAAGAAGTATTTTGTAAACGTAGGCAGCGTCGGGCAGCCCCGTGATGGCAATCCGAAGGCCGCCTACGTGATCTACGACATGGAAGAGAGCACCATCGAGCTACGTCGTCTGGATTACGACATTGCCACGGCGCAGGCCAAGATTCGCGCGGCCGGTCTGCCGGAGCGTCTGGCTGAACGTCTGGCCCTGGGCAAGTGAGCCCGGCATCGGCTTCCGCAGGCGGATCCACTTTTGGAAGTGGATCCGCCTGTTTCTTTTGCCCACATCATTTCCACCACGGATGAAGATCCTCATCATCAAACCGAGTTCGCTGGGTGACGTGGTGCAGGCGATGCCGGTTCTGCGTCTGTTGCGGTTGCGGTATCCGGACGCCAGGATCACTTGGTGGTTGGCGGAGAATCTTCTTCCCTTGCTCGAGGACGATCCAGATCTGGATGAGGTGATTCCTTTTGCACGTTCGAGGGGGTTCTCGATGGCCGGTGTTCAGAAATGGTTTGCGAATGTTGCGCGAATTCGGCGGGAACGTTTTGATCTGGTGATCGACCTTCAAGGTCTCCTTCGCAGCGGTTCATTTGCGTGGTTGGCGGGGGGCGGACGATTGGTGGGGCTGGATCTGCGCCGGGAAGGGGCACGGATGTTCTACGATGTGGCGGTGGCGCGTCCGCAGGACCGGCTTCATGCGGTGGACTGGTATTTCGATGTGGCCAAGGAGATCGGATTGGATGTGTCGGTGGACTACGACTGGATACCGGAACGTGCTTCCGCCGCGAAACGCGTGGCGCGAAAGCTCACGGGAAACTCCGCCGAAATCATCGCTTTGATTCCGGGGGCCCGCTGGGACAACAAGCGCTGGCCACCGGGGCATTTTGCCTCTGCGGTGGGTTTCATCGCGAAGCAGAAACCGACTGCCCGATTCGTCATCATTGGTGGCTCCGGAGATCGGGAGTTGGCGCGCGAGATCAATTCGTTGGGGACGGTTGCCTGCCTGGATTTGACGGGGCGCACAAGCATTCCGGAGATGATCGAATGCCTGCGCCGCTGCCGTCTGGTCATCACCAACGACACCGGTCCCATGCACATCGCGGCCGCGTTGGGTAGGCCGGTGATCGGAGTATTCGGTCCGACTGATCCCGGTCAGACCGGTCCTTACGGGAGTAACGTGCGGATTCTGCGGGGCGAACTGCCGTGTGCGCCCTGCATGAAATCAACCTGTCGCTGGGATTCGTACATGGAGTGTCTGCGTTCAGTTTCCGCGGTCGACGTCGCACGGGCCGCGTGCGATTGGCTTTGAATCTGCCTCAAGAGTGAACTGAACATCTGCGTTTCATGGCGCGTCTGATCCCGCGTGAATGCCGCTTGTGCGAAACGAGCTAATGGCTAGACTGCGTTTGTGAAGAGATTTGCATATTTCGTGATGTTGATGATGTGCACTGCCAGTGTTTATCCGGCGGACACCATCACGGTCGGAATTGAGACCGACGAAAAGACCTACGTTCCCGGTGAGGAGATCTCGGTGAAGGTCTGGATCCGGAACTTCTCCGGACGGGAAATCAGAACGGGCGGCAGCAAGGGGTGGTTGAGCTTCATGGTCAAGGATTCAGGTAGCAGCTCCGTGCCGGTGATGAAGGAATCGAAAATCCTCAAACCGTTCACGGTGCCGCACGGCAAGGAGGCCAAGGTGAAGGTCAACCTCAGTGAGTATCTTCGCTTCTACGAGACCGGTCAGTTCGCCGTGCAGCCCGTGGTGCAGACCGGCAACGGCTCGGAAGATTTCAAGGTGGGCGACGCCTTCCGGTTCAACATAGTGCAACCCGCGGCGATCAAGGAACAGGCGTTCGGAGTGATGGAGCCCGGTTCCAACAAGGCCCGGACCCGGGTTTACACGGTTCAGCGACTCACCCGCAACAAGCAGGAATTGTTTGTGCGGGTCACGGATCAGGAAGCCAATGCGATTGTCGGGCTGGCGAACCTGGGGCAGATTGTCGCGTTTGCGCGGGATGTCGATGCTCAGCCTGATCGGGTAAGCAATTATCATGTGCTGCACCAGAGCGGTGCAAAGCAGTACCACTATCATGTGGTCAGTCCCTCCGGGAAAGTCATTCGCCGCTGGATCTACAGCATTGAATTCGGCAGCAAACCAGTCCTCACCATGACCGAAGAAGGCATGGTGAGAATCATCGGCGGTATGCGGATGCGCCAGCAGGCTGATCCGTTGGATCATGATCCGATTCCGGTGGATCTCACGAGCATCAACAAGCGGGGAGGCTGAGATGTTCTCCCGATCCCAATGACGCGTCCTCTCTGCTCATTCATGCTGTTGGTTTGTTTGGCGGTGGGTGTCGTCGAGGCACGGGGAGAGGCGGTCATTTACCTGGTCAACGGCGATCGGATGACCGGTCGGATCGTCGCTGAGACTCCCACCGGCATTTCCCTGCAAACCGCCTGGAGTGGGACGGTGCAGATTCCGCGGTCGCAGGTTGTTAGGACCGAGCGACGCATGTCCGGGGTTGGTGCCCCGCCGGCGAACCGCGCCTCAGTACCCTTGCTCAGGCCCGCTGCTGCCAAGCCGGCCATCGTATTTCCTCCACCAACAGGAGCGACACAGAAGACCTTGCCGGTGATAACGGCCCCTCCGGTCCGTATTCGGCCTTTGCTGAAACAAACGCAATCCTCCACCAGGAAACCAATCGTGTTTCCTCCGCCGTCGACGCCCGGTCCGGTCGCTGGCTCGACGGCGAAACCCGTTCAGGCATCCGCCCGACGTGGCACCAATCCGAATCGCACGAGGGTAACCCCGCTGCAACCGCTGCCCACCGCGCGTTCAACCGAAAAGTCACCTACGGTGATTACGCCACCACCATATCCGATGGTTTCGGAAGAGGTGAAGGTCGTGGAAAAGCCCCGCGCACAAGTCCCGGAAAAGATTCCGATGATGAAACTTATCACGCCGGCCCCGGCGCTTCCGGCAAAGAAGAACCAGTCTGTGGCTGTCGCACCGGTTAAATCCGCCCCGGTCACCAAGCCTGTGATGTCAGCCACGCCAAAACCGGTAGCCACGCAACCGAACAAGGAATTGGCGGTTGCACCACCGCCCAAAGCCGCCGTGCCCGTCGTCCCGAAGGTGGTCACTCCGGCATCGGAAAAGAAGCCCGTGGCAGCGGCTCCGGCCAAGACAAAACCGGCCGTCAAGGTCGCGGCCAAGAGCCCCGCGAAGCCAACGGCCAAGAAGTCTGCCCCGGCCAAGGCTCCGGCCAAACCGAAACTCAAGGGGAAATGGACACACGACATACGTCTCGGACTTGATCTTCGCTATAACTCCGTCGATGCCCAGACCTTTCACACCCGCGTGCGCAGCAGCTACACCCGCGGAAAACTTCGCAATCTCAAAGACATCAGTTTTGCGTATGGCGAGAGCGGCGATGTCATTTCGGCCAACAAGCTCAACGGCTCGATGAAGACGGATGTCACATTTGATCCCGGTTGGTATCTCTATCACGTGGGCAGTGCCGGCTACGACGAGGTGAGAAGGATCTCATTGCAGTACGCGATCGGTCCGGGAGTGGGCTATCATTTGCTCAAGGGAAAGAAGTTCCTCTTCAAGAATTCCAAGCTGAGCATTGATCTCTAGATGGTCGGTGAAATCCAGGAACGGCGATCTCATACAGGTGACAAGACTCAGAAATATTTCCTGCGTCTCGGCCATGAAGCCACTTGGGACATCAACAAGGATCTGCGTCTGAGTCAGGAATTTGACTTTTATCCCCAGGTCGGAGAACTGCCGAGCCATCGTTACCGGGTGGAGGGCAATCTCGCATATCGGCTGGTGAAGAATCTGTCCTTGAATCTGACTTTTCTGGCACAGGCTGATCCCCGCACCTTGGCCGACATTGAACCCGATGACGTGCAGGTGCGCTCATCGCTGGGCTGGAAGTTCTGACCGAAAACGGGTTGTCGATTCAGGGAGAATGAAGAACTACGCCATCGGGGACATTCACGGTTGTTATCACGCTCTGCACGCGTTGATGATCGCATTGAATCCGGGCGCGGATGACACGCTGATTTTTCTGGGTGACTACGTCGATCGTGGCCCTGATACACCGGCGGTTCTGGATTGGCTGATCGATCATTCCCAAACGCACAACATTGTCACGCTCCGGGGCAATCACGAGGTGATGATGATGGAGAGCCGGGAGAATCCGAACATGTTTCACGGTTGGACCCAATGTGGTGGTAGGGAGACCCTTGAGTCATACGGTTGGGAGGGAGATCCGGGGTGGCCCGAACTGGTCCCATCGCGCCACTGGCGATTGCTGGAGGATACCTATTCTTGGATGGAGACCGATGACTTCATCTTCGTGCATGCGAACATTGATCCGGATCTCGACCTGCACGAGCACACCGACATGCATCTTTTCTGGGAAAAATGTCGCAACCTGAAGTTGCACAAGTCGGGCCGGCGGACCGTGGTGGGACACACCCGGCAGACTTCCGGTGTGCCGCGCCAATGGAAGGGCGGGGTGTGCATCGACACCGCTGCAGTGGGGGGACACTGGCTTACCTGTCTCGAGGTGGAGTCCGGAGAATTCGTACAGGCCAATCAGCAGGGGGACGTCCGCGAAGGCTCATTGGTCGGGTGGTGACTTCCGGAACTGTCGCAGGAACGTTCGAAAAGGAGGGCGTCGATTCGGTTGCCAAACGAATCCTCTCGCGATTTGCGCTTCAATTGGCAATCGAAGCTACGGCTTGGCAACGGTCTGGCGCACAACTTTTTGTTGCCCGACTTACAATTGTTTCTCAACCTCAACGGCGTGGAAAAGCCCGTAATTGGACGCGGACTGGACAGTTTGATTGCCGGTGCGAGCGGTCAGGAAGGCCGCAAGGCCGCCGACATGCTGTCGTCCTTCCAGGCCAAGCGCACCCGGGTCGGCAAAGGACTGGGGGCATTTCTGAAAGGGCAGCAAAAGCTGACCGGGCAGCAATCAGCCAGTGAACCGGCTCCCGCTGATCCCCAGGCGGAAGCACAAACCGGGCAGGCGCAACCGGCAGCCGAATCCACATCCCAACATCCTGCGCCCGCTGCTGCCAGTGGTGAATCTCCGCGCGTATTGCGGATGAAGCGCCAGCCCCGTGCGCGATCAACTCCCGGCAAGGGTGCACGGCGCAATGCCCGCAGTCCGCGAATTCCCGATCGGCCCGCATCTCAAGCGCCCGCGCCGGAAACCGCTTCCGAGGTTGCAGAAACGACGCCCATTGCCGCGGGCACGGAGCCGGCTGACGCAGAAAAAAAAACAGCCGCTCCGGCGAACGAAGAGCCGGCCTTCCAGAAACCGTTCATTCAGGAACGCCCGGCCTATCTGCGTCGCAAACCTGTGCCGGCACCAAAGACGGGACCAACCAAGGTCGCCGTAAGCCCAAACTTCCGGATGACGCTTCTGTTTCTGGACTGGGGGATCATCGCCGGCTGCTTCGCGGTGGCCTGGAATCTTGAGCCGGGCAATCACCCGATGCTTGCCCTCTGCGTGGCGGGAGTTATTGGCGGAGCCGCTCTCGGCGCCTGGGCGCTCTCAGTGGAAGCGGAGGATGTTCAGGAAGATCGTCCCCGTTTTTGAAGTGGCAGTCCGACATGGACTCGAACCATGACTAGAGCTTCCAAAGAGCCCTGTGCTACCATTACACCATCGGACTACCGGCGGAGGCGGAGAGTAGCGATCAGTCTGTTCAAAGCAAGGATTTTGCGGGGCCGTTGAATCTGACGCCGCTGTTTACCCTTCAAGTCCGTCGGAATCCATGCCGGCGTCTTCCAGGACCTTGTGGGCGCAGTCGGGACAGTAGCTGTGGGAGAACTGGGCGACGTTGTGGGTGGTGAGAAACTCGTCGACCTTCGACCAGTAGCCGGAATCGTTCCGGATCTTCTGGCAGCAGCTGCAGATGGGCACGAGTTCCTTCATCGTGTTGATGGTTTGCATGGCGTCCTGCAGCCGCTCATTGGCATCCCGAAGTTCCCGGGCTTTTTGGACCGCGTTCTCGTAGGTGGAGATCAGCAGATCCAATACCTGCTCTCGGTCGGCGTCGATGGAGAATTCCTTGCCGCCGAAGGTGATGTAGGAGTTTTTACCCGCATCCGGATGGGTGCGGCGGACTTCGCGTGTCTTCAGGATGAAGTGGATTCGTGAAATCAGGAACTCCTCGTTCCACGGCTTGGTGAGAAACTGGTCGGCGCCGCATTGCAGACCCATCAGCACGTCATCGGAGTGTTCCAGTGAGGTCAGCAGAATGAACGGCACGTCCCTGAGGGTTTCCATCTGTTTGACGTGTTGGCAAAGTTCGTAGCCGTCGATTCCCGGTAGCACTGTGTCACTTATGATGATATCGGGTATGAACTCTACGAGCTGTTTCAAGGCGTCTTCGCCGGAATGCACGGCTTGAACTTCAAAGCCGTTTCCCATGAGGGTGAAACGCAGTTTTCGGGCCTGGGTGGGACTGTCTTCGACGGCAAAGATGCGGGATTTTGCGGTCGGTCTTACCTCAGACAGAGAGTCTACTGGCCGGTCTTCGGCGACGGTCGTCGATCCGTTCATGCGTAAACATCGCGATCTTTGGGCGACGATGTCCGGCGGGGAATGACCGGAAAGGCGGTCACGATCGCGACTCGCCATTTATATTGGCAGGGCTAGGGAGTGTTCGAAATGGTGTAAATGGAGCTAGATCGGACTTGTACCAATCCGGGCACCTGATAGGATTGT
>JAYPXF010000250.1:0-9804 GCA_038154405.1 Verrucomicrobiales bacterium | reverse complement strand
AAACCACCCTGCCCTTGACCACCGCCGGCACCACCGCCGGCACCACCGCCGCCACCACCACCACCTTGACCACCACCACCTTGACCACCACCACCGCCGCCAGCACCGCCGCCAGCACCACCGCCGGTACTCGTGATTGGAATGACCGGAGTGGTCGTCACGCCTTGGAGGCCTTGAATAAAGGTATCCGGATTGATCTTGAAAATGCGCGTGTAGAGTTGGCGTTCGGTATCCCGCTTCGGCGCGAACACGATCGCATATTCCTCCACCACATACTTCAAGGGAATTTCAGACGTCTTGGTTATCGCATCCAGGACATGGATGAGCTTCAGGTTCGAAAGCGTCTGCCGAATGGTGATCACCGAATCTTCGAGAATCGGTCCCAGTCCACCTGCACCTGGGGCAGGAAGGGCAGGAGCCGCGATCGGATTCCCCATGGCGTCCAACACCGGTGCAGCGGCCGCTCCGCCGCCATCCAGACCATCATCTCCACCATCAAGCCCAAGACCGCCGCCGCCCAAGCCACCTGCTGCGAGACTTGCCCCGTCATCACCAAGAGAATTGATCAGGAAGTTCAGACCGGCCTTGTCCGGATCATTCTGCCTGACCTGCTCAATCAAATCATCCACCACGTCACTCAACGGCAATTCTTCATAAAGAATTTCCGGAATCACGATTTCGTGCATCTTTCGACGTATGTACTGTGCGCCTTTGCTGGTGTGGGTCAGGAATGGCCGCGTAGCGTTGGTGTGGTAGTAGGGATTCGGCTCCGGCAACAGTCGCCGCGTATCCTTGTTCCAGGCTTCCGCCACCTCGATCACCCGTTCTGAGAAGGTATGCTCCCGTCGCCGGGTCTCCTTGTCGTACTTCGCCTCCAGAATCAATCGCAGGTAGTAATAGGCTATATCATTGCGGGGATCCAACTTGATGGCCTCCGTGAGAGCACGCTCGGCTTCATCAAACTGCCGCAATTCGAAGTAGGCTTTGCCATCACGGACCAAAGTCATGATCTTGGCCCGTTCATCACGGAAGGATTGAATCTGATCTGACAGGTTCTGGCTCGGAATCATGCCCACGTGCGCCCGTTCGATATCGGCATTGAATCGTCGAAATTTCGCAATCTTGGAGTTGTCCGGATCGAACTTCAGCGCCTTAGAAGCTTCAATTTCAGCTTCCTTGAATCTGTTTTCATCCTGAAGATTATAAGCCTGCTGGAGACGACTATAGACCAGCCCCCGACGGGCATTCTCCAATTGTTCTTCCACCGCTTTCAGATTGCCCAGTTTCCCCGCCAACCCGATCACTTCTTCATAGATTAACGCCGCGCCGGTGAAGTTTTTCTTATCCTGCTCCTGAACCGCGCGTTGCAGGTTCATGTTCATGATGAGCGCGGTCTCAGATCGGCGTAACGCCTCCTCTTCCGCAGCAACAACCGGATCGAACGCCAAAGAATTGGCACCTTGACCAAATATCGGGGTGACCGCCAACAACAGGCAGCCCAAGGTAATGCAAATGTTTCTCATTACGGTGGTTAACGAATTTTGGGCAGAAACCCAAAGGAAAATCAAGGAGTTGATACGTCCTTTTTCTCAGAAGCAGCAGAGGGATCTGCATCAGCAGGCACAGATGGAGCCGTTTTACCTTCTTCAAGAGGTGTTTTTGCTGCATCGGCACCATCGGGGGCAGAAGTTGCGTCGCCGGCCTTCATGTCTGGCTTCGCCATCTCCCCATCGGCTGGAGGCGGCGCCATTTTGTCCACAGCAGGCTGAATCTGGGTCTTATCCTCCAGTTTTCGGATGGTTCTCTTGAAATTCGACAGCGCACGCAGTGTGATCGCATTGGAACTCACCTGCATGACCGTATTCGTATCGCCGCCGAATACCAGCGGCTTGTCCTTGCGGACGTTCTTGAACTCATCGTTCTCCGGATCCGGCGGATAATGGAGATCCGCCTCATATTCCAACGCAATCTTGGACTCTTCCTCCCCCTTGAGGACAATGATTTGGGGCAACCCAGCCCCAATGGTGAATTCCAGCTCAGCAGACATCTGTTCGGGCGTCTCAGGCGTCATGTTTACGCTGTTGACCAACATTTGCATCTGGCGCATACGAGCCAAAGGGCTGCTCATGCGAATCTTCTTTTCCGCCTTGAGACTCGTTCGATTCCATCGTGTTGCGTAGCGCCCCGCTTCAAATTCAGACAAGTAATGAAGATTTATGGTAATTCGATCCCGGACCTTCTTCATCTCCAGTTTCGTCCGCAAGTAGAGCGGCCGAATCTTCAATACCTCGATTGCCTTGGGCCCCAGATCATTGGCCGGCAACACCATACGAGTGCGGGGATTCTTCAAAATTTTCTCCGGATTGAAGATTTTGTGGTCACCGTCAAAATCTACTCGACGAGGTGTCTTGCTGTTTGTCAGTGCCTCAAAGAACTGGTTTGTCTCTGCTATCCCACCTGGAGGTGACGGTTGCGGCTGAAGCGCATTGGTGGCTTCAATCGTACCCCGAAACGCCATGGCTTGCAGCGCCAGCCACACGCCCACAGCTGCCAAGCCGATCAACACCAAGCTCAGAACAATCTTCTCGTAATGGTTCTTTAAGAAATCCATGTCTCAATTTGCCGGTTTTGGCAGACGAATGACCTTCACCACATCCACCAACATGTTCACCTGCAGCGGTTTTTCATCCACCACGGTGACCAAGGTAGGCCCCGTGGCGACGTTGCCTCCAGCTCTCAAAGCCGCCGCAGCTCTCGCCCGTTCTCGCATCTGAGCGATACGCAGCAGGTCATTCGGGTTTCCGGTGATCGGAGCACGGGTAGCGGGTCCGTCTTCACTACCTTCCCCTCCCCCATCCATTCCATCTCCACCCTCGAGTCCGGCCCCGCCAAGTCCGGCGACGGCTCCCACGGCACGCCTGGGACGAGAGCCCTCAACTTCCACCTTGCGTACGACGTAGAATCGTTTGTCGCTTGCCAGCAGATTCAGCACCTCGGTGAGTTCAGAAGTAAAACCTCGAAAAGAGAATCGAATCGGTGTGCTGGTAAACACCGCCTCATCAGTGACGAGATTGGTGCGCACCGCTACATCGTGCATCAACATCGCACCGCCCGGTTCTCGCGGATACGCGGACACTCTTTGAATGCCCGTAATCGTATGAACCCGGGCTTCATACAGAATCCGACAGATTTCCTGAATGTCCTGCAGATGCATTGACAGCGGCTCGATGCTGTATTGCAGCAGGTTCGGCATCGGCAACAGGTGACCGAAGGTGAAATTGAAGTTACGTGGCAGTCTGATGTTGTTGTTCGTGGCGTCGGCACGCAGCTTCACCAGCGAATTGATCAGATGGACCTTGAAGTCCTGACTGCGCATCCGCCGCGGTTTCTCATACTCAAACAGTTTCTGAGCCTCAGTGGAAAAGACCTTGAGCACCTCCGCCTCATTGTTGGCCTTATCGATGGCTTCCTTGCTGGGATACGGTTTGGCGTTCCTCAACCGGTTAACCGTGTTGGTGTACGCAGCCAGGCTGTCCATCGCCTCCTGCTGACGTTGCTTGGCACCGTCCATGAACACGAACGCACCGCCGATCGCTACCAGCGCAATGATGCCGCCGATCACGTAGAAGAGATTTCGTTTAAGCCAGCCCATGGTTTCAGTTGATTATGAGTTCTTCATTGAGACGCAGCACGAGATTGAAACCGAATGTGTCATTGGTGGGCGCCACCTGTTGGATGTCGCCTACCAATCCGGTCTCATCAGCCTTGAACAAGTCATGCTCCTGGAAAGCCGCCTGGAGCCGGAAGCAAAACTCGGTGTTCGCCGCCGGCGATACCCGCAGCAGATTCAACGCGCGGCAGTTGAAATTCAGAAATGCCACCTTCTGTGAACCCGCCTCCGGTGCCTTCTCGACGGCCGCGGCGGCAGGCTGAGCCATGCCGATCATGTCGCCAAAGCTCATGTTTTCCTCGCCGCCTTCTCCCATGTCACCAAAACCGTCCCCTTCTCCATCCATGCCCATCATATCGTCGTCGCCGCCTTCCACGCCGAAGTCAAATCCTTCCACGTCCGGCGCGGCGGTCGCGGTCATTTTCTCAATCCATGCACGAGTGACCAGGGAGTTTGTGAAGAGGTTGGTGTCGACCTGCACGCCATTATTGGTCTGCACCGACAACATGATGTCCTGAATCACCCGAAACGTGTCCGCCCACTTCATCTTGGTCGACATGAGTTCCACATACTTGTTGGCATCCGATTTGGCACTGTTGTATCCGCTCATCGCGGTCTGCAATGTTCCAGATGCGCGTTCGATCGGGTCGAAGCGCCCTTTCAGCACTATCTGGGTGGCTTCTGCCTGCTTGGCCACCCAATCGTAATACATGCCAAAGGAGCACAACATCAGCACCACGCAAACGACCGACGCCGCAAAGTAAAGGCGCTTGGCCGCAAACTGTTGCCGGCGGATGTGACTGGCCGGCATCAGGTTCAGGTCGACCGGACACTGGGCAAGATTGCGAATGCCCAATCCGACGACCTCACCGAAGGTGTGGGCCACTTTCGCGATATCCTCGAGGTTGATCTCCTCGTCGATCTGGATGTTTCGGAACGGGTTGAAGTAATCAACCGGAATGTTCAGCTTCTCCGCAAAGAACTGTGCCGTGTAGGGCAGAAGTGAAGCACCACCGCAGAGATACAGCTTCTCAGGCGGTGAACCACCCTGCTGACCGCGGTAGAACTGAATCGTCTGATTCATCTGGATGTGCAGACGAGTCATCACCTGACGGGCGATCTTGGAAATCAGCGCCTGATTCGGATTGTCCGGTTCCTCATATGCACCACCGAGACTGACGAAGCCTTCCTCAATCTTCAGTCGTTCGGCTTCGTCCCATTCCAGCTTCGATTCCGCCGCAAAATCCTGAGTGATCGAGTTTGCACCAATATTGATGCTTCGCGAAAAGACCCGCCCCTGCTCGAAGAAAAGCAGGTTGCTGGACTTGGCCCCGATATCGAGCAGCATCACGCAGCCTTCACCGTCGCCGTAGTTGAACCGGTAGGCATTGGCCAAAGCGGCGGAGGAGACGTCCACCAGATCCAACTCCAATCCGGCACCTTCACCGATCTGGAAAATGCTTTCCACCACCTCGTTGCGAATGGCGACCAGCAGAATCTCCAATTCGTCATTCGGAGTCGTTCCAAGAATCTGGTAATCCCAGACGACTTCATCCAGCGGAAACGGCACATTCTGTTGCGCCTCAAACTGAATGATCTGGTTGACCTTCGAGGCATCAACCGACGGCAACTTTACGAATTTTGAAAAAACTTGGAATCCCGGCGCACAAACGTTGATCTGGGTCGCCTCGAAGTCCGCCTCCTCGATCAACTCCTTGACCGTGGCGATGAGCAGTTCGTTTCGTTCCTCCTCCTTGAAACCTTCCGGGCCGAGCACCCGGAGACCGTAGCTCTTGAGGCAGAGCGAACCGGAATCGTTGGGTTCAAATTCGGCAGCCTTGACGGTGAAGGCACCGAAATCCAGACAGAGAAATGACTTGGCCAGACGCTAATCGAGGTTTTGGGTTAACCGGTTGACAATCAATAACATGCGGATTTTCCCACACATCTTCGAAACTGCTCGCCAATGCGGCTAGCTAATGAAAAAAGCGGAAACCGGTCAAATATAAAACAAATCTACCAGAACGCACGTGCGGAATTCCCCCTACGCAATTCGCGCCAGTCAGACTTGACTGCGAAAATACTCAATCGTCGGCCGCAATCCTTCGGCCAATTCCACCTTGGGGCGCCATTTCAGAATCTTGCGCGCCCGGGTGATGTCTGGCTTGCGTTGTTTGGGATCATCCTTGGGCAGTGGCTTGAAGCTGATCTTGCTCCCAGAGCCGGTCGCTTCGACGATCTGTTCGGCGAATTGAAGCATGGTCATCTCGGTCGGATTGCCGATGTTCACTGGCATGTCGTAGTTGCTCATCATCAGCTTGTAGATCCCGGCGATGAGGTCTGAGTAGAAGCTGCGGGTCTGGCTGCCGTCGCCAAAAACGGTGATCGGCTTGTTCTTGATCGCCTGGGAGACAAAGGCCGGCACCACCCGACCATCGTTGATCCGCATCCGCGGCCCGTAAGTGTTGAAAATGCGCACAATCCGGGTCTGTACCTTGTGTTCGCGGCGATAAGCCATCACCAATGCCTCGGCGAAGCGCTTGGACTCATCATAGCAACCGCGAGGTCCGATGGTGCTCACGTTGCCCCAATAATCCTCCGTCTGCGGATGCACCAGCGGATCGCCGTAGATTTCGGAGGTCGAAGCGATGAGGAACCTGGCTTTCTTTTCCATCGCAAGTCCCAACGCCTTGTGGGTTCCCAACGAACCGACCTTCAAGGTCTGAATCGGCAGCTTGGCATAATCGATCGGACTGGCCGGGGAAGCGAAATGCCACACGTAATCAACATGCTCGTTAAGGAACAGATACTCTGTCACGTCCTGTTCGACAAAGCGGTAACTTGTATTGCCAGCCAAGTGGTCGATGTTCTGCACGGATCCCGTGACAAAATTATCGATCCCAATCACCCGATGTCCATTGCCCAGCAACAGATCGGTAAGATGGGAGCCGAGAAAACCGGCAGCGCCGGTCACCACAGACACAGGTTCTTTGGATTTGCGGGCGGTTTTCTTCCGGGGAGATTTCTTCTTGGCTGGCATGGGATGGATCGATGATTTGGCCTGGTGCCGGTATACCGGCACGGAGAACTCACTTTGCTCCCGTGCCGAGAATCACGACCGGGATCGTCTTAAACAGGATCTTCAAGTCAAGCCACAACGACCAGTTGTCGATGTATTCCAAGTCGAGGCGAACCCATTCCCCGAAGGTGGAAATCCGGTTGCGACCGCTGATCTGCCACAGACAGGTCAAACCCGGCTTCACACTCAAGCGCCGACGATGCGCGCGGTCGTTGATCCGTTTGACTTCATCCACCGGTAACGGACGCGGGCCCACAAGACTCATCTCCCCCATCACCACAATCCACAGCTGCGGCAACTCATCGATGCTGAAATTGCGCAGAATCATTACCAACCGCGTGATGCGCGGATCCTCAGTCAGTTTGAAGGTCGGTCCTTCCATCTCATTGAATGCCGCCAACTCCGCCTTCTGCTGTTCCGCATCCGTGACCATGGTTCGAAACTTCAGCATCGTGAACGGCTGCCCGTTCAACCCACTTCGGCGCTGACGAAACAGGACCGGCCCCTTTGAAGTCAGGCGAATGAGCAACGCGACAAATAGCATCGGCACCGCCAGAAACAGGAGCGCATTGAGAGCGCCGACCACATCCAGGATCTGCTTGCCCAAGCCCTGCCAGGATGCTTCCGGAGCAGAACGAAAGACCAGCGTCGGCCGACCAAGGAAATCGTCCATTGTTGTCTGCGAGATCTGAGTCTGAAAGAAATCCGCCAACAACCAGACCTCCACACCTTCGAGTTCGCAGATCTCGATGATGCGCTCCACTTCGCCGAACATCGCGTGACTGGTTTTGAGAATCACCCCATTGGCCGAGTGATCATGCAGCAACTGAACCAGCTTTTCGGAGGTGGCGTCCGCGGGTTCAAGTTTCTCCAGCACTTTCACGGCTCCGGGCATCTTCTCCTCGAAGTCGTTCTCAATCTTGCTCGTCTCTTCCGGTCCGCCGATCAGGATCACCCGACGTTTCAATTGCGCCTGTCCCGCTTCGCTCACCAACCAGCGCAGGATGAGCTCCTCCTTGACGTAAATCATCGTGACGCCGATCGGCGCAAACAACATCACCACCGAGCGGGCCATCTCATCCTTGGTGATGAAAAGTATCGTCACGACCCCGAGCACCAACACGGACGCCACCTCCACCAGGGTCCAGAATGTCTCCCAACGCAAATAAATTAAAGGGCGGTTGTAGAAGCCCTGTGCCTTCAGCAACAACGGTGTCGCCGGAATGATCAACAAGAACAACCAGAGGTATTGCGAAAAGTCACTGATCTGCGCCAGCTGTGGAAAAAACTCCGTCGCCCGGTCCCGCAGCAGATGCGCCAGCCACAGACCAAGCGCGAACAGACCGCCGTCGACGATCTGTTGCAGGTGAATCTGGATTTGCCGCTGGCGGCGTAGCATGACCAATTTGTTCTAACCCCGATTTCGTTGGGTGGTAAATACAATGTTACCGGGAACTTCGTTTTTTTACCGTTTCTTCATAATCGGTCCACGTAAGGAAAAGTTGCCCCCGGACCACTCAACGCAAAATGAACTGCGGCGCCGCTTCGGCGATGAAAGCGTCAACCTTTGCAAACGCGGCAGCCTCCTCACCGGGCAGACACGGCGCAAAACACGTGACGTAAGCCCAACGTTGCAGCACCCCGGTCTTCATTTGTTCCACCGCCTGTTCCCACATCCGCGTTTCATGCTCCGATGTCAGGCGGCCGTCCGCCGCAAACCAATAGACCAGCACCCGACTCAACTCGACCATCCGGTCATCCGGCCCGCGCATGGTCCCCCTCGCCACGATCCGGCGAATCGGGAGGTCGTAACCCACTTCCCCGCCGACACGAATCGTGTCCCTAAGGTCTGATTCGACCCGGTAGCCCTGACCGGTCAGGCAGTATTGCGGCTGGTGAATGCTCGTCCGATCGCCCCCCATCAACACCGCGCCCATGTTGATCCAGAATCCGTTCGTCGCCCCGTAATACCGTTGAGCGAACAGGGTGTCCCCCGGCAACCAATCCAGGACCGTCTTCTGCATCGGCACTGCCTGTGAGAGGTAACCGGAAACATCAGACGGTAGATAGACGGAATGCTCCGCCACGATGTTCCCATCCTCATCCAGCAACGGTTCCGCCACGACCTTCACGCCGGGCTTTCCGAGTTGCTGATTCTTCTTCAGCGCCGCCAACAACAGTCCCGAGCCAACCACCATCAGCGCCGCGACATGAAAGACGATCTGCTCTCTTCTGTTCACGCCACGACCTCCTTCTCACCATCAGAATTTGCCTCCCGCATGGCATTCAACAATCCACGCCATCGCCCCTCAAGCAACCACGCCAGCAAAATCAATCCAATCATGGCCGGCACATACGGCAACAGGCTCAACAACCAGTGATCGTGCACAATCATCCCCGCCTGCTCACCAAAAGCTTCGGCGGCAACGATGATCGAGGTAAGCCTGAACACGTTGCTCCCGATGGCCAGCGGCACGGCCGAAGCCAAGATGACTCCACGTTTCCACCACGACGTGAACCAGACGAACGCAAAAATGATCGCCAGCACGGTGATCGCCGTCAGGCTGCGCAAACCGGAACACGCCGCCGCGATCTCGTAGGTAAACTTTCCCGTAGGATCAAAGATGGTCGTGCCGTTCTGCAACACGTTGATCCCCAAGGGCCCGCGCGCAATGACGGTGGTGATATCCGTCGCAATCTGCCGAAGCGGTTGCGTGATGGTGTCCGCCTTGTTGCCCAGCGGAACGCAGAACGAAAACAGGAAGAACGGAAAGAATGTCGCCCGCAACCAACGCCATCCCCAGACAACACAGGTGAGCGCAAACAATCCCGAGTAGAACGCCACAATCGACAACCTCGTCTGCTGGATCTGGAATCCGACAATGTGAATCAGCAGCGCCAATCCGGTGAACACCAACCCCGGCCACCAGACCGCTTTGGGAATCTCCATCAACTCCTCGCGTTTCCAATACAGCAATACCATCACCACCACCGGAATGAAGTAGCCGTGCTCGTCATCCACCCGGTTTGAGTAGGCGTAGTCCATCCACCCGAA
>JAYPXF010000249.1:0-9858 GCA_038154405.1 Verrucomicrobiales bacterium | reverse complement strand
CTCCCTGATGGCTGCCCTTCACGAATCCTCGTCCACGACTTTCGGACATATCTCCGGCGGAATAAGCCGTGGCTACACCGCAATCGCCGGATCGACCTACGAACCGCCACGTTTTAGTGGAAGGGCTCGGAACGAAGAAAGAAACGTGAAAAAGACGAAATTACCACCCTGCAAGAGATGCACCTGCCACAGGTCTTTCCTGGCTCCGGTCTTTCTTGGCTCCGCACAGGTCGCAGGTTTCGGTGCGCTCGGCACGCATTCGAAACCTCAGTTTTGCCGTTTGCCAAAGAATATCATTATAATGCCAAGACTGCTCACGAATGATGATAACCCGATTGGAGCAAAAAGTTCCCGATGTATCCGGAAACATTACTCCAAACAGGGGACTGTCCGTCTTGGGAGATCCCGCTATCTAAATGCCATGGCTAAGCGCTTAATAGAAGAGCTGATATCGATTGACACCGAGCTGATGTCGATCAGCCACGTTCGGCATGAACAGTGTGATCGTTGCGGGGACGACGTCGAACTCGTGTCGATCTTCGTTACTGATTCGGGGTTCGTTTGCGCGGAATGCCTTCGTCTAGCCCACGCTGCCGGCGTAAGTGCGGGCTTTCAACCCCGGATCTCACGGCTATGAATCACGACGAAAATCGCAAACGCATGTTTCGAAGAGTCCGCAACGACCAGATGGGCAAGTTTTTCGACCTGAACGACGAACCGCCTGATCTTGGCAAACCCGCTCGAGTTTCAGCCCACAAGCAGGCCGACCTGATACGGCAACAGACACCTCACGGCGTTTCATATAGCGGCATAATCATGACTTCGAATATGACTTTTAATCCGCGCAGACGTTAGCTTTGTCGTTGAGTGTGGGGAGGCCGGTTGCCAAACAATCCTCTCCATGCTGGACCTTCTCGGAGGTCACGGGAACCGCAATTGAAACCACAAAGCCCGGAGCATCGTTCCGGTTGCTGAATGAAAGACTACCATTGCGTTCCCTGATCATGGAATCGACCATCACCAAGCCCGCTCCCATTCCGGGCACTTCACCAGTGAAAGACGGTTCCGATTGGAACATCAGCCCCCCCAGTTTTTCCAAGTCGTCGGGGGGCACACGAACGCCATCATCGGTGAACGTGAGACAATACATCCCTCCAGTCATGCTCGAACTCATGGTGACAACGGGACAGTTCTCTGGGTGAAACCTCACGGCATTCTCAAACAGAGCGGTTGTAATAACTTCGACGGCTCCCTCCGATAGTTCGATGCGTTTGTCCGGGACCTCCGACAGTTCCTCTTCCAAACGCCTCAGCCCGAACAAGGCGGCGGAGCGTCGAACCGCAGCGACCAGATCCTCATGGCTGATCGTTCCAGCTGAAAGCAGTCTCGGATATTCAACAAGTTGGGTCACCGCCTTGACCTGGGTTTCGAGTCTACCAGTTGCTGTCTTGAGCAATTCGAGAAGCTCCGGGTCTGGGTCCTGCCTCTCGGCCAGCATTTGCGTCACCGCCACGATACCCGTAAGCGGAGTGCGTAGTTTGTGACATACAGCCGACTGGAAGCTCCACGTATCCCGTTTCGTTTGCATCAGTGGCGTCACGTCGGTGATCTGGCAAAGACGCGCCGAGCTTTCGTAGCCCATGGAAGACTTGATTTCAAACCGAAGCCATTGGGCACAAGCCGAATCGGTGGCCGGCCGAAGAAGGTAACGGAGCGTATCGGGCTGCCGCCAGACGGAGTCCCAGTCTGACCAGGCACCCGACGGTTCCAATGAAAAACTTTCCTTCAACCGGACAAGCAGTCTGTCCACGGTCTCACGCCCCAGCAGTTGCTTGCTCGCGCGGTTCATGTAGGTGACTTGTCCTGCCCGATCCACACGCAGATACCCGTCTCGCGAATCCTCTGCTATCATCTCGAAATCTTCCCGCTCCTGTTGGAGTCGACGAACACGATTCAAGCGTGCCACGGTTCTGACTCGCGTCCGCAGCTCGATCGAGTCGACCGGTTTGGTAAGAAATTCGTCAGCCCCGGCGTCCAAGCCTTCGAGTCTGGAATCGCGACCGTCCAAGGCAGTAACCATGATGATCGGAATCGTCGCCAACCTAGACTGTGCGCGAATTCGGCGGCATACTTCGTAGCCATCCATATCCGGCATCATTACATCGAGCAGGATGAGGTCCGGCATCGTTCCTTCGGCCAACAGTAGGGCTTCCGCCCCGCTTTCAGCCATGTATAACTCGTAGGCATCCCGTTCGAGAAAGGATTCAATCAACTCGCGGTTGCGCTGTTCGTCATCGACGATCAGCAAGGTGGTTTTTGCTTCCGAATACTGTTTCATGAGTTTGAGAAAAAGTCTTGGCAGTTCAGGCTGCGTGAGACACGGGCGAGGAGTTCGTGCATCTTCACAGGCTTGCTGACATAGTCCTCGGCACCCGAATCCAAGCACATTTCCCTGTCGCCCACCATGGCAAGAGCGGTCACCGCGATAATCGGAATATCACAGGTTGAGGGAGACTGCTTGATACGGTTGGTCGCTTCAATGCCATCCATGCCGGGCATTTGAATATCCATCAAAATCAGATCCGGTTGGAGTTCACTCGCCAGCGCGATCGCCGTCAGGCCATCTGGCGCGGTTTCGACCCGATATTTCTTGGCTTTTAGGAAGGCCTTGATGAGCAGGCGATTTTTCTCGTCATCGTCCACGACAAGGATGAGAGGGGTGCGCCGGACCTCATTTTGATCTGCGTCATGAATCAGCTCTGATGACTCCTCACCCAGCGCGACACCGTTCGGTTCCAGTGACAGCGGCAACGTGATGGTGAAATCGCTGCCTTGACCGGGGGCGCTGGTCAGCTCAATCGTACCGTCATGAAGTTCGACTAGGCTCTTGGACAGCATAAGCCCCAGTCCCGTGCCGGCATAGCGTCGCGATAATTCCCCATCCAGTTGGACAAAGGGTTGAAACAGTTTCTCCTGGTCATCCTCGCTGATGCCAATGCCGTTATCCTTGACCGAGATGTTCAGATGTCCGGTCGCATTGTCATTGAAAGTGCGCAGCTGAACCAGACCGTGATCGGGCGTGAACTTGACCGCATTGCCCAGCAAATTGACGACGATCTGTTTCAGGCGACGGGCATCCGCCACGATGACCTGTTCGTCCTCCTCAAGCGAAAGCCGTAATTCGATGGATTTCTCGTTCGCCCGGGAGCTTACCATGTTGAGACAGGCTTCGAGGATTTCGCGCAAACCCAGTTCACGGAGTTCCAGCCGTTGCTTTCCCGCTTGAATTTTCGAGAGATCTAGAATGTCGTCGATCAGCGATAGTAAATGGCTCCCGCTTTCCGCGATATTACGCACCGCCCCCTGCTGTGAGCTGTTTAGCCGGCCATGTGTGCCTGCGGTCAGCACCTCTGAAAATCCGAGCACGGAGTTGAGCGGCGTGCGTAGTTCATGACTCATCGCCGCCAGAAAGCGATCCTTCATGTTGGCGGCCCTTTCAAGTTCCTGGTTTGCAACGCGAAGCCTGTCCTCCGCGAGATGCCGTTCGGTAACGTCGAAGAAGGTTCCCACGATTTTCAACGTGCCATCAACCGGGTTAACCAGCGGGCGCGCACTGAGTTCCGCCCAGCGTTCGCGGTCATCCGAACAACGAAGCCGAAACGTCACCCCTTGGACGGCCTCCTCATCGACTTGCATCGATTCCCATAGATGCTCAACAAGCGGAGCCGCTTCCGCTACCACGAACTCCTTGATGTTCTGACCGAGACATTGATTTACCTCCCATCCTGTCAACGTTTCCCAATACTCATTGAGCAGCGAAATGCGGCCTTTCGTATCCGTTCTGAAAACCGCTTCCACCAGTCCATCGACAATGCCCCGGAAAAGTCCCTCAGTGTATTGGTTCTGCGTGGCCAAACGTCCGATCTCCCGGGTCTGGTCAACAGACTGATCCTGTAGCTTCCGACGGGTCGCTTCAATCTGTCTGTACAGCAATTCCCGCTCAAAGACCTTGGCAACCTGCGAGGCGAGAAACAACCCAAACTCGGCGAATTCGTCAGCACCTGCTTTCAGTTCAACAAAATAGAACTCCAAGATCACCGCGACCTCTTCGTCCGGCATGATCACGGGAATCGTCAATGCTTTCTTCAGGCCGATCCACGACGCAACCCGTCCGAACTCCGACCGTTCGACATTTGTAGCCAGATCAACGATTCGGATCTGCTTCGACGCCGCGCTCTCAGCCCCAATCAAATGTTGTACGGCGGGCATGTTGCCCACAGTACACTCTCGGAATGCCGGTTCCCGCACCTCATCACGGAAATACCAGCACCCGCTATGCTGCCAACGTTCTTCGTCGGATGATGCAATGACCCAGGCCGTCGCAAACTCACATCCCCAGTGTTCACCGAAGAACTCAAGGGTGGGCTGCAGAATGCCACGTACGCTGGCGGCATTGGTGGCTTGGATGGCTGTCCGGCGCAGCAGTAGGATTTCAGAGTTTCCTCGTTCGAGCTCAACTTCTAGGTCACGTTCACGCTCTTCAGAGCGAATTCGCGCGGCTCTCTCAATCTCCAACTGAGAGTTCAGACTTGGCGGTTGTAGCCGCCCCAAATTTCGGGTTTCTGACAACTGGCTGCCTTCTTCTGGATGCTTAGTTAGGGATTTGTTTTTGATGCCGGAGCATAGGCTATTAGACCGGAGTTCCAGCATACTCCGAATGAGGCATTCTTCACCCTCTCGGTCGAAGATGTCAAAGATTAACCCTTTCGGGGTATTTCCTTCAGTTGCAACCAACGGTTTAATTGCTCTGGACCCCGCATTTCACAGTATGGCAAAAATACTTCTGGTTGATGATGAAGAAGCCGTAAGGCAGTCGTTGGCTAACCTTATGGAGTCCGAGGGCCACCGCGTCACGACCGCCGCCTGTGGACGCGAAGCGCTCAGGTCTCAGAAGCAATGTCCCGCCGATCTTCTGATTACCGATCTAATGATGCCGGGAGAGTCGGGCTATGAGACGATAATGAAGTTTCGTCAAAAATGGCGGAACCTGCCCATCTTGGCAATTTCCGGCCGTGGCGAGCTGTTGCCAACAGCACTCAACTTTGGTGCGACACACACGTTCCAAAAACCGTTTCAACCGTTCGAGCTGTTGAGTGCGGTCGGCAACCTGTTGGAGAACGAACCACCGATCAGCTTGCTCCTAATTGAGGACGACGAGTCTTTCGCAAGTATTCTGGTAGAGGTTTTCGAGAGCGACTCATGTTTCCGTTGTGAAACTCATCACGTAAAGGATTTGAAGGGCGCACTGGAACATTTGGCATCCCGCGAATTCGATGTAATCGTCGCCGATCTTGGACTGCGCGACAGTCGCGGCATGGATACTTTTCAACGCATCAAAGACGCCGCAAAAGAGACTCCGATTGTGGTTCTGACCGGGAGTGATGACACGGACTGGGGCATCCGGGCATTGAAGCAGGGCGCGCAAGAGTTTATCCACAAGCTGGATCTGCAGCCCTCGCTGTTACCCAAACTTCTGCGTCACGCCATCGAGCGCAAAAAGATCGAGCTGAGTCTGCGCAGGGAACACAAGCGGGTGGAAATGTTGATGCAAAACCTGTTGCCAACGGCCGTGGCCCGACGTTTCGGCCAAGGAGACGTCGAGGAGCCTCGCGAGTTTGAAGATATTTCCGTGCTGTTCGCCGACTTGGTCGGATTCACCCGACTGGCTGCCCGTATGGCGCCCGGAGCCATCGTCAATATGCTGAACCAGATTTTCTCCAGCTTTGATCATCTCGCTCAACAACACGGCCTAGAGAAGATCAAGACCATCGGCGATGCCTACATGGTGGCTGGAGGCATTCCTGAACCCGTGGAGAACGGCCCCCTTGCGGTGACCGAACTCGCGTTGGGCATGCTGGAAGAAATCAGGAAGTTCAATCGCCTCGCCGACGTTCAGTTGAACCTCCGCATTGGAGTCGCCACCGGTCCGGTGGTAGCCGGAATCATAGGAATCGACAAGATCAGCTATGATTTATGGGGTGACACCGTAAATCTGGCCTCGAGGATGGAATCACATGGGGAACCTGGGCGAATACAAGTCTGTTCCCGCACCCGCGACCTTCTTGCCGATCATTTCATCCTCGATGATCGGGGAACCCTTGAAATCAAGGGAAAGGGTGAGTGTCGAACCTATTTCGTGGCCGGGCGAAAGTTTGGAGGAGCTGATCAGTTAGAAGTAAAAGCGGAACCGTCTGAATATTCAATTCCGGATTTGCCCTTTGGACATGAAGAGGACGAATCTCAATCAGCTCCCAGCCTGCGGGATTGCGCATAATCAGAGGAGCGGCAACGTCCGGTGAGATGTCCCCGAAATTTCAGAAATGATCAGGCACGCGTCATCGCCGCATTAAGGTGCGGTCAGGACCAGAAGGTATTCCCCAGCTTCGATTTCGTAAGCAATAGCCTTCAATCGCGATCCCAACAACTGAGCAGCCTCTATAATCCATCGCTACGATCGCGCTTACACCGTCGATTGCAGTGCTGTCCATAAGCCGGTATGAGAGGCCGGCAGATGGAAGCCGATGAATCCAAGATTGAAGAGATCTTTCTCGGGGATGTGGTTTCTCCGACACGCCTCGCGGAGATCCAATCCCACGAGCGGGAGTTTTATTGGACGAGTGATTGGTCACCGGAACTTTACATCGAACTCGCGCGCACGGGATTCATGAGTGTCGCCTTCGATTTTGGAGCGGGACTGGAACTCCTGATTCCGCAATTGCAGCGAGCCTACGCCGTCTTGGATTGGGAAAACCTCCACGCTTCGCGTTCCATGAAACGTTGGATGCGTTCCGCCGCCTGCACGGATCACAACTATCACCTGGCGATCGGGCATGACCTGGAATCCGTCTACGCCGCACTCGATGCCTATCATGGCATCGACAATTGGATGGGGCTGCAATACTTCGAACTGCTCCAAGAACTTTCCGAAAACGACTTCCCGGGATTCGAACTCAAACCGATCGCCCTGCTCGATTCCCGTGGGGAAGTGATCGCCGGGGAAATCGGATACCGCTGCGGAAACATCTACACCAGCCTCACCGGCTTCTCGGACCGTAGTCGTCGCAACTGCGGGAAGCTGCAACTGCTCCTCCTCGGCGAGCATCTGCGCGATGCCGGTTACGCATTCTGGAATCTCGGCCATCCCTTCATGCAGTACAAGCTCGACCTCGGCGCCCAGATTCTGCCCCGCGCGGATTTCCTCGACCGCTGGAACGCCGCGAATTGAGTGACAATCCGGTTGATCAACCGCACACTGCCAACGTGCACTGGCAGGATTGGGAAGACTTCCGCGATGGTCAATGGGTCCCGGCAATGAGGATCGTTCTGAAAGTGGGCCTGGTCATCGGGATCTGCGTCGCGCTGTTCCTCCAGTTCCAAGGCGGCAAAGAGGGTTCCACGGACTCAAACCAGCCCTCCGGCACCAACGCTACGACTGCCTCGAATCAACCGGCGACAAATGCGAAGGCACCGTGACCGGTTACGCCGTTGACGGATGGACGGCGATCTGGAAACTACCGCGAATTCGATTCTCCATTCGCTAGCCCGCAATCATGAAACAATTCAGAATACTCTCATTTCTGGCACTGTTCACCCTACTCGCGCCGGTGACCAACTCGCAGGAACCCGCTACCGGAGCAACCATCACATCAGTGACACCGCCGGAAGATCGCACCTACCTGGCCGGAGAGCTTCTGACCTTTGAAGCGACTTTCAGTGAACCGGTCACGGTCAAAGGCACCCCGCAGCTTCCCTTGACGATCGGCACGAACACCGTGAACGCGCAGTTCGCCGGCGGAAGCGGAACCACCAATCTGACGTTCCGCTATCGCGTGCAAGCCGGTGATGCCGATACCGACGGGATAGCGGTCAACCCGCAACTTCAACTCGACGCGGTGACGATCCAAGATGCCAACGGCGCAAACGCAGCCCTGACTTTCACCGCACCAGCAACGACCGGCGTGAACGTGGACGGTTCGAAGAGTCCGGCCAATGATGTGCCCGATCTTCCCGTGGGCAAATTGATTGCCCTGCTGGTATTTGGGATCGCCTTCCTGCTCGTCCTCATCCTGAAATTCAAGCTGCAGGCCTTCCTCTCGCTGATTCTGGTTTCGGTCGTGGTCGCCGCGAGTTCGAAGCTGGTGAATCCGACCGCCGTCCCGCTCACGCAGGTCGCCGGCACCATCGTCAGCAGCATGGGTGGCGCACTGGGTTTCATCGCTACGATCATCGGCATTGGCGCGATCTTTGGCGCGATGCTCGAACATTCCGGCGGCACGCAGGCCTTGGCAAACACCTTGGTCCGTAAGTTCGGCGAAGGAAAAGCGCCGTGGGCGATGTTGCTCACCGGGTTCATCATTTCGATTCCCGTGTTTCTCGATGTCGCATTGGTGATGCTTGCCCCCCTGCTCTATGCCTTGGCGCGCAACACCAACAAGCCGTTGCTGGTGTTCGGACTCCCACTATGCGCCGGCATGGCGGTGACGCATGCGTTCGTGCCGCCTACTCCCGGCCCCGTGGCGGTCGGCTATATCCTCGGAGTCAACCTCGGCTACGTTATCATGTTCGGCATTATCGTTGGACTTCCCACCGCGCTGCTCTGTGGTCCCTGGCTGACCAACAAAATGGCCTACAAGATCGACATCCCCCTGCCGGACGCCGACCCGGGTGCAGAAACGGAAGAGGCCAAGCTGCCCGGATTCGGCTTCATCCTGTTTCTCATCGCCATGCCGATCGCCTTGATCCTCACCGGAACAATCATCGAACAGGGCGTCGCTTCGGGCTTGCCGGAAGGTCTTTCTACGTTGGAACGAAAGACGCAGCTGACCGCTGCTCTCGTTGCCATGCCGGCGTTTCAGCAGTTCATATTCTTCCTCGGACATCCGGTCATCGCCTTGCTGCTTTCCACCCTGATCGCGGTCTATTTCCTCGGCGCCAAGCGGGGTGTCGGTGGCGATGATCTGGTCGAGATTTCAACCAAGGCACTCGGCCCAGCCGGCATCATCATTCTCATCACCGGCGCTGGCGGTGTGTTCAAAGGCACCGGCATAACAGACGCGCTGGAGCTCGCTTTTCGCGATTCCGGCATTCCCGTGCTCGTGCTGGCGTATGTCTTCGCCACCCTGGTCCGCATTGCGCAGGGATCAGCCACAGTCGCCATGCTCACCGCAGCCGGTCTGATGATCGGATTCGTGGAGGGACTCAGCCAGCCGATGCTCGCGTTGATCACCATCGCAATCGCCGCTGGTGCAACCGGATTTTCCCACGTTAATGATTCGGGATTCTGGATGATCTCGCGTTACTTCCGAATGACCGAAGCGCAGACGCTGCGTTCATGGAGCGTGCTGTCCACGTTAATCTCGATCATCGGTTTCGGACTCTGCCTGCTGGTTTCGCAATTTGTGAAGTAACACGAAATCCATGCTGCTCCGCGTCGAACAGCTGAAGCAGATCAAGGCCGGCGTGATCTTCCTCGTCTTTCGCCGTTGGCGCAAACCAAAGGTCAAGACCGGCGGCACCTTGAAGACGGCCGTCGGACTTCTGGCCATTGACTCCGTTCAGCGGTGCGCCATGGCCGAGATAAGGCCACCTAAGCCACGAAAGCCGGATACGAACTCTCCCCACGAGGGCAGAAACTGTTGGAACATTTCTCAGGACAACATCGCGATTGAAATCATCGCAGAGTAATACCAAAGGCCGTTAGACCGATTGCCAAAAGTCGTTGCGTCTAAAGCGTTGGGAGCGCACATGCTGAGCGAACGAGTTGAGGCTCTCCCGGAAGTTGCTTGATGGCCTCGGCGA
>JAYPXF010000248.1:8643-9871 GCA_038154405.1 Verrucomicrobiales bacterium | reverse complement strand
CCCCCCCCCCCCCACGCCCCCGCGGCGCCCGCGCTGTGATCGCAATCCCATCTGGTATTTTGTATCCATCTTCGGCAAGCCCTCCGCTGATGGCACTTGGGCTTGGCGCTTTGAGGGACATCACCTTTCCCTCGCGTTTACGATCATCAACGGCAAGGCGGTCGTTTCCACTCCGTCTTTCATGGGCAGCAATCCGGCCGAGGTGAAGGATGGCAAGAACAAGGGTCTGCGCGCCCTGGGCATGGAAGAAGATCTCGGTCGCAAGCTGGTGAAGTCGCTGAATGACGAACAGAAGAAGACCGCCGTGTTCTCCGTAAAGGCGCCGCGTGACATTCTGTCCGGCGCCAACCGTGATGCCGAACGGTTGAGCCCGGCAGGCATCGGTTTTGGCAAATTGAACAAAGCGCAGAAGGGCAGCCTGCAGGTGCTGGTTCGCGAATACGTGAACCGCGTTCGCCCCGATCTTGCCAAGGCCGATTTGGAAGCCATCAAGAAGGCGGGTTGGAACAAGGTGTCCTTCGCCTGGGCGGGTGGTTTTGAAAGCGGTGAAGGACACTACTACCGCATTCAAGGTCCATCCTTCCTGCTCGAATACGCCAACACCCAGAACGACGCGGCGCACGTTCACGCGACCTGGCGCGAATTCAAGGGCGACTATGGTGCCGACCTGCTCGCCAAGCATTTCGCTGAATCCCACAAGTGACCGACCGCGATTGATTCAAGACTTTCAAAGCCGCGTGTCCGCACGCGGCTTTTTCCATGTCAGACACAAATTCCAATGAGATGCCGCAGATCGGTGGTCGACTTGAGTTGACGATTGATGATGTGGCCTTCGGCGGCGAGGGCGTCGGCCGCGTTGACGGTTTGGCGGTATTCGTTCCCTTCACGATTCCCGGCGAACTCGTGGAGGTTGAGATCACCGAGCTGAAAAAGTCCTATGGCCGGGCTCGTCTGCTCAATGTCTTGCAGGCGGCGTCGGAACGTGTTGAACCGGAGTGTGGCTACTTCGGAGACTGTGGTGGATGCCAATACCAGCACATCTCCTACGACGCGCAGCTTAAGTTCAAGCGCAAGCAGATTGCGGATCTGTTCGGACGGGTAGGCGGCTTTTCCGGAGCGGTGGTCAATGAAGTGGTTCCTTGTCCACGGCCATTTAACTATCGCAATCGCATCATGGTTCGTAGCCAGCGCGATCGCGAGAGCGGGCGCATGAAAGTCGGTTTTCTCG
>JAYPXF010000248.1:0-8633 GCA_038154405.1 Verrucomicrobiales bacterium | reverse complement strand
CCGGAGGACTGGGTGGTGGGTCGCGATTCCTTCTTCCAGAACAACTTCTTTCTCCTGCCCGGGTTGGTGAACAGCGTCCGTAAGTGCCTTCAGGATGCCGGGGCACGCCACCTGATTGACGCCTATTGCGGTGTCGGTTTCTTTAGCCTCGAATGTGCCGATCTGGTTGAAACCTTCGTCGGTGTGGAACTCGATCTACAGGCGATCAAATCGGCGCGCCAGAACATGGCCAATCGGGGAATCCAAAACGGACAGTTTGCCAAAGGATTCGCCGAGGAGTATCTACCGGGACTGTTGATGCGACATCCCGGTGAACAGACGACGCTCATTACCGATCCGCCGCGGACGGGGTGTCCGAAGAAGTCCATGGATCGCATCCGGGAAAAGGGTCCGCAGCAGGTAATCTACGTTTCCTGCCATCCGGCAACCCTTGCACGAGACCTGAAGATCATGTGCGAAGACAATGCATATGAACTCGTGAGCGTCACTCCGCACGACATGTTCCCCCAGACGCAACATGTCGAGTGCGTCGCTGATCTTCGCCGGCAATAGGATCGGTTCAATCCGCTTCCTGTTCCAGCGACCTCGATCAAAAGTCTTGGTGGGGAGCACGGCCGCTAAGGACGCGAATCCCTTAGTTCTTCAGGAATGCAATCAGGTCGGCCATGGACTGCAGACTTAGGTTTTCCTCCAATCCCTCGGGCATGATCGACATTCCACTGCTGCGGAGTTCGGTGATATGTGTGCGGAGGACGTTTCGGGAAAGCCCGTTGGGCATGCGCAGGCTCACACTGTTCACGGATTCCGATTCAATAATGCCGGTAAGGCTTTCGTCCTCGGTCGTCTCGATTGTGTAACCGCGTTGATTGGGTTCCACCTTCAGATTCGGATTCAGCACATGCAGCAGAATCTCCTCGGCGGTCCAGGCGCGTATGGACTCCAGATCAGGACCGAGCGTGTGGCCCTTTCCTTTGAAGACATGGCAGGTTTGGCAACGTTCCTCGTAGACGACGAGTCCCTCGTCTGAGTCACCTTGCAGTTGCAGGGAATCCCGGTATTTCTCCACTGCCTCGTTGCGAGAAACTCCAGCACGGGAACCAAAGATCTTCTTCGCCAATGCCTGCACCTGCTTGTCACGATGACGGCGCAAAGCATTCCTCCGATTGAAAGGAATGGCCGAACTGTTGATCGTGCGGGAATCGATTGCCTTCAGGAATGCGATAGTGTGCCCCGTTCTCCGAAGGATGACGCGAACCGCTTCGTTCCGTAGTGTCGGGGTAAGCACGGTCCATCGATCGACTAGCTGCTTCGAGATTTCCGCAGAAGTGAATTGGTCCAACACCCGAATTGCAGCCATTTGCACGGGCAAGGGTTCGCTGCGCTCCAGTAATCCGAAGAGAACCGCTTTGACACGCGCAAATTCGCCAAATGCAAGACAGTCAATCGCTTCGGTTCGTGCGGTTGAAGATGGATTCCTCGCGTCGGCCTTCGCTTGTTGCAGCAGTGCCTGAGAAACCGGTCCCGCTCCGATGGTTGCAAAATCGGACCTGGCTCTCCGCAGACCCGTTGCGAGGGCCGTCGCCGTGCGATATTTGTCGCCGGCGGTGGCGCCGCGTTCGAGTAACCAGACCGCCGCTTCCACTCCCTTCTCATCGCTCGTCTGTGCGGCCAGTTCGATTGCCTTGGCGGTGACGGCGCTGACACTGAACGGTTTGTGGTGAACGTTGCCGGCTACGACGAATTGCAGAAACTCGCCCAGACGACCTCCGGCGGAATTGAGAACGGCACCGTCGATCCAACGGTCACCGTCCGTGTCTTTTGCCAAGGCAGCCAAAATGGCGGAGGCAGTCTTTGACTTGGAGGCTCCAAGTGTCATGGCCAGTTGCATTTTCACTCGG
Organism: Verrucomicrobiales bacterium; assembly: GCA_038154405.1. Lineage (GTDB taxonomy): Bacteria > Verrucomicrobiota > Verrucomicrobiia > Limisphaerales > JAYPXF01. Next base: position 6,735 of record JAYPXF010000248.1, on the reverse strand, counting down.
GCGTCGGGGTCGTTGATCAATAGGCTCGCAGCCTCAAGTAGGGGAGCGTCGGACATATTGACCAAACGATTCGCCACCAGTCGCAACACGTGTTCCCTTATTCCGGCATCTCGGTCCTTCAACTTGGCCATCAGATCTTCGTCGGAGAGTTCACCCATGCGCTCAAGCAGATAGAGCACGTGAATTCTGGCCGGGGACGAATGGCTGTTGCTGAGTGCGTTCCTGAGCAATGGAATGATCTTGTCGGATGCGTTCTCAAAGAGTAGGCGGGCGGCGGTATCCCGATGCCAGCCGTTGGCGTGTGAAAGGGTAGCGACCAACTGCTCGGGCTTCATCGAAGAGAAATTTGGGATCTTTCTGCGATCCGCATGCCCCCACGTGATACGATAGATCCGCCCGCGATCCGTGCCGCTGTAGATATCCATGTGCGCCTTGATCGATTCCGGAATGGCATGGGCGACCTCGATGGTTTCGCGATACATGTCGGCGACGTAGAGGCAACCGTCGGGGCCGTTGACGAATTGTACGGGGCGGAACCAATTGTCGGTGGAGGCGACGAACTCGGCTTTGCGTTCCGGATCCGCCCGACGGGCAACCGGAGCCGCGCCTTGGAGGTTGATGGTCTTGCGATGAATCAGGTTGTTGGCGGGGGCGCCGATGAAGGCGTTGCCGACGAATGTTCGAGGATAGGCGTCGCCGCGATAGATGGTGACGCCGGTGGCAGAGGTGAAGTACCCGAAAGCAGTTCCGCCACCTTCGATGGGGCCGCTGATCTTGCCACCAACCCGCCAACGTGTGCGCAGGATTCGCCATGGCTCCGGCGGGCTGATGCGATAGACCTTAGCAGCTGGGCCCTCCACGGCGATATCCGCCCGCCAATTCGGCATGGTGTAGTCCGGATTGAGGTTCGCGTATCGCGAATCATAGACCATGGCCATGATGTGATTGCTATTGCGCGAGGCGTAGCGGATGCCGCGCAGATCGAAGCTCATGCCGTGTTGGGCCGTTCCGGATTCGCGTCGCAGATCGAAGGTCTTGGGATCGAAGGAGAAATCATCCCGCGTGAGGTTGATTGCTTCGGACTCCGGCTGATCGGGACGACGCACGATGCCGCCGTTCATCGATGAGGCCGCATAGATGCGATTGTCGTATCCCCATCGAAAGCTGTTGAAGAGGCGTGGTGCGATTTCGCGGGGACTCCCGGTGCGGAAGCCGGTGAACGCGGTCCTTTTTTCATCGGCGATTCCATCCCCGTCGTTGTCGCGCATGAAATAGATGTCTGGAGCGCAACCGATGAAGACACCGCCGTCGTAGGCGATGACAGCCGACGGCCATCCCAGATCCTTGGCGAATACCGTGCTCTTGTCGAAGACGCCGTCGCCGTCTGTGTCGGTCAGTAACCTGACCTTGCCGATCTTCTGGTGGCGCTTTTCGGGATAGCCATGCATTTCCACCACGTAGAGTCGGCCGCGTTCATCGAAGGCCAAAGCCATCGGGTCGGCGACCAAGGGTTCCGCTGCGACCAGTTCCATGCGGAAACCGTCGCGAACCTGAAATGCCTTGAGAGCCTCAGCTGGTTCCAATGGCTTGAGACGCGGCATTTCACCGGCGGCAGGTTTCGGTTCAGCGGCTGATATTTGCAGGGCTGCTGCCAGGAGAATCAACCAAAACGGCCGGTGGCGTTCCTTGTAATTCGAAGAAATGTCGGTTTCCATGATCAGACTTCACCCATGAAACATTCGCTCAATCGACGGGAATTCATCGCATCGTCGGGCTTGGCATTGGCGGCAGCAAGCGCAAATCCGTTGCGAGCTGCGGAGAAGGCACAGCCCATCATCGACATTCACCAACATCCGGGATTCAAAGGGCGGCCCGACGACAAGGCGTTGGCGCATCAGCGCGCGATGGGCGTGACGATGTCCTTCATCCTTCCGGCGGGCACGCCGGCGGAACTGCCTTCGACGAACAATGGCAAGACCAACGGTCTTGCGGCCGGGTGTTCGCCCGCGGAGGCCGCACTGAAGCTGGCGCGTGAAAATCCCAAGTCGGTTCGCTTTTTCGCCAATGAACCGCCCGATCATCCGGATGCGGGCAAGAACCTGGAAAAGTATCTGAAGCTCGGCGCCATTGGGATCGGTGAACAGAAATTCAAACTGCCGATTGATTCCAAACCGATGCGGATGATCTATGACATCGCCAAGGAATTCGGTGTGCCGGTGTTGATGCATTTTCAACATGGCTCATACAACCTAGGCATCGAACGCTTTCACAAGATTCTGGAGGAATATCCGACGGTGAATTTCATCGGACATGCCCAGACTTTCTGGGGGAACATTGATGCCAACCATGTTCAGACAACCATGTACCCGAAAGGGCCGGTCAAACCCGGTGGCATCTCGGATCGATTGCTGAGCGACTATCCGAATATGTATGGTGATCACTCGGCCGGTTCCGGGCGCAATGCATTGATCCGGGACGAAGAGCATGCAGTCGCATTCTTGGAGCGGCACCAGAACAAGCTGATGTTTGGCAGCGATTGCTACGACACGCTGGGACGTGGCCCAAGTTGCCGTGGCGCCAATCTGCGCAAGACGATTGAGCAACTGGCTCCGACAAAATCGGTTCTGCGCAAGATCATGTTCGAGAATGCCAACCGTCTCTTCAAGCTGAAGGCATGAGTCGCCTGCAGGACAAGGTGATCACCGTGATCGGTGGGACGAGCGGGCTGGGGTTGTCCGCCGCAAGGGCCTTTGTTGCTGAAGGGGCGAAAGTGCTGGTGGTGGGACGCAACGAGGAAAAGGTGCAGGCCGCCGAGTCGGAATTGGGTGAAGCCGGTTGTGGGTTTGTGGGGGATGCCTCCGAGTCGGAGACCGCACCCGCTGCAATTGAGTTGGCGGTTGAACGTTTCGGTGCGTTGCATGGTTTGTATCATGTGGCCGGCGGTAGTGGACGGGGCGCGGGAGATGGCCCGTTGCATGAGATTTCCGATGAAGGTTGGGATTTCACGATTAAGCTCAATCTGGCTTCGTTGTTTTATTCGAACCGGGCTGCCATCCGGCAGTTCCTGCGACAGGGTGGCGGAGGATCCGTGCTGAACATGGGGTCCGTATTGGGTTTTTCGCCTTCACCAGCTTACTTCTCGACTCATGCATACGCCGCGACCAAAGCAGCCGTCATCGGGATGACAAGATCGAGCGCGGCCTATTACGCGGAGCAGAACATCCGTTGCAACGTACTGGCGCCGGCCTTGGTGGCCACACCGATGAGCGAGCGGGCCCAAACCAATGACGAGATCATGGGGTTTGTGGCGACGAAGCAGCCGCTGGATGGCGGACGTATCGGCGCGCCTGAGGATCTTGATTCGGCGGCGATCTTTTTCATGAGTGATGAATCACGATTCGCCACCGGTCAGGTGCTGGCGGTCGACGGTGGATGGTCGGTCACTGACGGACAGGTGAAGGGAGAATAGCTATGCCATGCATTGGAATAGATGTTGGTGGCTCGAGTGTGAAAGCGGTGGTGGTTTCTCGGGAAGGTGATCGAATCGCCGACGCCAATCGCACGTTCGACCCGGATCAAAAGCTGCATTTTGCGGAGACCATTGCCGGAGTGGTGTCGTCGTTGGAGCACGAGCATGGTGCTGCTGAATTGATCGGTTTGTCGGCACCGGGATTGGCGGCAAAGGACGGTTCCTCCATTGCCTATATGCCGAATCGCCTTGAAGGAATGGAAGGGCTCAATTGGATGGAGTTTCTCAAACGTGAATCTCCATTACCCGTGTTGAATGACGCGCATGCGGCTTTGATGGGGGAAGTCTGGCAGGGCTCAGCCAGAGGATTGAAGGACGTCATCATGCTGACACTGGGGACGGGAGTCGGTGGGGCCGCGATGGTGGAAGGCAATCTGCTTCGGGGACACTCCGGCAAGGCGGGACATCTGGGGCATATCTGTCTGGACCTTTGTGGCGAACCTGACATCTGCAACACGCCGGGCAGCCTTGAAGTGATGATCGGCAATTGCACCATCGCAGAACGCAGTGGCGATCGGTTCGAGACGACGCACGATCTTATCAAGGCGGTGGCGGAGGGGAATGCCCATGCCGAGCGGGTCTGGCTGAGTTCGGTCAAGGCCTTGGCCTGCGCCATCGGTTCATTCACCAATATTCTTGATCCTGAAGTGGCCGTGATCGGAGGCGGCATTGCCCGGGCGGGGGAGTTGCTGTTTGAGCCGCTGCGAAAGGAAGTGGATACCGTGGAATGGAAAGTCTGCGGTCACGACATTCGACTCGTGCCGGCTGAACTTGGAGAATTCGCCGGTGCGTTCGGTGCTGCTTGGAACGCGATTCGTTCAACCTGACGAACGAACGCTCGCCCAGCGTTTGCAACTGATCCACACTCGCGGGCGTGAATCCAAAGGTAATATTCGCCGGCTTGTTCCATGAGACACATACGTTTCTGGATGATCGGACCGGCTTATCTGATTTCGCGATTCGACGGGGAGACGAAATACTTGAGTGCGTCGGTGACAGTTCACCGATGGGCGGTGCGCTGGAGTTTGCGCAGGAAGCGGGTTGGGAGATTCTTCCAACCGTCGACTATCGCGCAGTGCCGGGAGGCACGGTCACGGATGAAGTTGTGGAGAGTTTTTGGTCCGAATTCAAATCTGCATGGCGTGCGGATGTGGACGCGATATTTCTCGTTTTGCATGGAGCCATGGTCTCGGAGTCCATTCTGGATGTGGAAGGGGAGATCCTGAGACGGATCCGCAATCTACGGAACGCGCTCGGGTTGCCGTTGTTCGGTGTCTATGACCTGCATGCGAACTTTTCTCCCGCCATGGCGACCCATGCGAGTGCCTTGGTCGCCTACCGGGAAAACCCGCACACGGATGCGCGTGAAGCGGCGGTTCGTGCCGCGGAATTGCTTGAGCGTAGTCTCGATTCCGGGGAAACGCCGCGCATGATCCTGCAACCGACCGGTCTGATGTGGGCGCCCACATCTGTCGCAACCGCCGACGATCCGATGGCTGCCCTGGAGAAGCGCGCACGCCAGTTGGAACATTCGATGCGCGGTATCTGGGCGATCAATGTGACAGCCGGATTTGCGTTCGCCGACACGCCGGACACCGGTGTCAGCTTTCAGACGGTGAGTACCGGGCATGCCAGTCAGGCGGAGAAGATCCTGCGTGAACTCGCCGAGCGAGCGAAGAAGCTGAATGCCGATGTCCGTATGACCGACCTGAATCCCGAGGATGTCGTGGTGCAGTTGAAAGACCGGGCGGATGGTCTTACCGTTCTGGTGGAACCATCGGACAATATCGGCGCTGGCGCACCCGGAGATGTGACGGGTTGCCTCCGTCTGTTGTTGGAACACGGAATCGAGGATTCCGCCGTGGCGATCAACGATCCGGAAGCGGTTGCAGCATTGGTGGACAAGGAGACCGGAGACACGGGCTCGTTGTCTATCGGTGGCAAGGGAAGTTCCTTTGATCGAGGACCGGTCGAGCTGGAAGTGGAACTGGTTTCCCGGAGTGACGGCCGGTTTGAACTCGAGGACAAGCAAAGCCACCTGGCTTCATTGTGTGGTGATCATTTCGACATGGGTGCATCTGCGGTGGTGAAATACAAAGGTGTCACGATCCTGCTGACTTCAAAGCGCACCCCGCCGTTTGATCTGGGACAATGGCGGAGTCAGGGAATCGATCCGGAGATACTTAACGTGGTCGTGGTCAAGGCCGCGGTGGCTCATAGGCGGGCGTATGAGCCGATCACAGCACGGAGCTTCACCGTCGATACCGCGGGACCGTGTTCGTCCGATCTCACACGATTCAACTTTCAGCACGCCCGCAGGTGAATTGTAGCGGAAGATGCGAATTCTTCCGATTGGGTGGGGCATGACGGTCGGAATTCTTTGCGAATTCAGCTATGGTCGAAGATTGGTTCAAGCTCCCGCAAGGAACTGATGGAGCGGAGCAGCGTCGGCGATAGGGAAGGGGCGATCCAGCTGATCACGAATCTCTGTCTTCGGATGGATACCGAGCAGATGGTAGATCGTGGCGGCAACCTTTGCTGGAGAAACCGGATTCGATACCGGTTCGGAAGCGATCTTGTCGGACTGACCGTAGACATGTCCACCCGGTACACCCGCTCCGGCCATCCAGATGGTGTTGCAGCGTCCCCAATGATCGCGACCGCTCCTCGCATTGACCTTGGGCGTCCGTCCGAACTCACTGTTCCAGATCACCAGGGTGTCATCGAGCATGCCGCGTTGTTTCAGGTCATCCAGCAGTTGGGAAATTGGTTGGTCGACCTGCGGGACCAGACGGTCCTTCAACTGGTTGAAATTGTTCGAGTGCGTGTCCCAGGTCGTATCGACCCCGGGTTGGTCTCGATGCCAGTAGACGGTGACCAAGGGGACGCCGGCTTCGAGCAATCGTCGCGCGAGCAGGACGCTTTGGCCGAACGGCTTCATCCCGTAACGATCGCGTTCGCGCGTGCCTTCAGCGACGAGATTGAATGCGTCATGCACCTTGGAGTTGGTGACTAGATCTACGGCCCGCTGGTTCACGGATGCGAGTTCTGAGGATTCTGCCGCGTCGATCAGCCCACCGCGAAATTCGTCGAACTTCTGTTGTAGACCATTGCGGGATCGAAGCCGGCTGGCGTTCAGACCTTCGGTCGGGCTTAGGTTGGCAACCTTGAAGTCCTTCTCCACCGGATGTTGATCGATGCGGAAG
>JAYPXF010000247.1:0-9891 GCA_038154405.1 Verrucomicrobiales bacterium | reverse complement strand
TGATCTTCGGCATCGCCGGGGGCAAGGTGCGATTCAACCGCGGGCCGCCCTTGCTTTGGTAGCGGGAGGCGATCGTTTTGTCATCCAAGAGTCGCCGATGGATGGCGATGGCATCCATCCAGCCGCGGAAACAGTTGCCCGTGTTGCCTCCCAAAGCCGATCCGATCCAAAGGGCATCGTCGTCCACAAACGGTTGAGATTTGGTCGGGCCGCCCAGATTCCAGGTTCCGTCCGTCGGCACACCATCGATCCAACCGCGAATCGCTTCCGGGCGGCCGAACTCATAGCACAAGGCAATGTGATGCCACACCGACCGGGAGCCGAAACTGAGGGTGGAGTTCCAGCGATGCCATGTGCCCGCCTTGGTGGCGAAGAGGAAACTGAGTTCGTTCCTGCCGCCAGATGTGGCGATACGGAGGGACCAATTCTGATTGTCTTTTTTGAACTTCGGATTACTCGTGCGTCCCTTGCCAACGATGTAGGCCGCAACGCTGTTGCGGGAACCGTCCGGCTTGATCCACGCCTCGATCGTGATCGCATCACCGTTGCGATACTTGAAGGGGCTCTTCTCTCCGAAGGTGTCGGGCAGCGTAAGCCGTGTCCTTTGACCGTTGAGATAGATGGCCTGGTTGGTCTTCGAATGAGTGGGGAATTCAGGTGCGCGCGGGCCGTGTTCCTGGTGCTTGATGCCGGGGTAGGCTTTCAGCGCGTGTTTGTCGGAGCCATCGAAGTTCCACTGCACGGCCGGTTGTGGCTCCGCCCAGGCGGGGCAGGTAAGCAGGAACAGCAATGCGGCAGGGAGTTTCAACAGGTTGATACTACTGGCAACGTCGGTGTTCTGCCAAGGTCGCAACGCCCTTGGGAAGTTCACGTGATAAACGTCCAAAGGGCGTTGCCACGGAGTTTTCGGGCGACGTTTAAATTTAGTTGTATCCATGGCCAAACGGGTCTCGCCAGTCCTTTCACTCAATGTGCGGCCATAGCTTGAAATTGCTATCGCCATAATGAGTCACCAGCAATAGGTTGATGAGAGGATATTTATGAAACCATCCCGCGAACCCTTCAAGTTGCCAGTGAAACTTAGGGCGATCGTCAGCACGGCAGTCTTTTTCTATCTCTTCTTTACTGTTCGCATCGCATTCTCAAGTGATGTGCCATCAAACCTCACCGCATGGAAAGCACTTGCCGGCAGTTCCGGGGGGCAAAAACTCTGGGTTTTCTCTTCGGCTGTATTTGGTTGTTGTTCGCGATTTCATTCGGCTGTTTCGTCGCTGCACTAGTGGGCTTCGCCAGATACATCGCCCGTCGGCTCGTTGGAGAATCAAAATGAATACCGATTTACCGACTTGGAGGGCTGCGCGAGTATGCAGGTTGAAATAGCGGCTGAAGCGGAAGTTGCCGACGCTCTAAAAGAACGTCATCGCTGACGCTCCAGAGTGGCATGCGGCAAAGAAAAGCACCGGAACGAAGCCGTAACGAGAGAACCGCAGATTCAGGGAAGCCTCAGATTATTCTTTTGAACAGGAGCAAACAGAGGGAGCGGAGAAGGGAAGCTGGCTTGATTCCGACCAGATCCGGCAGTGGACTGCTATCTCAACCGCGGAAAGAACGAAACACACGGAACGAATTCTTGGAGAGAACTGCTCCGTCAGTTCCCATGCTCGGGGAGCAACGGAGCGCCCCCCTCCATCCGTGTCTTCAGTGTGTTCCGTGGTTGTTCCTCATCGGATTCCGGCCCCGAAATCAGCGTGCTCTCGATCTTTCTCCTATACCGGGGTGGCGCTTCACTTGCCCCCGACTACAGGCTTCAGACCCTTCCGTCTTCGCCGGCCAGCTACGACGTAACAGTTCAGGTCTGTTGAATCAGGGGCTTCCACCCTCGCTACCCGGCTACGGGTAACAAGTCCGCCCCATTCGAATCTGTGCCATCCGAGAAATCCGCGGTTAATTCCTCGGAATCCCAATCTGAGGTTTCAATTCGATCCCCTTGGAAAGCAGAACGATTGCTGGATTTCGGAGGGTAACCCTTTCGCTCGAAGTGATATTCTCTACAAACCGGTGGGACTGATCGATAATACCGGCCGATCGCCACTTGTTCAGATAAACCAAGACAGAAACCCGATTTCATGAAGGCACTCAGTCTCCTCTCCCGCGTCGTTCTGTTGGCGACGATGATCGCGATGGTCTCCCCGGCGGCGGCCAGATCACTCAGCGGCAAGGTCACCGATCCGCAGGGCTCGCCCATGGGGGGAGTGATGGTCAGCGCCTTCGACGAGGAACAACGCAAGTGGATCTCAGTGTTCAGTCAGGAAGATGGCTCCTTCACCCTCGACGGACTCCGGGATGTCGAGCACCAGGTCCGCGCCCGTCTGATGGGCAAGGTCGACGAGTGGTATGACGACGTGAAACCTGGCCGCGACACGATGGCAATCAGGATGCATCCCGCCAGCGGTCTTGATCTGGAGGAACAACGTCCGGCCAACAGTGGCTTCAGCATGCTCAAGTTCGACAACATGCGCGACAAGCTGAACTTCAAGATGTTCTGCGCGTATTGCCACCAAATCGGCACCGTCCCTTTCCGCACTCCGGAGGAACCGGTCGATTGGGAAACCATGCTCCGGCGGATGGACGGCTTTGGCGGTCTCTATCCGCACACGCAGGAGACGATCATCCCCAAGCTGATCGAGACCTACAAAGACGACGCCGTCGACAAATGGCCCACCTTTGATCCGCCCCCGCCACCCGCCGGCACGGCCGCCAAGGTGAAGATCACCGCCTGGGAATTTGGCAAACAGTTCGAGAGTTCCTTCCACGATCTGGAACTCGGCCCCGACGGTCTGGTCTACGTCGTGAACATCAGCAAGCACTACCTGGGCATTCTCGACACCGAGACCGGCAAACAGGAGATCCTCAAGATGCCAAGTGGATCGTGGGGCCCGCATTCCATCGAACCCGACCTGGACGGTCACATGTGGATCACGCTTTGCGCCTCGGGGCAGATGGGCAAATACGACATTCACACGAAAAAGATCACTGCCTATTCCAGCGCCGAAGCCCCCGCCCGGCGCGGTTCTTATCCGCACACCCTGCGCGTAAATCCGAAAGACCCCGAAGGACTCATCTGGTACACCGATGCCGGGCGCAACTCGGTCTTCTCCATGCATCCGAAGACCAAGTTCGTGAAGGAATACAAACTCCTCAGCAAAGGCCAGGCCGTCGCCGCCGGCAAAGGCGAATCCAAGGGCATCACGCCCTACGGTCTCGATTACTCTCCGGTCGATGGCATGATCTGGTTTTCCAAGCTCAATGGAAACCGTATTGGTCGCATTGATCCCGCGGCGCCAGATGGCGACGTCAAGGAATGGAACCCTCCCTTCCGCGGACCGCGCCGATTGCATGTCGATCAAAAGGGCGTCGTCTGGGTTCCCGGCTTCGGCTCCGGCGTCCTCGGCAAGTTTGATCCCAAGACCGAAGAGTGGACGGTCTACGCGCTGCCCGATTCCGAAAACCAGATTCCCTATGCGCTCAACATCGATCCCAAGGGATTCGTCTGGGTCTGCGGCACGGGTAACGACACGATCAACCGCTTTGATCCCAAGACCGAGAAATGGTTGGAGATTAGTCTGCCCATGCGCGTCAGCTACACCCGCGAGATTGAGTTCGATGAAGACGGCAACGCCTGGACGAGCACCAGCGGCCCCTCCCGTCACATGGAGCGAGCGCTCGGTCAGGTCATCAAGATCGAGATCCTCGAAGACCAGCTGGACGGCGTGAAACTCGCCCGCGTCGATCTCTCCGACGACCAACTCGGCACGCTGACCGCCGAAAACAAACCCGCGCCGCTCGGAAAGCGAAAATTCACCCCGTTGCCGAAGAAGAGTCGTCCGCAACCCAAGGTCAACGCCGCCAAACTGGGCAAACTCTTTGCCGCAATTGAAGCAAACAAACTTCCCGACGGGTACCAACCTTGGAAGGGAAAGAACTCAGAAGATTACGGCCGCATCCATCAGGCCTATGTTGACAAGCGCATGGCGGGCTTGAGCAAGGAACAACGAAGCCGGGTTGGACAACTCTGGCAACAACGTCGCAAACTGGGCAATATGAAGAACGCCGGTGCGTCCTTCGTGAAAGTCATGGAATGGGTCGCCAACAATGTGAAATGAGCATCAGCACTCCTCCAACGCGCCGTGTGATCCACGACACCGTACCTTCGATTGTTAGTCGAAGCAGAGCCACGGGATTCGACTACCAGTCGAATCTACATTCGAAACCGTCAACACTCAGATGTAACAGAACATGAACAGACTACTTCCAACCATCGCCTTGGTAATCGCCGTAGGCGCCATGGCAATCGCGTTCGCTGGCAAGCGGAGTAATCAATCCGTCTCAGCCCCGACCAAGACCGATCCGGCGCAGGAACAGAAACTGGCCAAGCTGGAATCGGATCTCAAACAGGCCACGGACACGATCGCCGAACTACAGTCCCAGATTGAGAAGCTGGAGAATCGTCCCGCTCAGAATGTTGCACCGACCTCACCTGATCCTGCACTGGCCCAACGTATCGCGGCCTTGGAGCAGCAATCGCAGGAACTGACGAAGTTCACCAATGAGTTCGATCAATATGGCGTAGTCTCGAGTATGCAAGCGGAGCTTGTGAACGCGTACACCACGCTCATGGATACGAACAAGTCCACCTGGGAACGGTTGAAGCAGGTGGGCAGTCTCAAACGCTATCGCTACTTCGATGACAAGGCGTTGCAGGCGGTTTCGAACATCTACATGGAGACCGACAACTTCGGACAGAAGGGTCAGGCCTTGGCTGCCATGCGGGGCATGGTTCCATCTCCGGAGTTTCGCAACCAAATCCTTGCGGATCTCAGTGCCGAGACACAGGAGGGCAATCAGTCCGCGCGCTTTCGCTACTTTGCGATCGAAGCCCTTGAACCCGTTCGCGACGATCCGGCCGTAAATGAATGGTTGACCCATCTCGCCCAGAACGACCCCGAAGCAAAACTCGCCAATCGTGCGGAGCAGGCGTTGGGTATTGAGACGCAGGCTCCCAAACGTTGATCCAATCATGCGGTTCAATTGGATCACGGTTCTCGTGCTGTTCCTGGTAGCGGAAGATGCAAAATCTTCCGACCGTGATGCCTCAAGATCGGAGTTTTTTGCAAATTCCGCTACGGCGGCGCGCCGGTTTGGAGCAACTCGCAAACTTGCTGAGACTTCAGCAACTGCGGCCCGACCCAACGTCCTGTTCATCGCCGTTGATGACCTGAATGATTGGGTAGGTTGCCTGGGAGGGCATCCGCAAGCGAAGACCCCCAACATTGACGCGCTTGCCCGCAAGGGTGTGCTGTTCGAACAAGCGCACTGTGCCGCTCCTCTATGCAGCCCGTCCCGCACGGCGATCATGATGGGGCTGCGCCCATCGACGACCGGCATCTACGGAAACCTCTATTGGTTCCGCGATCTGCCGCAATACAGGGACTGGGTGACGCTCCCGCAATATTTCCGTAGGCACGGCTATCTCGCCTGGGGGGGAGGCAAGCTCTACCACATGGCCCATGGCAAATTCTCCGATGCCGAGGCATGGGATCACGTCTACTCGACGCGCACGGGAATGATTCCCCCGCCCAAGCGATACCGTTACGCGCACGGCTTGCGGCCCAAGTTTGAATCGAATCCCATCTTGGCCCGACTGATCGACTGGGGACCGACGGATTATCCCGCTGAGGCGAACCCTGATTGGAAGACCGCGGACGGAGCTGTGCAGTTTCTGCAACGAGATCACGACAAGCCCTTTTTCCTCGGGTGCGGAATCTATCTGCCCCATCTGCCATGGTATGCGCCGCGCAAGTACTTCGATCTTCACCCGCTGGAGGGCATCCAGCTGCCACCCCACAAGCCTGACGATTTCGACGACATCCCCGCGATCGGCAGGCGCATGGGCGAACGCCACATCAAGCACATCCGCAACAGCGGCAAGTGGAAGGAGGCTGTCCAAGCCTGTCTTGCCTCCGACTCCTTCGCTGATGCCTGCGTGGGCCACGTCCTGAACGCCTTGGAGAAGAGCCGTTATCGCGACAACACCATCATCGTCCTCTGGGGCGACCATGGTTACGACATCGGCGAAAAGAAGATCGCCAAGTCCGCGCTTTGGGAACAGACCACGCGCACGCCCCTGATCATCCACGTTCCTGAGAAACTGAGAGGCAATTCCTGGAACACATCCGTCACCACCTGCAAACGCCCGGTCAGTCTGCTCGACATGTATCCCACCTTGATTGATCTCTGTGGACTGCTGAAGAATGAGAAGCTCGAAGGCCGCAGCATCGCCCCGTTGGTGCGAAACCCGGAAGCCAAGTGGCCATATCCTGTGCTCATCACCCATTCCCCTCACTGGCACGGATTCAATCATGCCGTCCGCTCAGAACGCTGGCACTACATCCACTACGCCGACGGCGGCGAGGAACTCTACGACATGTCCAAGGATCCCCATCAGTGGCACAACCTTGCCGGAGAGCCACAATCCGATTCGGTGAAGGCGAAGCTGAGGAAATGGCTGCCCCAGACAAACGCCCGTCACAAGCGCGGAACCAGCCAGAAGAAGAAACAATGAGATCGATCATCGCGTTGTTCTGCCTGCTGTGGCTGGCATCCGCCGAAGCATCGCACAGTACCAACTCGGTGAAGCCGAACATCGTCGTCATTCTCGCCGATGACCTCGGCTACGCGGATGTGGGGATGCATGGCTGCAAGGACATCCCCACGCCGCACATCGATTCGATCGCCGCCAATGGCGTGCGCTTCACGGACGGCTACGCAAATCATCCGGTTTGTTCGCCCTCCCGCGCGGGATTGCTGACAGGTCGCTATCAGCATCGCTTCGGTTTCGAACACAACTCCGGACCGGAGGATTACGCGGCTTCGAATTTTGGCATCCCCCGCGACGTGCCCCTATTGGCCGAGCGACTGAAGGAAGCCGGTTATGCCACCTGCATGGTCGGCAAATGGCATGTCGGCTTCAAACCCGGCTTGCGACCGCACGAACGCGGTTTCGATTATTTTTACGGATTTCATTCCGGTGCACGGACCTTCTATCCCGTCGGCCCGCGGCAGAACAATCCGCTCTATCGCAACGGGATCGAGTTCAAGGACGAGTCCGAATACCTCACCGACGCCTTTGCGCGAGACACCGTGCAGTTCATTGACAAACACATGGCCGCCGGTTCAGACCGACCCTTCTTTGTCTACCTCGCCTTCAATGCTGTACACGCGCCGCTCGAAGCCACCGAGGAATACGAAAGCCGCTTTCCAAAAATCAAGGATGCCAAGCGCAAGACATACGCCGGCATGACGGCCGCGATGGACGATGCCGTTGGTCGCGTGCTGAAAACCTTGAAGCGGCACGGTCAGGAACGGAACACGCTGGTGTTCTTCTACAGCGACAACGGCGGCCCGACATATCAGACTACCTCAAGGAATGACCCACTGCGCGGCTTCAAAGGGCAGATGTTCGAAGGCGGCATTCGTGTGCCCTTCACCGTTCAGTGGCCCGCCGGAATTCCGGCCGGAACGATCTATCGGCATCCGGTCATGGGCTTCGATGTTCATGTCACCGCCCTCGCCGCTGCGGGTCTGAAACTGGAGAGCGACGGCAAGGACCTCGTCCCTTTTCTCAACGGCAGCAAGAAAGCCGTGCCTCACCAATCCCTCTTCTGGCGGGCGGGAGCAAATCACGCCGCCCGGGTCGGCGATTGGAAGCTCGTGAGCGAACGCGGCAAGCCGGATGCCTTGTTCCATCTGGCCGAAGACATTGGGGAACAACATGACCTCGCTGCCACGCGGCCGAATAAACTGAAAGAGCTTCAGGCTGCCTACGAGGTCTGGGACGCCAAGATGGAAAAGCCCCGCTGGATTCGACAGGACCGCAACAACGCCGAACCCGGCGGCAAACTTCTCGTCCAATCGAGAAAGAAAAAGAAACAGACGATCAAAGGAGCCGTCACCAAACGGGACAAAGACAGCGACGGCAAGATGTCCAAGGATGAGTATTGGGAACCGGCGGTATTCAGCAAGGTGGACGCCAACGGCGACGGCTTTGCCACGCTCGAAGAGATCCGCGCCTATTACCGAAAAGTGACAAGCCAGCCGAAGAACTGACGACCCGGCACGTCCGATTGCATCGAACGATTCATGAACAAGAGATTCATTTCATTCCTGTGTCTCGCCGTCCTAGCGACGCCGGCAAGTGCCGCATCCATCGATCCCGACGCGACAGCGGAATCCCGCAAACTGGTTCGGACGGCACTCGCCGAAGGCAAAATCGCCGGTGCCGCGCACATGGTGATTCATCGCGGCAAGGTCGTGCATCTGGACACGGTCGGTGTTGCCGACCTGAAGACGAAGCAGCCTTTTGCCGAGGACACCATCGTCCGGATTTATTCGATGTCCAAGCCCATCACCTCGGTGACCGCCATGACGCTGTATGAAGCCGGAAAGTTCAAGCTGGATGATCCGGTCAGCTGGTTCGTCCCCGCATTCAAGAGCGTGAAGGTTTTCGGTGGCGGCAAAGGTACAAGCAACCTGGTGGCTCCGAGTCGACCGCTCACCGTGCGCGATGTTTTTCGCCACACGACCGGCTACAGCTACGGTGGCGGCAAGTCACTGAATGCCCACAAGCGCGAAGGGATGCGTTATCATGGACCGGGCGGAATGTGGCCGCCTTCGATGTCCATCGAGAAAGCTGCCGAGGCAATGGCGCGGATTCCGCTGCTGCATCAACCGGGTAAACGTTTCACTTATGGTTACAGCACCGATCTCCTCGGCCGCCTGATCGAGGTGTGGTCCGGCAAGTCTCTTGAAGCCTACATGCAGGAAGCCGTGCTCAAGCCTCTCGCCATGAAAGACACCGGATTCTCGGTGCCCAAGAAGAAGCGTTCCCGTTTGGCATCGTGTCATACGACCAAAGAGGGAACGCTCGCGGTGTTGGACGGGAGGTCATCGAGCCGCTTCAACGACGGGTTTGAATTTGAGTCCGGCGGCGGCGGATTGCTCTCGACGATTCGTGACTATGGGAATTTCTGTCAGATGCTCGTGGATGGTGGCGAGTTCAAGGGCCGACGCATTCTCAAACAAAGCACGATCGACGAGATGTTCTGCGATCAGTTGCAGGATGTGCCGGGTAAATTCCAGTTCGGCCTGGGCTTCGCCATCAAGAAGGTGAAGATCGGATCGGGAGCCGATGTCCGAGAAGCCAGCCAATACTCCTGGGGCGGTTATGCGAGTACGGATTTTCGCATTGTTCCGGATGAAGGACTGATCCAGATATTTCTACGTCAGCACATCCCTTCCCGGCACGGCCTGGCCGGCAAGGTCTTCCCCGTGATTTACCGGGGGACGCGCTGAACCCGGACCGTTTTCACGGGTAACCGATCGCTGACAAGTGTTATTCCTAGCTAACCGTTGTGACTGACCAAAAACGAAAACAGACCGACCCGCGCAGTTCCCGATGGTTGCGCTGCCAGCCACTGCTGGCCTGTGCCCTCTTCCTGCTCGCCGGCTGCGGTTCTGAATCCTCCGATGACGCCGAAAAGGCGGCTATCGCCAAGCTGGCCGCCAAGCCCGTGATCCGCCCCGTACTCGTGGATCTCGAGCCGGCAAAGATCGGCAAGATCGAACAATTGCTTGAGCGTTCTTCCGCGCTGATTGCCGAGGAACAGGTGCGGGTGCTGGCTCGAACCGCCAATCCCGCCACCGAGTTGCTGGTTGAGAAGGGCGACAAGGTCGCGAAGGACCAAGTGCTGCTCAGGCTGGAAAACGACCGGCAACAGGTCGACTACGATCAGGCCGCCAGCCAACTGACCAAGGCGAAGATCGAACTGGGCC
>JAYPXF010000246.1:0-9904 GCA_038154405.1 Verrucomicrobiales bacterium | reverse complement strand
CTGGTCTGGGCGCTGATCAACAAGGATGAAGGCCTCTGCCAGCACTGAGCGGCATTCCACCGACGTAGCAGCGAGCGTGAGCGAGCAGACAGGATCTCGCTCCAATCTGCTCGCTCACGCTCGCTGCTACGTCGCCATCGGTACGCTATGGTTCATCGCTATGCCGATGTTCGCCGAACCCGTCTCCTTCAAACGCGACATCGCGCCGATTCTGCTTTCCCAATGCCAGGGTTGCCATGGAGCCAAGAAAGCCAAGGGCAAGTACCGGGTGGATTCATTCAACCATCTCGCATATGGAATCACTGCCAAGGACCTGAAAGAAAGCGAAGCCTATCAGCGATTGATCACGGATGACGCCGACGACCGGATGCCGGCTGACGCGGACCCGTTGCCCAAGGACCAGATTGAGCTCTTTCGCCGTTGGATCGAAGCCGGCGCGAAGTTTGATGGAAAAGATCCCAATGCGTCGCTTATCGAGGTCATCCCCGGCGCGACACATCCGGCGCCACCCAAGGTCTACCCGCGCCCGTTGCCCATCACGGCACTGGCTTTTGGTCCCGCGACGAATGAAGTGACGGCGAGCGGCTATCGCGAGCTGACAATCTGGGACGCGACCAACGGCAAGTTGAAACGATGCATCGCCAACGTGGCGGAAAAGACGATGTCGATCGCCATTCATCCGGACGGCAAGACCATCGCGGTCGCGGGCGGTAATCCGGGTCGACTCGGCGAGGTGCGGATTCTTGATGTCTCGGGCGAACTGCAGCGCATCCTGCAGAAGGACGACGACCTTTGCCTGAGCGTGGCTTTTAGTCCGGACGGTTCGAAGCTCGCAGTGGGCAGCACCGATGGCACGGTCTCGGTCTACGCCACCGATTCGTGGAAGAAGTATGTTGTTTTCTCCAACCACTCCGACTGGGTCAACGCGGTTGCGTGGAACAAGGACGGCACGATGCTGGCCTCCGCCAGCCGCGATCATTCGGCCAAGGTGTTTGACATGAAGAAACGCAAACGCCTCGCGACCTATACCGGGCACAAGAAATCGGTGTACGACATCGCCTTTCGTTCCGACAATCAGGAGGTGTACTCGGTCGGCGCCGATGGTCTGCTTTCGCGCTGGCGCATCGACAATGCGAGACAGGTGAAACCGTTGCGGCAGACGAAAACACCCGCTTATCGACTCGTGGTCGAATCCGGCAAGTTCCCCGGCGTCCACGTCTTGGGGAAAGATCCGGCCATCGAATCGATCAAATTCGTGGCCCAGTCGCAGGCCAAACAGAATGCCTTTCCCTCCGCGGCCTTGTCCGTAGCCGATCGGGGCGACGTCATCGCTATCGGCGGCGGCGCGGGCGAAGTCGCAATCGTGGACTCGAAGACGCTCGACGTTCGCTTGAAGTTCATCGCTGCGCCTGGCCGATAATCCCAGCGTCAAAGCGCGCCTCGTCACCGAGGTCGTGGTTGGTTGCACCGATGGTCGAGTGGCAATTCTCCTCGGCGACGAGCTGAAAGAGGCGTCGTCATTCCTGGCGATCCCGGGTCTCAACGGCACCACCCGGAGGGGCAAATCCCCGTAGCAACACCCTGTTAGCTTTTGCTGAATTCCTACACCCAGATTGGGCCTCGCTACGAGGCGACTCCGACCTAACGGGTTGCGAAGCCTGTCAGTAGGCGTTCTAACCGGAATCGAAACTTTTTCAGATCCGGTGAAACCGATCTGTCGCCGAGCCGTCATCAGTGCCGTAGACAGAGTTCAACCCATACAACACCATGGAAAAGACTTTCGCTGTAGTCGCAGCCCTTACCCTTACTTTCAATTTCGCCGAAGCACAGAATACGCGGCGCGGACAATTCAACCCGGAAATGCTGAAACGGCTTGATCGCGACGGCGATGGCCGGATCAGCAAGAGCGAGGCGCCAGGGCGCATGGGCGAGCGCTTCGGGATGATCGATTCAAACGGCGACGGGTTTCTTGATCAGGAGGAGCAGGCAAAGTTGATTTCCATGATGCAGCGCGGCGCGGCCGTGCAATCGGCGGGAAAGAGCACCGGGCGTTCTCAAGGCATGGCGCCGCGCGCACAGGCCGGCGGCTTGATGGCGGTGATTGACAAGGACGGCGACGGCGAATTGAGCGAGCGGGAAATCTCCCAGGCGGCAGCGGCATTGCGCAAACTGGATCGCGACGGTGACGGCCGCGTCTCTCGTTCCGAACTCGGTGGAGGTGCAGCCGGCGGAGCTGGATCCAAGTTTGGCGGTTCGCCGGGTTCGATGTTTTCCCGCTTCGATCGTGATGGCGATGGCAAGATCAGTCGTGACGAGGCCCCCGGCAAACTGAAGGAGCGTTTTGGCGAAGTGGATCAAAACGGCGATGGCTACCTGGATGGCGACGAGCAGAGACAACTGATGGAAGTCATGCGGGCCCGGGGGGGTGGTCAAAATGGAGCTCCCGCAACGGGTGGCCCCCGTCCGAAATCAGGCCGTCCAGACAAGACCAGCGGACGTCCTGAATTCTGATTTCAATTATTGGACCGATTTGAAACATAGATCCCCTTAAGGACCCGAACTGGAATAGTCCGGGTCCTTTCCGCGTAGATGGACCTCGCCACCGAAGAGAAAACTATCGCCGATCCTCATCGATGATCGAACGGATGGTTTCCGTTCGGATCATGGAGGCGACACTGAAGATTCTGCCTAACCGATCGCGAACTGCGCCGGTCAGGATTCCGCACAACTGCCCATCCCCCGTAACCAAGGGTGCCCCGCTCATCCCGCCCCGTGCCACCAGCGAAGTCTTCAACTGAAGACCGCCAATCTCATCGCTGCCCCGTATACGGGCAATGATGCTGCCGGCCGCCACAAAATCTCCGTTCCCTACCTGATCGGAACTGCGGCCACCAAGGTCAACCAAACTGGCACCTCCGTCATCAGCGGTAAAGATGGTTTGCCCGCTCTCAATGTCGTTCACAAGTCCACCAAAATGCACCAGGCCATTGACCTCAAACTTGACGATAGCGAGATCCAGATCCGCATCGCTCCAAACCAAACGGCCGCGGAATGATTCGTTGCGAATCAACGCTGCCCGCTCAGTCGCGGTGTACGAGCGCCCCGGTTGCAGGCGCTCCATGCCCCACAGGCGGTTCCACACAAACGGACCATCCTCAACGACATGAAAAGCCGTTAGAAAATAGCCATCCTCGGTCAACGCTGCTCCCCGGCCCGACTGCATGAGAACATCATGAACCGTTTCGCCGGTTGCGACCTCGGGAGAAATCATCACCACGCGTTTGCCGATGTAGCCAATCAGTTCACTCCATTGCGGCTCGGCAAACTTGAACTTGCGGGTTTCGCGTTCCTGCAGTTCCCGAAGCTGTGGGTTGTCATAGCGATGGTGATCAAGATTGCTGGCACAACTAACCGACGAGGAATCTAATCAGGTTTGGGACAAAGTCGAATCATCCCGAATAACCTCTCTTTTGAGCGACTTATGAATCAAAAAGTTTCTCAAACCTGATTAGATTTCTCGTTTTTCATGTGTTCGGTCGCGAACAGATGAAATCACGGGGTGAATTGATCAGCCCGCGCGATTGAAATAATGCTCGTCATTCTTGTCGGGACCGAAGGGCACCAATACGGGTTGTTCGACCTCCTTGCCCTCGTGGTAGTGCATCACCTCGTCTTCGGTCAGTTCGGAGAGAGAACGAAAGCGTTCGGCATTGAAACCGAGTTCATTGCCGCCCAGATGGTTCGGATCGGGCGGGTTGCTCAATTCCTGAAGCAGGATGCCGATTTCGCCATCGCTGGAACCCGCAGTCTTGTTGACGATCTTTCCGCGGCCGACATACACCGCGCGCACGGTGTAGATGTCACCTTCCTTGGGCAGCTGTTCATAGACGAGTTGCACGATCTCGGAGAAGGAATCGTCGACGCAGACAACCTGTTGTCCTACCTGAAACATTCTGCAGCCTTTCCGTCGTCAAGCGTTCGATTCGTCATATGGCGCGGAACTTACACCCGCCGGACCTCGACATTCAACAGAGTATGCGGATGATTCCCGCAACCCATGAGAACGAGCCTTGCGATTCTGCTGATCCTCTCCGCCAACATCCGCGCGGCGGAACAACGTCCCAACATTCTCTGGATCACCAGCGAGGACAACGGCCACTACCTGCGTTGCTTCGGCGATGAGATGGCGCGGACACCCAATCTGGACGGGCTGGCCAAGCGAGGAACGCGTTTCACTCATTGCTTTTCCAACGCCGCCGTCTGCGCCCCGGCACGTCAGACACTGATCTCCGGCATGTATGCCACGAGCATCGGCGGACAACACATGCGTTCGGATGCCACGTTCCCCAAAGGCGTGCATTACTTTCCGAAGCATCTTCGCGACGCCGGCTACTACACGTCGAACAACAGCAAGACCGATTACAACGGCGGGCCTGCCGATCGCAAAAACGCGATGACCGACGCGTGGGATGATTCGAGCCGGAAAGGGCATTGGCGAAATCGACCCGCGGGCAAACCGTTCTTTGCGGTGTTCAACATCGGCACGTCGCACGAAAGCAACTTGTTTCCGAACAAGTGGAAGAAGCGCGAGCTCAAGACCGATCCGGCAAAGGTGAAGCTGCCGAAGTATCTGCCCGATCTTCCGGAGACACGTCGTGATCTGGCCCGCTACTACGACTGCATCGAGACAATGGATGAGGGTGTCGGAAAAACCCTTCGCGAACTCAGGGCAGACGGATTGGAGGAGAACACGATCGTGTTCTATTTCGGCGACCATGGTGGCTCGATGCCACGTGGAAAGAGTTTCACTTATGACAGCGGTACGCGCGTCCCGTTGATTGTGCGCATTCCCGAGAAGTGGGAACACCTGCGCGCGACCAAACCCGGCAGCAAGACGGATCGCCTGGTCAGCTTCGTCGACTTCGCCTCCACCGTATTGCGACTGGCGAAGATCGATGTGCCCGACTACATGCAGGGCGAACCATTCGTTGGTGGGAAACCATCAGAGCCCCGCAGATATGTGCACACGTTCCGCGGTCGTCGCGGAGAGCGCTACGACCTTGTTCGTGGCGTGAGGTCCAAGCGTTTCCTTTATCTCCGCAACTACACGCCGCATCTGCCGGTGATGCAGTACAACGGCTACTCCTTCGCCATTCCCGGATACGTGGCTTGGATGAAGGCGGTGCAGGCCGGGGCTTGTTCGCCGATTCAATCACAATGGTTCAAACCAAAGTCGGTGGAGGAACTGTACGACACGCGAAAGGACCCGGACAACGTCCTCAACCTGGCTGCCGATCCAAAGTATGCCGAGGTATTGGCTCAACATCGTGCGGAGAACGAACGGCACATGGCCGCCATCCGCGACAGCGCGTTTTTTCCCGAAGGCATGACCCGACGCGTATACGAAGAATACCAGGACGAAGAGACGTATCCGCTGAACAGACTGCAAGCTCTCGCCAGTGCCACCAACGCGTCCGATTTCATCACGGCGATGAGTGATGAAAACCCCTGTGTTCGCTATTGGGGAATCATGGGATGCCTTGTGCATCGCCCCGAGAAGGCGAATACGTCGCTGGAAAAACTCCTGCGAGATCCGGAACCGTTGATCCGCCTGCAGGCGGCTCGTGCGTTGTGCGGATTGCGGAAGCATCCGGCAGCCGCCGCACTGTTGCGCGAGCAGCTGCAGAGCAAGGACGAGATTCTCCAGCTGCGCGCCGTGTTGGCGATTGATGAATGCGGGCTGTTCGATCGTTCGCTCACGACCGCGCTGCGGAAGATCAAAGGTTCCCGCGCCAAGCGGGTCGTTCAACACATCTTTTCGAAACACAAAGATGAGCAGTGACCCGAACCCATATGATTGGGCGAAGATCGGCGAAGCGGATCTGGAACTGTTCAATCGGCATCTGAAAAACTTCGTTCCGCCGAATTCGTTCGATGCCCATGCGCATCTCTGGCGTGTGAAGGATCTGGGTGATCCCACCCCCGCTTTGGCAGCTGCGGGACCACCGGAAGTGACGAGGGAGGTTTACAACGATCGGGTCTCTCAATGGATGTCGGAGCGTTGCCCCAGTGGCGGTCTGTTCTTTCCCTTTCCCACCCGCAATATGGATCTGGATGGCGCGAATGGTTTTCTCGCCGACCAAATGCGGGCCGATCCCAATTCGCGCGGTCTCATGATCATTGCGCCACGACAGGATCCGGCGGCGGTGGAGCGGCAGGTCATCGACGACGGATTCGTTGGCTTCAAGGTCTATCACCTGCTTGCGGACCAGCAGAACACGTTCAAGGCCGAGACCGGTGAGTTCCTGCCGGAATGGGCGTGGGAGATCGCGAACCAACACGATCTGTCAATCATGCTGCACATGGTTCTGCCACGAGCCTTGGCAGAGCCGGCAAATCAAAGCTACATCCGTTCGCATTGCGAACGGTATCCCCGCGCGAGACTGATTCTGGCCCACGCCGCCCGCGGATTCTGCGGACGGCATACGGTGGAAGGAATTGATTCCCTGCGCGGGCTGGACAACGTGTATTTCGACACGTCCGCCGTTTGCGAACCGGAGGCGTTTGAAGCAATCCTGAAAGTTTTCGGGCCGACGCGACTGTTCTTCGGAGCGGACTTCTGTGTCACGGAGATGCGCAGCCGCTGCGTGAACCTCGCCGACGGATTCCTGTGGCTGGACGAGATCCGTCCGGACTTTGGTCGCTCCAAGTTTGCCCGCCCCACCCTGCTCGGACTCGAATCTTTGCTCGCGCTCAAACAGGCCTGTCGCAATCAGAACCTGACCGACAGCGACATCGAAGAGATCTTCTGCCTCGGCGCACGGCGCATGCTCGGTATTCCGTTGACGCGCGAAATGCCGGACGCCCAAGCCGCGTATCGTGAAGCGAAGGGACTGATTCCCGGCGGCACGCAACTGCTCAGCAAGCGACCTGAGATGTTTGCGCCGGAACAGTGGCCCGCCTACTACCGTGAAGCACGTGGGTGCGAGGTGATCGACATCGCAGGCAATCGCTTCATTGACATGAGTCTCAACGGCATCCTGTCGTGCATCCTGGGTTACGCAGATCCGGATGTGAACGCAGCAGTCATGCGTCGGGTAAGTCTCGGATCGATGTCGACACTGCAGACGCAGGATGAAGTGGAACTGGCCAAACTGCTCACCGAGATTCATCCGTGGGCGGAACAGGCGCGGTTCACCCGAGCTGGGGGTGAAAGCGTTGCCGCTGCCATCAGGATTGCGCGGGCATTCAGCGGCCGGGACAAGATTGCGCTGTGTGGTTATCACGGTTGGCACGACTGGTATCTGTCCGCGAACCTGGGAAGTGACAATCTCACCGGCCACCTGCTGCCCGGTCTTGATCCGGCGGGCGTTCCTCAGGCTCTCGCCGATTCCGTTCATACCTTTCGTTACAACCGGCTCGATGAACTCGATGCCATCCTCGCGAAACATGGCAGCGAACTTGGCGCGATGGTCATGGAGCCGACGCGCCACACGGATCCGGAGGAAGGTTACCTTGAAGGCGTTCGTGAACGCTGTGATCGACTCGGCATTCCCTTGATCTTCGACGAGATCTCCATCGGCTGGCGGCTCTGTCTCGGCGGCGCGCATCTCAATTTTGGCGTAACCCCGGATATTGCGGTCTTTGCCAAGGCACTTGGAAACGGCTTTCCCATCGGGGCCATCATTGGCACGAGAGAAGTGATGCAGGCGGCGCAGTCGTCGTTCATTTCCAGCACCTTCTGGACCGAAGGAGTCGGTCCGGCCGCAGCGGTGGCGTGTGTGAAGAAGATGATGAGCACGGATGTTCCGGCCCTTCTCGCGAAGATCGGCAAAATGGTCATCGCAGGTTGGCAAGGTCTCGGAGAGAAACACTCGCTGCCCGTACGAACGGCCGGACGAAATGAGATGGCGATTCTCTCCTTCGACCATCCCGAAGCCGATGCCTTGATCACGTTGATGACCGCCCGCATGTTACATCGTGGATTCCTCGCGGCCGCCGGCTTCAATGCCACCCTGGCTCACGAACCCAAGCATGTATCCGCCTATCTGGCCGCCCTGGACGAGGTGTTTGAGGAACTTGCCGATGCAATCTCGAGGAATGACATCTGCGATCGCATCGGAGGGCCGGTGAAGCACAATCACTTCGCTCGGCTGACGTAACGCATGCCCGAGTGGTGGGTCGGCGGAGCAACGATGTGGGAGCGAGTGTGCACACAAAAAAGCGGAGCCCGATACCGTACTCCGCTCTGGTGCACAAATTCCTGTCAGACTTTACTTCTTCGCCTTCTTGTTCAGCACGGCGTTCTTGGTGCTGGCGGCGATGGCGCCGAAATCGGCCTCGGTCAGGTCGAGGTGTTTGTGGGCGGCGCGCATGTCCTTGCCGGTGTATTTCACGGGACTGCCAAAGGCGGCGGAGAGGAAGGCCTTCTGCTTCTTGGCCTGGCGCTTCATGTTCACATCTTCAAAGAAGTGATTGACCTTCTCATCCGCGAGCACGCGCTTGTAGAACGCATCCACCGCGGCATTGATCGCCTTCCTGCCTCCCAAGCGATGATAAACGCTGGCCTTGATGTCCTTGTTGTATTTGCTGCAGCACTTGCCGCAGCAAAAAGTGTAGGTGATGCCTTCGTGCTTCAGCTTGCAGTTCGGGTCCGCATCCTTGCCGGAAACCGGGCATTTCTTGGTCTCAGCGGCATTTGCGGTGAAAGGGAGGGCGACAACAGCGATGATGGAGAGGAGTTTTTTCATACGGTGTAGTCAGAGTAGACCGTGGAACCTGATCGTCCACTGCCCACATGCTGCGCCAAGCCCCTCCAAATTTGTCCCCGCACGCGCCGGATCATTTCAGATGCCAGTCGGCACCGTCGGCCATGATGCTGGCGTTGATCTTCAGCATCTGCGCCTTGAGTTTGCGCAGCAGATCGGGTTTTGCCGGCGATCTCCAGTTTGGCGGAGGTGATGGGACGAGCGCTTTGTTTCTTTGCGGGGGTATCGTCCCACGGCTCCGTGAGGGTTTTGTTGGACTCCTTCGGCCAGCGGCGGAGTTCGATCTCGTAGTCGCCGGGGCGGTCGACAACGACATTCCAATACCCTTTGGCGGTGGCGCGGGTGAGTCCTCCCGGGTTGTCGCAGTAGTCGCCGACCCAATCCTGGGAATAGAGAATCACCCGGTTGGCCTGCTTGCTGCCGATGGTGATCCAGCGTTATCGGTCAAAGAGTTTTCGCGCCTCGGCATGCCACTCTTCGTAATGCCTCTTCATGGCTTCGACGATCTTGAACCGGTATCCGACATTCCGAATTGTGGGATCTTTCCTTGCTCCGGACAGATGCTTGGCTTATCGATGCGCTCAATTTTCTCTATCTCTTATGTCTGAAAAAGCCCCTTGGATCACCTATCGGCCGGAACTCAAAGTGCTGGATTGCACGATTCGCGACGGTGGACTCATCAACAATTCGCAGTTCACCGACGAGCAGGTGAAGTCCGTCTACCAGACCTGTCTCGATGCCGGCATCCATTACAAAGAGATCGTCTACAAGAACACCGCCCACATGATTACCAACGAACAATAATGTAATAGGCGTCATTGCGACGTGGAGGACATGCGCCGCGTGGTGGGTGATCATGATTCGGAAGCGACCGGACTGAAACTGACGGCGATGGCGGACGCCGGCGGCAAGAGCGACTGGAAGAACAAGATCGGTCCGGCCAAGGACAGTGTGCTCGATATGATCCGGGTGGCCTGTTACGTGCATCAGATCGAGGAAGCGGCGGACATAGTCGCCAACACCATCCTCAATCGACTGGAACGGCTGGTTATAGCCAGCGGCGCGCAGGCGATCCATGCGTGCCTCGGTAAAGTATTGGTAGCGGGGCCGCAGCACCTCCGGCATCGGCACATAGT
>JAYPXF010000245.1:0-9919 GCA_038154405.1 Verrucomicrobiales bacterium | reverse complement strand
AACTCCGGCTCGTCCAAGCCCTCAAGCTGTTGGAATCAAAGGACGGCGCGTGGAGCAATGTGCCGAACGCTCCTCTAGGCGCCACCAATGCAACCGGCGGCGCCGTCACCTTGATCCATCATCTGGGATTCCCGGTGAATCAAACCGTCGGAGACTGGTTGCTCGCCCAATTACACACCGAAGGCGGATTCCTCGCTGTTCCCAAAGCTCCCATGCCGGATCTCCTGTCCACCGCCACTGCACTGCACGCATTGGCGGCGATGGATCGTCGACTGAACAGTGCAGTTCACGAAAAGTGTCTGGACTTCATCGACACCCTCTGGTCCGCGAAAGGCGGCTTCCACGGTCACTGGGCAGATGATCACCTGGACGCCGAATACACGTTCTATGGCCTTCTCTCCCTCGGCCATCTGAGCCTGTAACTCTCAATCCCGCGCCAGCCCCGTGGCGGGGACGTCATCCAAGTCACCGTTGAAGGCAAAACCTTCAATCCACAGATTCCGCAGCGCTCGGCGCCCCTCCACCGCGCCTGCTCCCTCGCAACAACGTCGCCGCCACAACACAGACAAATGCCCCAATCATCGTGTACCACGGCCAAGCGATCGTTGTCTGAGTTTTCACATAAATCATCACGGCCAATGACACGAACATCCCAACCACCACCGGGGCGCTACCACCCTCTTTCCACCAGATTACCAATATCAACCCACCCAACATCGCGCCACTGGTCAATCCCGCCAGTGAGAACGCCACATTGATCACCTGGTCATGCCCGATGCATCCCCAGGCCACTCCGATCAGAATCGCCCCCCAAGCCAAGGTGCTGCGCTTGCTGAACTGCAGATACCATTCTTCAGAACGATTGGCATAGTTTGGCTTCAACAGATCCATGGTCGAGACGGATGCGAGGGCTGACAGTGCGGAACTCACCGAGGACATCGCCGCGGCACAGATTCCCACGACCAGCAGCCCTTTCATTCCCGCCGGCATCACGGTGAGAATGAACAAGGGCAGTGCGTAGTCGTTTCTCGGCTTTCCGGCGTCGTTCAAAGGAAGTTCCAGGCCGTATGCCTGCGCGTAAGACCACAACAAAGCCCCCACGAACAGAAACAGCAGGAACATCGGCAGAATCAGCACCGCGCTCAGCACGAGTGCCTTGCGCCCGTCAGCAATCGACTTGCAGGAGAGGACCCGTTGCACGTTCAACTGATCCACCCCGTGCGAGGACATCACCTGAAAGGTTGCGCCAATCACTCCCATCCAGATGTTGTAGGGCATGGCCCAGGACATCTGCCCATTGAACCAGTTGAGCTTCTCACCGCCGTTCGCCTTCAGGTGCGCCCAGCCCGATTTGTCGAAGGAACAAAGATACACGACCGCAAACGCACCGCCTCCCACCAATAACAGGAACTGGACTGCGTCCGTCCACACGACCGCCTTGATGCCTCCGTAGTAGGTGTAGATGAGCGACAATCCGACAAAGAGAACGATCGCGAGCACGATCGGGTTGCCGAACGCCGGAAGCACATCCTTCAGCAGCATCTCCAACGGAATGCACGTCGCATAGACCCGCACGCCGGCAGCCAGAGTTCCCGCAATCAGAAAAAACACCGCGACCGTCCGCTTGGCCCCGTCTCCGAACGCCTCTTGAAACAGCTGGTAAGGCGAATAGACATCTCCCTTGAAGTAGTATGGCACCATCACGATCGCCAGAATCACCCGCGCGATCACGTAACCGATGATGATCTGAATAAAGGCAAAGTCTCCGCCAAACGCGATCGCCGGAACACCGATGAAGGTAAGTGCGCTCGTCTCCGTCGCGACAATTGAAAACCCGACTCCCCACCAAGGAATATCCCGTCCACCCAAAAAGTAATCACGGGTCGATTTCTGCCCGCGGCCCAACCAGACGCCCAAGCCGATGATGCCCACGAGGTAAAGAATGATGACGATCCAGTCGCCGGCGGCAAATAGCTTCATTTGAATGCCCGAGATCCTGCCGCACGGACAAAATCATGTCCATCGTGAGAACCGGAGAGCGCTACTTCTGAACCATCTTGAAGAGCACTGACCAGACGTTTTCAGCCACCTTGATATGCCCCCTCGCGTTCGGATGAATCAGGTCGGGTTGATTCATCTTCGGATCGGCACCGACGCCATCGAGCAGAAAAGGTATCAGGCTGATCTGCTTCTCCTTCGCCACCGCGGGAAAGACGGCCCGATATTTGGTGGTGTAGTCCTTGCCCATATTTCCGGGCATCTGCATTCCCGCCAGGATGATCTTGATGTCCGGATACTTTTTCCGGGCACGGTCAATGATGCCGGTCAGATTGGACTTTGTGGCATCTGGCTGAATGCCTCGCAGGCCGTCATTGCCTCCGAGCTCAATTAGAAGAATGTCCGCCTTGCGCTTCAGTAACCAATTGATACGGCGAAGCCCGCTGGCAGTGGTGTCACCGCTCACGGAAGCGTTCACGACGCGGTAGTTGAGTTTTTCAGCCGCCAGCTTACGTTGAATGATGGCGGCAAAGGATTGTTCCTGAGGCAAGCCGTAGCCCGCGCCGATGCTGTCGCCGAGGAGGAGAATGTTCTTGTTGTCGGCGGCTTGTAGGAGAACGGATTGGAACAGGAATAGAAGAACGATCCACGCTTTCGTCCTTACAGGACTCTGAAGTGGGCTCGCGGTTACGCCCTCCCCACCGAGTTGTGAAACGCTTCCGCCATCACTGATGGTTTCCGCTGAGGAACACCGCTTCACCCGAAGCGCCAGCGGTCCAGACCTCGGGTGGGGCGGGAGTCCCTGCGAGCCCACTCCAGAGCCCCGCAAGGGGCGACACTTCCCTCGCTCACAACCACACGACATCATTTCAATCCAGCCGCTTCTTAGGTTTGGGTGCCCTCTTCGAATCCGGCTTGTCGGGCTTCGGCGCCGGTGACGTCTCCTCCGCTTTCGTGCCCGGCTGAGGTTTCGAAGCCTTTTGTGGGGCAACTTTCTTGGACGAAGTCTTGGCCTTTGGCGCAGGCGCCTTCTTCTCATCCTCGACCGCATTCTTCGGCTTCGGAGCCGGCTTGGGCTGCAACTTTTCCTCCGCCTGCGCGTAGATGCGGGAGATCTTGATCAGGATCGACCCAAGCTGCGTGTAATAGAGATCCTCTTTCAACCGGTCCTTGCGGTTGCGATGACGTATCAGAGACATCTCAAGTCGATCGCGCTCCGCCCGCAATTCGGGAGACAGCTTCTTTTCAAACTCACTGCGCAATAGATGGATCTGGTGAGCGCGATGACCATCGACTTCGCCGCCTCCCGAAGGCTTCTTGGTGGAACGCACGCCGCGAAACCATTCGGCCCGTGATCCAAGACCATCCCCGTTGTCTTCCAACAACGCGTGTTCGGTCGCCAACTCGCCCTTCTGCTCATAGAAGGCATACACGTTCTTCGACGCCGTCAGAAAGAGCTCCAGCAATGACACCTGCTCGTCCTTGTCCAGATCCGCACCTTCACCGGCCAAACCGGAGGTAAAATAGTCACCGAACTGCGCAAAGGTGGTCTCATTACCACTCTTTGTCGCCGAGACAATGACGCGGTTGGGTGCCATCAGCTTCTTGAGAAACGGGGCGCTGCAGGAGGAACAATTGATGATCGCCAACGGCCGTTCCAACGGCTCCAGCCAGTCGTCCAATTGGTTCGCCGACAGGTCCGGCCCACGCATGTTGAACTTGGCCGCGCGTGACGACCAGGTTCCGTGACCGATGAGGACCAGCCACAGGTCGTGCGTTGATTTTGCATCCGCCTTCGACAACACATCCTTCAGCCGATCCAGGTCGCTCTGTTTTCCAGATTCGTTGATGCCTATCAAGGTGAACTTCGCCTCCGCTTTTTTGGCCGCCTCTTTCACCCGCATGGCCCAACTGCCGAACATCTCGCCATACTTCCGTTCGCCGGCCGCTCCGACGACAACGACTACATGAGATTGTCCTTCATCTTTCTCTGTTTCCGCGGCACGCGCTTCAACAAGGACCATCATCGATGCAACCAGCAGACAACCGACGATCAACCGGACATTCGCAAGTCGTAAATCGTAAATCGTAAATCCCATCACGGCAGACCTCTCCATCTTCGGAGTCCCCATTCGAACACGAAACAAGCCAATGCGAACGCGAAGACCAGCGGCGTGTGCCAGAGCGGCTCCGTCCACGATTCCATCACCGGACTCTTCTTGTTCGGCAAGCCGGCGGTGAACGTGTCGAGTGAGTTTGCATAGATCATTTCACCACCGGTCTGTTTGGCCAGCGTCTCAAGAAACGACCGGTTTGGCTTCAACGAGCGAAACTCCTCCGCGGCGAGATCAGTTGTCCAGCCCACCTCCGCAGCGCCGACACCGGCACCCGCAGCATTTGTCACCGTGGTCTGGGCCAAGTAGCCGCCCGTTCCCCGCGGAACATAGGTCGCGGAATAGACCCCGGACTCATCGGTGGACGGCTCAACCTGAAGACGAATCGGATCCTGCTCCACGCCGTCGTCAGCAATGGGCACGATACTCAATTCTACGTTGGCGTTGTCGAGCGCCTGGAATTCAACATCCTTCGCCCGGATCCTCAGTTCCACCGCCTGATTCGGATCGCCCGGAATGGAATTTGCCTCCAACTCCACGCGCTTGGGCACATCGGCCACCAGCCAGCGCATCATCTGGCGCCAAGACTTGGCGAAATCCTTGTTCATTTCCGCGTCCTTCATTCCCCATTTCCAGAGATCACCCAAAGTCATCGCGGCCGCCCGGCCATTGCCGAAGCGTTGCACGGCCAAGGCGGGATGCTTGTCGCCGAACTGATCCGTAACGGTCGCCACCACACTCGCTCCCGGCTTCACGTTCGGCAGCGGATTGAACACCTCAAAAGCCGGCATCATTTCCAAGCGCGTCTGTTCATCGCCCTCGGTCTGACGCAGGCGCGCCCAGTTTGCCAACAAACCTTCCCGCGTGAGGTCAAATTTCAGCCCCTCAAATCGATCCGAGGTCTGCGATTGATCCACATAAACCGGCAACAAATCCGCGATCGGTGTCTTATCGTATTTGCCATCCTGAAACGCATCCACGCCGCCTAGCATCATGAAACCACCGCCGCGTTCGGATACGTATTTGCGGATCAACGACTTCTGGTCTGCCGTGAAAAACTGCGACTCGACGTCATCCAGGATGATCGCTGAATACCCGAACAGGTCCTCCGCCGCCTTTGGGAAGCCGGTGGCCAACTCTTCCTCGTCCTTCGTATTGAGGCGGATCAACACCGGCTGGTCATAACGTTGGATTTCCTCTTCCGACTGGTTGCCAAATCCGCGGAAAAGCGGATTGCTGCTTTCACCGATGCGTCCGCGGAACACAAACTTCGGCTCCCGTCGCGCAATGCGGATCAGTCCCACGAGTTGCGTCTGGTCATCGGACTTCAACGACCGGTTGAGAAATTTGAACTCCCAGTTCGGTCGGCCGCTGACGTAGAGAATCCGGTAGGGCCCCTGACCACGATCCACGGCAATGACGCGTGAATTGTTGGCCAATGTCGCCTCACCGGTCTCTTCAACCGACTTGTCGAGCCGACCTTCCAATCCGACCTGCAGCCGGAAGAATGTCACCCCGGGTTTCTTCGGCTTGAGCTGAAATCCAAACGGGATCGTTTCAATTTCATCCACGACGGTGGCCGTCTTCCGCTCCACCTCCTCGCCATCGCTGTTCTTCATCACAGCGACAATCTTGCGCTTTTGGAAACCGCTTACTGACACCTTCGTGTCCACCGTCACCGGAGCATCCTCGAACGAAGTCTGTGTCACCGCGATCTTCTGCACGTTGATATCGCGACCGGATTCATCACGTCCGATCACGACCGGGTAGACCGCCGGCAGTCCCTTCACCTCAATGCCGGTCTCCGGCAGGTCAGTCGCGTTGCCGTCGGACAGGAGAATCATGCCGGCCAACGGACGCCCCTCATATCGATCGCGGATCATCTGCAACCCTGTCCAGAGAGACGAACTCCGCCCCTTGAAATCCAGTTCCGTGAAATCGTCGGTCGAGCGCAGCTTCGAATCGAAGTAGTAATTCCGCACATTGAAATTCTCCCGCAGCGTGTTGTGCCAGCCGTCTTCGCCGTCCTTGATGATGTCCTTGAGTTGCGCGCCCCGGCTTTCCGGATCGCCCAGATCATGAATTTCCATGCCCTGGCTGTTGTCCGCCATCACGACAAAGAGGTTGGCACCAGGTTTGGCACGTTGCCCCGTCCAGTGCGGTTCCAGCAGACAGGCGATCAGGGCGATGATACCCAGCGTGCGAAGGAACACACATAAGGGCCACACACCGGGTTGTGCTTTGGATCCGCCATAGCTCCAGAAGAGGGAAAGCAGGCCAACGCCACCCAAGATGGATGCGGGAACGGTCCAATCACGACCGGACAGAACGATTTCAGCGAACAGGTTCAAGGCAACCGCCTTTCTGTCGTCCCTGCGGGACTCTGAAGTGGGCTCGCGAGGACTCTCGTCCCACCGAGCAGAGGAACGCTGGCGCAGCGATTGGCACGGGATTTTGGATCTTGAAACTGATGGTAAACTGGGAGGTTGAGGCTAAGAGCTTACCGGCGGTCTGCGCCCAGTTTTTCGTAGTAGCGGCGCACCAGTTCGGAGAATCGCGCCGGCACGGGATCACGATCGATCGGCACCATCGCCTCGCGGGAATTCATCTGAGCCAACTGTTCGGATATCTCGTCGCGAACCTCGACCAGCGGCGACATCACCGATTCGTTAAGCAAAGCCCACTTGGGTTCCAGGCTGTGACGCTTGAAATCCACCCGCGCGCCGCGGACGCGCTCACGGATCGCAGACAAACGGTTGCGCATTTCATCCGTGCTCACCATTTCTTCCACATTCCGCATGCGATCGGCCCACTTGGCATAATCTTCCCCGGTGATGGGACCGGCATTGCGTCCGTCGCGTTCGGCAATGTGTCCACGTGGGAGCGGGATGATGTTACCGAACCCACCGTTGCGATCGGTGGAAGAATCATTGCGCTCACGTCCGCCGCGGCCATCCGCATTGGCCATACCGCGCTGTCCCTGCTGATTTCGTTGGCCGGGTTGATTCTGTTGACCGGGCTGCTCGCCCTGACCGCGTCCCTGACGCTGTTGTTGGCCCTGGGGATCACCCGGCTGTTCGCCGGGACGTTGCCCCTCGCGCCCCTGACCTTGCTGACCTTGCTGACCTTGCTGACCTTGCTGACCTTGCTGACCTTGCTGGTCGCCGCGTTGGGTGCGCTGTTGATCCTGCTGTCCCGGTCGGTTCCCTTCGCGCTGCTGACCTTGACGACCCTGTTGGCCTTGCCCGTTCCTTTCTTGTCGTTGTTGGCCGGGCTGATTTCCCTCACGTGACTGTTGTTGGCCGTCGGCTTGGGCTCGTTGCTCACCGGAGCGTTCGCCCGGCTGGCGGCCTTGACCATCACGCTGTTGATCACCCTCGCGAGGCTGACCGGACTGCCGACCATCTTCACTTCTTTGACCGGGTTGTTCCGATTGTCCGTTTTGGGATTGGTTTGCCGGTTGACCTTGTGAACCGCGTTCACCTTCCCATTGATTCTGCGATTGCCCGTCACGATTCTGCTGCCCGACACGGGCCATCGCCACCCGATTGGTCTGGTTGGTTCGCTCATTCTGTCCTGCTCGCTGCAATTCGTTGGCGATCTGCTCCATGAGTTTGTCGAGCTCACCACGCGCCTGTCGCAAGGCATCCGCCTCATTTCCGAGTATGCTTTCTGCGGCCTTCTCAATCTGCTGCTGAAACTTGTCGAGATTCTCCTGACTACGTTCGCCAATGGGCTTGGCGGATTCCTTGAACCCGATGCGGGTCAACTCAGACGCGATGTCCAGAGCGCGGGGTTTCGGATCCGCGGATGCCTCCTGCAACATCCGATAGATCCCGGTGGTCATGACCCGGCGTTGCCGCAGCTCGTTGGAGGTGTCCGCGATGTTCTTCGCCTCCGACTGAGTCTGATTGCGCACGGCGTCGTACAGCTGACGGTGAAGCAGCGGTTCGGCAAACTCCGATTCGCGCGAAACCTGCTCCGCATGCTGCATCAGTTCACCCAACTTGCGATTCTGTTCCTTCAATGCCTGCGCGGTCGCCTCATCCTTGTTTTCCGCCCTGAGCGACTTCCGCTTGTTCTGTTCCTGATCACCGGCGAGCTTGCGGTTCAGTTCATCCTGTTTCTCCGAGAGGTCCCGCACGTTCTCACGCATCTTGCGCAGGTCCTGCGCAAACTTGCTGGAAGTCTCCTTGCGAAATTCATCCTTCAGATCCTTGAAGCTCTCCTCGGCCCGCTTGCCGGTGGCCAAAGCCTTGGAGACCTTCTCCGACTCAATCGACTTGGCTGTGCGCTGGGCGTTGTTCCGGGCGTCCTGCAGTTCCTTCTGGGCATCAGCGACCTGATCCTGATTGGGAGATTCCTCCATGCGTTGGTTCAGTTCGTCGATGTCTTCGAGAATCCGTTTCTGCTCCTCTAGCAGACGCTTGAGTTGACGGCGGATTTCCGCTTTTTCCTGCTCATCCTTCGCGGTCTGGAGTTCCGTCTGAAGTTCTTTCAGACGTTCGTTTAGATCGCCCTGACGTTGTGCCAGTTCGCGGAGGCGATTAAGGAACTGCAATGCCTCACGCTGCTGCTGATTCTGCTCTTCCTCGGTCTCCGCAAGCCGTTTGTTCTCATACTTGTTCTCACGCATTTTCAGCTCCAGATCACGCATCTGACGCTGGTTTCGCTGATTCTGTTGTGAACGGGATTTACTCTGCTGCGCCCGTTGGATCCGATGCTCCTTGGAAGCAAGTTCAAGCAGGATCTCAAAGGCCTGTTCCTGATGCCTCACCACGGCATCCAGTTTCATGCGGGTAGACTTGGCGTCGCGAATTAGACGAGCGGCCTTGGTCATCAACTCAATGGCGTCACCCATTTTCTTTTTATCCCCGGGATCCTTGAGTTTCTCGAGATTCTCCTTCGCGATGTTGATGGCCACTTCCTGCGATTTCTCCAGGACGGAGATGTCGTCGAGGTAATCCTTGCCGCCGATCTGCTTGGAGACTCGCGCCGATCCAGCGGCGATCGCATCCGCCATTCCGGTGATCAGCAAACCGACGGCGACTAGGGTCTGGAATAATCTTTTCATGGTGACTGGCTTTTCTGAGTGCCTGGGTTGTCGTATTCCTGCCGGCGCAGTTTCCAGCCGGCAAAAGTGATTTCCTTGAGCAGGTCCGCAAGTTTCTGCTGAGGCCCGCCCTGTTGTTGCTGCTGCCCCTGGCGACCGCCGCCTCCCTGGTTCTCCCGCTCGCTGAAGCTTTCATCGAACGGGCGGACTTCCGCGAAGAAAATGTCACTCTCCCGGCGCCGCACGTTACCATCCGGACCGACATCCTCAGCCCAGATGTAGTAGGTCAACAGGTTGTCCGGCTTCACGTCGAGTTTCTCCAGCGCAATCATCCGTTCAAACTTCATCTTCTTTCGCGCCGGTGCGTTGGTCGCGAGGATCAGGTCCACGGTATCCTTGCCCGCCAAGCGATAGGAGAATCCGACCTTGGAAAGGCCGAAGTCGTCATAGGCCTGAATCTCAAACTGCATCTCCTCCAACGCGGACACGCGTTGGTCACCCTTGGGAAACAGGAACTTCATTTCCGGGGGGCGGTTCCTGAGCGCCACGAATACAAAACGGTTGGCGACCTTGTTCGTACGGCCGTCGCTGTCGCGCAGAACGAGTTTGAACTGATCCTTTCGCCGCAGGACATATTCACTGACCGTGGCCACCGCCTTCTCCTCACTGGTTGTCAGTTCAATTGTTTCCGTCGGAGAGACCAACGCGGCATGTTCTACCGGCTTGTTCAGCTCGAGTTCCAAAGTGATCTTCG
>JAYPXF010000244.1:0-9947 GCA_038154405.1 Verrucomicrobiales bacterium | reverse complement strand
CGTCGGGACCGTGGATGTCTACCAGGTGAATCACCACGGCTTGGCGACCAGCAACAATCCGCTGTTGGTGAAGAGCGTCGCACCGACTGTCGCGGTGATGAACAACGGTCCTAAGAAAGGCACCAGCGATGTGGCGATGGCGGCCATCAAGGGCGCCGGCACGGTGAAGGCCACCTATCAGGTCCACGAAAACATCCGCCCGGACGGGGATGTGAACAATGTGAAGGACAAGGCATATATTGCCAACCACGGCGACCTCGGTCACAAGTGCAAGGCGCACTACGTGAAGATGTCCGTTGCGCGCGACGGCAGGTCCTACACCTTCACCGTTCCCTCAACCGGTCACTCCCGGCAGTTTGAGACTAAACCGAAGATGTAGCGTGCTGGTTCAGGGCACGATGGCGAACGGAGGGCATCGCGCCGTCCTGACTGTTGCCCGCAAGACCTAAACTCGCGACGAGGTCGCAGTCTTCCGATTCCAAAGGAATTGAATCCCAGAGCCCAAGGTTGGGAGGAACGACCTACCTTGGGATTACATGCAAGCTAGCGACCAACCCTGAAGGGGGTGGACCTGGCTTGAGCTTGGAGTGGTCCAACCCCTTCAGGATTGGTGCATTTCGTTCACCATCCCAAGGTAGGGTCCGCTACGCGGATCAACCCTGAGCTTTGGGATTCAGGAATTGTGGCTTCGCCGAGTCGTGAAACTTGTGGGTAACATTAAAGTTCCGTCGATGCGGTTTTAGAAACAGTCCTTTGGAATCGGAACCGACGGAGCGGTTCTCTCCATCCGTATCGCGGGAAACTCTTGTTCCTTGCTCAGCGCCGGATTGAAACGAGACGTTTCTTGAGCTCGTCCAGATCTGGGGTCAGGGCGAAAACGCCGTCGCAGGCATCGTTGCATTGAGGATGGGAATGCTTGGAATCGGGATGGCCGGACAGGCCGTAAATCTTGTAGCCGGGCGCCGCGGCGCGCAGCCGAATCAGTGTCTCCCATTCCTCGTTCTGCATTTCGTCCACATTTACGACGACGACGTCCGGGCTCAGGCAGCTCAGGTCGGAAGCGGCGATGGGGACGCCTGGTGCCCGTTCGAAGCCGAAGGAGTCGTCGCTTTTACCGAGGGAATGTTCAATCTCTTCGGCGAGCGCTTCGAAGCGTTGGGTCAGAAACACGCGGGTGGGTTTCCCGGACTCGGACAGGGGGAGCTTTCTCGCTGTCATGTGACCTAGATTGCCTCATGCCCGGCTGGTATTCCATTGGCGCAATTCCCAAATGAGATTGGTAGTTTTCGCTACAGCTGTAGGCAAATGGACTACAATCTCTCGATCTCGCCCCAGAGGACCTCCAGATCGGAATCCGCCAAGGCCATTTTCTTGATCATGATACGTTCGTTGCGATTGGCGGGGATCTTCAGCGCGCGATTCAACCAGGCTTTGGATTCCTGCAGGCGGCCCATCTGGCAGGCGTAGCAGGCGAGATTGTAGGGAATGATGGGTTCCTTCGGAAACAGCTTCGCCGCCGGATACAACGCAAGCCAGGCCGCCTCCAAGGAACCGTCGGTGTTTCGCCGGGTTGCGTAGGCGCGATGAATCCAGCCGGCCGACACTCCCGGAGCGTTGGTGACGAGTTGTTCCGCAACCTCCAGTGCAGTCGACCAATCTTCGTTGGCTGCGTGAATCGCCCACCGCAGCTGGAGCGCGTCCGGATGCTCCCGGGCTCTGGGGGAAAGGTTGGACAGTTCGCTGGAAGCTTCCGCCGGCGCGCCGAGCTCCAGCCAGCCTTCGGCTGCGGAAACAAAGTGCGTGTCCGGCGGTTCGATCTGAGCGGTTGCGAATTCGTCGCTCACGACGCGGCGGCTGACTTCTTCACGAATTCCACGATCTTGGCCTGATCGTCGCCGGCATCCCAGACCACGCGCAGGAAGTCTGCGAGATGAAAACCGTTGCGGCGGGCAAAGGGCCGATCACCGCCGCAGCCATACATCATCTCTTCGGGTAGTTCGCCACGCAGTTTGGCACGGGCTTTTTCGATGATGCGCGGCAGCCACGAGATGCCCTCGACTTCAGCCGACTTGGGCGGAAACTCGTCCATGGTTCGCTGATTCGAAGAGGTGACGCCATTCTGCACGGACCGGAGGTATTCCCGCCGGACGGCCGTCACCAACAGAACCGTCTCAAAGGTTGGATCTCCGCCGTTGCTGTAATCCTCCACGAAATCAAACAGCTCTTCCGCGGTGCAACCAATGCTGGTGAGGAAGGCGGATTCTTCGTCCGTGAAGAAGCTCGCCACCTCGCGCTGACCTGCACGGTAGCGCTTCACGCCATCGGCGAACACTGCGCGGAACTGATCGGACCAATCGTTGTCGCTCATGCGGCGTTACTTCAGTGCCTTGTCGATGGCAGCGAGCAGCTTGGGATCATTCGGCTCCGTGCCGCTGCGGAAGCGCTGGACGACCTTTCCATCCTTGCCCACGAGAATCTTCTCGAAGTTCCAGCCGATCTGTTTGCCGCCCTTGGTCAGCAGCTTGTACAGGTCGTGCTGGTTGCTGCCCTTGCGGATGGCGATCTTTTCAGTGAGTGGAAAAGTGACGCCGTAGTTGCGTTTGCAGAACGTCGCGATCTGTTGTGGCGTTCCGGGTTCCTGCTTGCCGAATTCGTTGCAGGGCACACCCAACACGACCAGCCCTTTGTCCTTCCTTCCTTGATAGAGGCTCTGCAGGCCGGAGTACTGGTCCGTGTAACCGCATCGAGACGCGACGTTGACCACGAGCACGGCCTTGCCCTTGAAGCTGGCGAGGTCGAGCTTTTTGCCTTGCAGGGAATTGATGGAGACCCCGTGGAAGTCGCCGGCAGCGACATTGAAAGCGAGGATGGTGAGCAACAGTGACGTGGCGATGAACTTCATGCCGCGAAATATTTGGACGTACCGGAAAAAGTCAACCCGAACAGGTGGATATCTTGCGTCATTCAACGCCGGCGTTGGCGGCTTGTTCGATGGCCGCCTCGATCTGCAGGGCTGCCTCGGTGTGTTGCTGCGCCAGCTTTCCTTGTCCGCGGGCGGTGTAGATTTCCGACAATTTGCGGTGGGTGTTGACTGCCATGGGGCTGAGATTGAGCGATTGCTGCAGGAGCTGAAGTGCGGCGTCCGGGTTCCCATTGTCGGCCAGCGCCGAACCGAGGTTGAAGAGCGAGTTGGCATTGCTGGGTTCGATTTCCACCGCCCGCTGGAACAGGGCGATCGCCCGCTCCGGCTGTTTCAGATTCAACAGGCAGATGCCGAGGTTGTTCAAGGCTCCGAGATGCTCTGGATCGACCTTCAGTGCGCGCTCGTAATTCTCGGCCGCGTTGCTGGTTCGGCCCAGACGCAACAGTGCGTTCGCATGATTGTAAGGCAGCTGGACGTATGGGAACTGCGGGTCCGTTGCCCAAGCTTCGTCATAATACTTCAGCGCGAACAGATCCTCACCGTTGTTTCCGTAAGCGTTGCCCAGCTTCATGAACGCGGCGGCATTCAGTCGAGGTGTGCCGGATTTTTGCGAGAGATGGGTGAAGAAGGTGATGTCATTCTTCCAGATCGCCGTCTGCCGGAAACTGAGCAGACCCAACATGATCGCAACAATCGATCCGGCCGTGAGCAACGGTTTCATTCTGGCAATGCCCAGCTGACGGATGGCGCCGATGAAAAGGACGGACCAGATCACGCCATTGACGATCGAGTAGCGGTCGTGCGGGTAATGCGGGCGCTCGGTCAGACCCAACATCGGCACGAGCAAGCCAAGATGCGCGAACCAAAGTGCCAATGTCCAAGGCCACCGGTTGCGTCGAAGGATCAGGAAGGCGCTCAGCCCGACAACTCCGATTGCGCTCAAAACGAAGACTGCATCCGTCGGTGAGAAACGCAGCAGCGTGGGATACAGCGGGCAGAGATCGGTTGGCCAGAGCGGTTTCCACACGTAGTAGGCCCAGACGTAGAAGGCCTGCATGATGCGTTCCGCCATGGTGAACTGTGCCGCGTCGGCCGCTTCGAACCACGTGCCCACATTGAAGAACCGTCCGTAGAGCGTACCGGCGACGGTCAGGCTTGCGAGAACAATGAACGGAATCTTCTCAAGCCATACCCGGCGTGCATCTTTGTCGGAGAAACTGATCCGTCCCTCGCGTTGGAATCTACGCAATGGGTACAAGTCGATCGCAATCAACACGGCGCAAAAACCCAGCACCGTTGGATATGTCATCACCGCCAGCAGATAGGAAACGACGGCCAGCCAGTAGTGCCGCTGCTGGAAGCCGGCGCGTTGTGGATCCGCCTTCAGGTAGAAGATCACGGACGACAGCAGGAACAGCAACGAGAGGTGATAAGGCAGTCCGGTCACCCACGCGACCGGTTCGACCCGCAGTGGATGAATGCCAAACAGCAGGGCGGCGATTCCCGCGGCAATGATTCCCATGTTGGTTTTCTCCTTGAGAAACCACAGGCAGAGGAAAAACACCAGCGAGGTGTTCATCGTGTGCAGAAAGACATTGGCGAGGTGGTAGCCGAACGGGTTCAGTCCAAACAGTTCATGGACGATTGCCCAGGCAAACCAAGAAAGCGCCTTGTAGCGGATGGCCTGCTCGAAGTCGGTGAACATCCACGAAAGGTTCACTCCTGTCAGTCCCTGGATGTGCGGGTTCTCGAAGACATTGATGTCGTCGTCCCAGTGCAGGAAGTCCGCGTGCAACGTCGGCCAGAAGACAGTCAGCACGATCGCGAAGAGCGACAGCAATACCACCGAGATGACATGACGTTCCTTCACTGCCGATCCTGTCGGGCTGCAGCCAGTTGTCGCACGAGTTCTTCGTAGCGTTGCGCATGCGCCGGCACGCGCGCGGGTATTGCATAGGCCGCGCCGAGAACGGCATCTGCCCGGTCGGGTTGGTTCATGCTGATGAGTCCCTCTGCGTACGCGATGCGCAGTTCGAGCTGGTCAGCGTGCAGTGCGATCGCGTCCTGAAAAACCTTCTCCGCCGGGCCCGGCTGTCCGAGCTGGAAAAGCAGCGAACCCAGTTGGCGCCAGGCGGTGACCAGGTCCGGCGCGTTGCCGATCGCGAGTTGGTAATTGTGAATGGCCTCCTCGTACCTTCCGAGTCTTTCCAATGCC
This sequence comes from Verrucomicrobiales bacterium, assembly GCA_038154405.1. GTDB lineage: Bacteria > Verrucomicrobiota > Verrucomicrobiia > Limisphaerales > JAYPXF01. The sequence goes on along the minus strand of JAYPXF010000244.1, from coordinate 4,809 downwards.
GTGCCGTAGGAGAACGGCAGATCCGATCCCATGTAAGGTGGCATGGAATGGATCGCCTCATCATAGGCTGCGACGGCTTCTTCGAAACGTTCCTGTCGGTTGAGCGCGTGGCCATAGCGAGTCAGCGCCATGCTCTTTTGCGAGCCTGGTGGCAGGTAGCCGATCTGGTAGCGGAAGAAAACCTCGTCGTTCTGCCAGATCTTTGCCTGGTTGAAGCTCAATCCGGCAAACAGGGCGATCAGTCCGAAGCCGCCGAAGCGGATCGCTGCATCCGGCACCCGTTTGATGTTCAGCAGCAGCCAGATGAAAGCCCCGGCGCTCATCAATGCCCCCGAGATCAGGGAATAGCGGTCGCCTGGATAATGGCTTCCTTCGGTGAGCCCGAGCAAGGGAACCATCAGCGTGAGATAAGCCGTCCAGATGGCCAGCAGTCCCGGCTTGGTCTTGCGTTCAACGAATGTATAAAACGACAGACCTCCGACCAACAGGGCACATAGGAGCATGCGCGGTTCGAATGGCGTGAAGTCCGCGAGCTCCATGTAAACGGGCCCAAGATCGAATGGCCAGAACGGCCGCCAGAGGTAATACGCCCACACGTAGAATCCTCGCATGACGCGGTCAATCACCGGCAACTGGTCCAGCGTGACGGGAGTTCCGAATGCGCCTTGCACAACCATCCGGCTGTAGGCGGCCACTCCGGTCATGAGCACCGAGATGAAAAGAAAGGGAAGAAGTTCGAAGAGCAGTTGGCGGGATGGCAGACGGCTGGCATGAAGCCGTTTCAGCGGGAACAGATTTAGCGCGAAAAAAACGGCGAAGAAACCGAGTGGGAGTGGAAAGCTCAAGAGCGAAAGACAGTAGGCGAGAATTGCGCCCCAGTATCCTCTCTGCCGGAACACGGATTTTGAATGACCAACCGTGAGATATGACCATGCGGCGATCAGGGCGAAACAGAACGAAAGATGATGGGCGGTGCAACTCACCCATGCCACCGGTTCCACCCGCAGAGGGTGCAGCAGCCAGACGAAAACCGCCAGCCCCGCCAGGATGTCGATGGTCGACTGTGCATTTTCGTCGGGATCCGTTGAGATGCGTCGGCCAATTTGGTGCAGAACCAGAAACAGCAGCAGGCCGTTCAACGCATGGAGCAGCAGGTTGGTGACGTGATAGGGAAACGCTTTGAGACCGAAGACGGCCTGCACCGATGCCCAGGTCAGATAGGTCAGCGGTTTGTAGCGAATATCGGGACCGACGCCGCCAAACATCCACTTCAGCGAATCAGTGTCCAACGACGTGATCTGCGCGTTCTCGTAGACGTTGTGATTGTCGTCCCAGAAGAGGAACTCGGCATTCAACGCGGGCCAAAACACGACCAGGCTGGCAAGCACGATGCCAAGCATGATTCCACCACTGAGTCGTGTGAGTTGCATAAGAGTCGGGCAACTCTGCCCGTTGCCCTCCCAAAGCTCAAGAACGCGGGGCAAATCGTAGTGTTGCAGATTCGGCCAGCAGCCGAATTCTTTGGTCCAGAGGCTTCGATTGCCAATCGAAGCTACGTGGGAGCGTCAGTGTCCGATGCGGCGTGACTGCGGGGATGTTGATCATTGATCGGTTTGAACCTTGCGGGCGCGCAGTTTAGCCATGAACTTGTCGAGGGTCTTTGCCCAGCGCTGGGGGTGGTTGCGGAGTTCGGTCGCGTGATGGCGAACCTCGTGATGGAAAAGCTTGTCGTCCACGAGAAAGGACATTGCTTCCATGAGAACGTTGGCGACCTGCCAGTCGCCTTTCCATTCGTCACGGAGGTGGGTGAACAGCTTTTGCAGATGATTGCGGACTTCGTGCGTGGCCAGTTTGCGCGTGCGCTCCTGATGACGAAACTCATGGCCCGGATGCAGGGCGTTGCGGACGGCCACGATTCCGTCCCAAGCAGTGATGCGGGATTCTGTGCAACGCAGGCCCCACTCCAGCATGGCCTGACGACGTTCGTGCGATGAGATTCCTTTTGGAATCCGGTCAAAGTCCCGGAGCTGCCTTTGAAATGCCAGCTTGCCGTCCAAGTCGATCGGGCGAACGCCAAATCCGGTCCAGTAGGTCAGATAGCCGATGCCGTTCGTGCGCGGTTCCAGGTAGAATACGAAGTCGCCGGAGAACTTCATCTTCGCGGTCAGTGCTTCGAAGCGCTCGACCGGTTCGTAGACCTCCACGTTGTTGGTCAGGCTGCCACGCAGCACGTGTTCGATGTTCAACTTGAACCGGGCTTCGAACGGGTGTCCATATTGATCATACATCACCTCGACCGTGTTGATACTGCCGAAGGCCACCGCACTGTTGGTTTCCGGCGTCGCCTGGATGGCCCAATACTCGATGCCGGTTTCCGGATGCGGTTGGGCATGCGCGGTGAATGTCACGCAGCCGAACAACAGGGCCATGGCAGCAAGGAACTTCATAAGTCGGCTGCACAGCGGAACCCGAGATTGGCGGTGGCGCTGTCCGGCGTGTTGCCTATGCGCGCGGAGATACGATAGCGGTTGCAGTAGGAATCGTGGCAGAGAAAGGAACCGCCGCGCTGCACGCGTCGATCGCCGGTCTTGGGACCGGTCGGGTTCAACCGTTCTTCCGGATGACGTACATGATGGTCGGGACTGAACCAATCGCTGCACCACTCCCAGACGTTGCCGACACAGTTGTACAGACCGTAATCATTGGGCGGGTAATAGTCGGCGGGTGCCGTGCCCTTGAAGCCGTCGGCACCGGTGTCATTCTCCGGGAATCGCCCCTGAAAGATGTTGGCCCGCCATTGGCCATTCGGCCGAAACGTATCTCCCCAGGGATAGATCCTTTGTTCCAGCCCGCCTCGCGCGGCGAACTCCCATTCGGCTTCCGTTGGCAGGCGTGTGCCCGACCAGCGGCAATACGCCTCGGCGTCCGCCCAGGATACGTGCACGACCGGATGCTTCAGACGGTCATCGATTGCAGCGCGGTTGCCTTCCGGATCGCGCCAGTGCGCACCGGGAACGGCGAGCCACCATTCGAGATTCTGGACGGCCCGGTCCTTTCGCAGCTTTTCCCGTCGCTTCTTGGAAACGTGGAGATGAAACACGAAAGACCAACCGAAGCGTTCCGAATCCGTCCGGTAACCGGTGGCGTCGACGAACTCGGCAAACTCGGCATTCGTGACCGCCGAGGCTCCGATCGCGAAGGGGGACACCTCCACTTCACGCACCGGCCCCTCACCATCCGCCGTCCAAGTTTCCGGACCTTCGCCGCCCATCAGGAAGCGGCCGCCATCGAGTCGCACCATTCCCTCAATCGAAGTCGTTTCCCGTTGCAGCACTTCTCGTGTTTGTCCGGAAGCACTGACCGAGCCTTCCCGCTTGGGTGTGCAGCATGGTTTGCAGCCGGAAGATTCTTGCATGGGAGACCTTGCCGCAGAGCCAACCCGCATTCATCACCCGCTGCGAGTCTAAACTGATCCAGGTTGCCGGCTTCAGAAAGATTGCGGTTGACCAATAGGTTCAATGGGCTTATTTGAACCGCAGATGAAATTGAATCAGAACCTGCTACTGCTTGACGCGCTGCTTCTTGGCCGCGCGGCGGTAGGGTTCTGATCTGAGCAAGAGATTTTCGAACCCCACCGTCGAAACCCGGCGGTGGGGTTTTTGTTTGGGCAAAGGCCCGGCCGCCACAACAAAACAACATGATGAAAAAAGCAAAGAACCAGCGAATCCGCATCTTCGACACGACCTTGCGCGACGGGGAACAATGCCCCGGTGCCTCGATGAACCTGCGCGAAAAGCTCGAGGTGGCCCGGCAGCTCGGACGCCTGAAGGTCGACATTATCGAGGCCGGATTCCCGGTGATCAGTGACGGCGATTTCGAGGCGGTGCACTCGATCTCCAAGCAGATCAAGGGGCCGACCATTGCGGGACTCGCGCGTTGCGTCAGCCGTGACATCGACGCCGCCGGTGAGGCGATCAAGCCAGCCGGGAAGAAGGGGCGCATTCATGTTTTTCTCGCGACCTCCAAGATTCATCGCGAGCACAAGCTCAACAAGGCGCAGGACGAAATCGTTCGTCTCGCCGTTCAAGGGGTGAAGCGCGCCAAGGGCTTTGTGGATGACGTTGAGTTTTCGCCCGAGGACGGATCGCGCACGGAACTGGACTTCCTCATCCGCATCTGCAAGGCGGTCATTGCCGAGGGAGCGACCACCATCAACATTCCGGATACGGTCGGCTGGGCGGTGCCGGATCAATTCGGCGCCATGATCGGCGAACTCCACGATTCCGTGCCGGAATTCCAGTCCGGCAAGGCGGTCATCAGCGTGCACTGCCACAATGACCTGGGGCTCGCGGTTGCCAATTCCTTGGCCGCGGTCCACAACGGCGCGCGCCAGGTGGAGTGCACGGTGAACGGCATCGGCGAACGCGCCGGCAATGCGTCGTTGGAGGAAATCGTTATGGCGTTGAAGACGCGTGGCGATTTCTACAGCGGTTTCAGCTGCGGGTTGAAGACGCAGGAGATCGTGAAATCGTCCAAATTGGTCTCGCGCATGAGCGGCTTGGTGGTGCAACGCAGCAAGGCGGTCGTTGGCGAAAACGCGTTTGCCCATGCCAGTGGTATTCATCAGGACGGCATCCTCAAGAAGCGCGAGACTTACGAGATCATGGACCCCAAGGATGTGGGTTGGCGGCAGACAGAATTGCCGTTGACCAAACACAGCGGTCGCGCGGCGGTGAACGCGCGATTGAAGCATCTTGGGTTCAAGATGACAGATGAGGATGTCTCCGCGATCTTCGCGCAGTTCAAGGA
>JAYPXF010000243.1:8219-9949 GCA_038154405.1 Verrucomicrobiales bacterium | reverse complement strand
CAGTCAGGCAAACGACGTCAACACCCCGGATCACGCCGTGGGTGTGGCACAGACGAAGGCCGGACATTTTCACGCCTTCATTTTCAAGGAGGACGGCATGCACGACTTGGGAACCTTAGGCGGCAGTTTCAGCGGCGCCTACGTGGTCGACTCCGACCTCGTCGTCGGCGTGTCCGAAGACCGCAATCGACTGCGACGAGGCTCCCTGCATGACGGACGGCGAATGTGGGATCTCAATGCCCTGGTTCCGAACATGAAGCACTGGTTCATCACCGAAGCCACCGACATCAACCGGAACAGCGAAGCAGTCGCCATGGCATGCAACACGAACGGCGTATCCCAACCAATCCTCTTGATCCCGAATAACCGTTGAATTCAGCCCTGTTCAGATTTATCCAATAAATCAACCTTACACCAAGGAAACAGCATGAATCTCGCAAGACTCTCCTCCATTGGCGCCACATTGGCCGCCTTGGTCTTCATGGCTCTCTGGTTGTTTGAACGATCGCAGCACTCCCCAACACCCGACACCCACCGTTCATTGAAAGCGCTGACCTTGAACGTCGCCGCGATGCAGAGCGCCCATGAGAGAGAAGTCGCCGATTTGAAGGAGAAACTTCACCTGACAACCGCCCAATTCAACGAAACCTCACTGGACCTTCGCAATGCCCAAGCCCGGCTTGACAAGTTGGAATTCAAGAGCGGACCGAGAGGAACCATTGGTCGCGAAGAAGCGATGGCCCTGAGCGGTGCCACCGGATTGACCAACCGGTTTGCCAATCTGATCGAACCGGATGGAACGCTGATTCTCGCCAACGCAGAGCTAAGTAAACGCATCGGCGAAAAACTCTATTTCAAGTCGGAGGGTGACAAGAAGACCCTGCGCAAGACTGTTCACGTGGACAAGGTGCACCCAATTGTCCTGCAGGCTTTGGATCTGGATCGAGAGACCATTGCCAAGGAACAAGAGGTGCTCATTGAGCTGGCCAAGGCGCGACAGCTCGCCAGCGCGGCCAAGAACCGACAGGCACAGGAGTTCTATCGCACTCAGGCGCTTAAAAAAAGGGCTCGCGAAGCGGCCGCGGAAAAAGAACGCCAACTCCTCCAGTTGGAGCAGGAACGCATGCGCCAACAGACCATCCTGGCCCAACAGGAGATGCGGCAGCAGCAGGAGCGAGCCCGAGCCAGCCAGCAACTCCAGTATAACCAACAAATCATCGAACAGATGCGGATCCAGGCACAGGTGGAAATTGCCCGGCAGAACGCCACCGTTCTCCAGAATCGCCAAAACGTCCCGCAGCTGCCCACGGTCCCCGTGCCACCACAGCCCCGATCCCTCGCCGCATCGGATCCGCAACCCTGACCCTGATCGGATTTCGCGGAGGATTTCCGGAATGACAAGCGCGTCTTGTTCGTCAGAATGAGGCGTCCCCATGAGATCGGCTGTTCTCAATCTTGCCATCCTGATTCTGGCGATCCGCTTACCCGCTGGTGCTCTCGAAACAGAGCACTGGGCGTTTCAGCGAATTGTCCGGCCGACTACCGGCAACTCGATTGACAAGTTCATTTCGCGTGAGCACGCCAAACGGATGCTCAAACCGCAAACAGCCGCGGATCCGGCCCATCTCTTGCGGCGACTTCACCTCAATCTTACCGGCCTGGCTCCCACACCCGAGCAGACGCGAGACTTCGTCAAGAATCCCTCACCCGAGAACTACCTCTCCATCGTA
>JAYPXF010000243.1:6320-8209 GCA_038154405.1 Verrucomicrobiales bacterium | reverse complement strand
GGGGACGCCACTGGATGGATGTGTGGCGCTACAGCGACTGGTATGGACTGGGCAAACAACTGCGTGTCAGTCAGAAACACCTGTGGCGCTGGCGCGACTGGATCATCAAATCCCTCAACGACGACAAGGGTTATGATCGGATGATCCAGGAGATGCTCGCCGGCGACGAACTAGACCCCGCCAATCCGGACGTCGTCGTCGGCACGGGATTTCTTGCCCGCAACTATTACCTGTTCAACCGCACCACCTGGCTGGACAACACAATCGAGCACACGGCGAAGGCATTTCTCGGCATCACGATGAATTGTGTGAAATGCCACGAACACAAATACGATCCGATCTCGGCGGAGAAATACTATCAATTCCGCGCCATCTTCGAACCGCATCAGATTCGCCTGGATGCCGTGCCCGGCGAATCCGATTTCGAAAAGGATGGTCTGCCTCGTGCGTTCGACGACCATCCGAATGCCAAGACCTACGTACACCTGAAAGGCGATTCCAAATCGCTCGACAAATCCAAGATCATTGAACCGGACGTACCGTTCGCGTTTGCGGATGTTCCCTTTATCGTCACTCCTGTCGACCTCCCGGCCAGCGCGTTCGCCCCCGGCACACGAAACTACTTTCAAAGCAATGCCCTCGCCACAGCACGACGTAAAGTGGCTGCCGCAAGGTCAGCACTAAGCAAGGCGGAAAAGGCGGTCGAAAATTTCTCGGAACCTCCAAAACGATCAGCCCCGAAGAAGCAGCTTGCGATCAAAGAGGATTTTGAATCCCCCAACCCGAAACTTTGGCGTCCATTGGGTAAGGACTGGAAATTCGAGAACGGCAGTCTTGTTCGCCACACTGCCGGTCGATCGGACAATCTGCGTTCCCAGTTCCAGCATCCGCGCGACTTCGAAGCAGTCTTTGAATACACGACCACCGGAGGCGCCACCTACAAGTCTCTCGGCATTCGCTTCGACAGCAGCCGCAATGATCAAGATTACAACATGGTCTACACCAGTGCCCATGGCCCCGGGCCAAAGCTGCAGGCAGCCTACAAACGCGACGGCAAGACCGCTTATCCCAGCACCGGACGGATTGGAAGAAAGATCAAAATCGGCCACCGCTATCAGCTCCGCATCTTGGTGAAAGGTCATTTGCTGAACGTGTATCTGGACGGTGATTTCCAGCTGGCCTTTTCGCTCCCCCATCGCTCTACCGAGCGATTCCTGGAACTGACTTCGTTTGATGCTACTTCCGAATTCCATTCCTTGGAGATCCGTGAACTCTCCGCGGACGCGGAACTGGTCAAATCCGGAGCCAGCACACCCGCTCCCAATCCGAAGACACTTCCACAACTGAAGGTCGCCGCCGAGCTGACCCGTCTGGATCTGCGACGGCTTGAATTGAATCATGCCTCGCTCGCCGCCCGAATCGCCGCCGACAACGCCAGAGTTCATGACAAGCCAGACCGGAAAGCACGAGCCGAATCGGCCGCCAGAGCTGAATGGAAGGCGAAGCTCAATGAAAACGAATTCCTCCTCAGACAAGAGCAGGCGAAGAAGAACCCTGACTCCAAAAACGTTTCCAAGCTTCGCTCGGCGATCAATTCGGCGAAGAAAAAGTTGAAGGCCCCGGGTTCGGATTACACTTCGTTGTCCGGCAGTCGCAAGGCACTGGAAACACCTGCACACAAGTTCGGTCAATACGACGAAATCTATCAGCGCATCAGCACTGGCAGACGTCTGGCACTGGCCAGATGGATTACCCATCCGAACAACCCCCTGACCGCCCGGGTCGCGGTCAATCACATCTGGATGCGTCACTTTGGGACTCCCTTGGTCGATCAGGTGTCCGACTTTGGCACCCGGGCCAAGAAACCAATACACCATGATCTGTTGGAC
>JAYPXF010000243.1:0-6310 GCA_038154405.1 Verrucomicrobiales bacterium | reverse complement strand
GCTGATTGTTGTGTCGGATGCATGGCAACGTTCATCTTCCACACTCAAAGCAGACCCAGAAACATTGCAGGCAGATCCTGAGAACAGGTTTTACTGGCGCATGAACACTCGCCGCATGGAATCCCAGCTTGTCCGCGACAACCTTCTTCATTTGTCCGGGAAACTGGCCGCCAAGCTCGGCGGACCATCCCTCTCGGCCAACGCGAGCAGCAATCGCCGAAGCATCTACTTCCGGCACGGTCGGGATGACGCGCAGAAGTTTCTGTCCATGTTCGATGACGCGGATTTTCTGCAATGCTACCGCCGAGCGGAGAGCATTGTCCCGCAGCAGGCTCTGGCCCTCTCCAACAGCAAGGCCAGCCTCGGAAACGCAGCCACCATCGCGGGCAATATCACCACGAAAGACAACACCCGGTTCATCAACGAGGCGTTTCAAACCATTCTGTCCCGGCAGCCTGATCACTATGAGATCGCAGAATGCGAGGCTTTCCTGCGGGACATCGCCAAACTCGAGAACTCTGACAGGCGGACGCGCCTCGTACACGCGCTCTTGAATCACAACGACTTCGTGACCATCCGATGAGACAAGCCATGAACGAGTTCCTGCACCGCCGCAGCTTCCTAGCCCAGTCCGGGTTGGGCTTCGGATCACTGGCGCTGTCATCGCTGCTGACACAAGACGCCAGCGGATCGTCCGCACCTCCGATTACGGGGCATTCGCACTATCCGGCCAAGGCCAAGAGCGTGATCTGGCTCTTCATGCGAGGTGGTGTGAGCCACATGGAGAGTTTTGATCCCAAACCCGCACTGACCAAGCATGCCGGCCAGACAATCGCGGACACACCCTTCAGGCGCGTTCAGGAATCGGATCGCCTAAAGAATGTCCGCGTGGTGGTGGTCAATGATGCCAATGGCCAGCAACGGAACAAGATCTACCCTTTGCAGATTGGCTATCGTCTCCGCGGCCAAAGTGGCATCGAGGTGAGTGACTGGTTCCCGCATATCGGATCTTGCATCGATGACATCGCCGTCCTTCGAGGCATGTGGACCACCGACGACAATCACGGCGCACAGGTTCAGTTCCACTCGGGGCGGCACACACTCGACGGCCGTTTCCCCACCATCGGATCCTGGGTCACCTATGGACTCGGCACGCTGAACGAAAATCTCCCGCAGTTCGTCAACATCGGCCCCCGCTACTTCGGCAAACGCGACAGTTACTATCTCGGTCCTTCTTATGACGCCGTGACCCTCAAAGTGGATGCAATCAATCCCCTGCCTTTTGCCAAGCCCGAAGGAGCAATGACCACGGCGGAGCAACGACTGGAATTTGATCTCGTCAATCGCCTGAACCGGTTGACGCAGAGACAGTTTCCCAACGACGACGCGTTGGCGGCACGGATCAAGTCCTATGAGCTGGCATTTCGCATGCAGACCGCCGTGCCCGAGGTCTTGGATATCAAGGGCGAAAGCGATTCTGTGAAACGCCTCTACGGCATTGATCAATCGGTTACCAAGCCTTTCGGCGAACAACTGCTCGTAGCGCGGCGCATGGTCGAACGAGGCGTCCGTTTCATTCAGCTCATGCACGGCACCGGTGCGGCCGGAGCATGGGATGCCCACAAAGGCCTCAAAGCCAACCACACCAAGCTCGCTGCCCAGGTGGATCTGCCGATTGCGGGGCTGCTGAAGGATCTCAAACAGCGCGGAATGTTGGACGAGACGTTGGTCGTATTTGCCACGGAATTTGGTCGCACGCCCGGATCACAGGGTGCCGACGGCCGTGATCATCATCCCTTTGGCTTCTCCGTCTGGATGGCCGGCGGCGGCATCACGGGCGGAACAGTTCATGGTTCAACCGATGAGATCGGTTTCCATGCTGAAGAAGGAAGACACTACGTCACCGACGTGCACGCCACGCTGCTCCATCAACTGGGTCTGGATCGTCATTCAATGGAGGTTCCCGGCCACAAACGCCTCGAACGCGATTTCGGCAACATCATCGACGAGATTGTAGCGTGACTGGTGTCGGCCTTACTGGCCTCTGAAGAGAGCTCGCGAGTAAGCTCACCTCACCGAGTCTTGGATCGCTCACGCTAGAAACGAGCCCGCGTTAAAATCAATCGTGCAACGAATCTTGGCGCAAGCGGTCAATCCGTTCGGTGATGCGAGAGTCCCCGCGAGCCCATATCAACACCCCGCAGGGGTGAAACTGATTCACCCCCCGTCGTAACCTTCCCCATCGAGATCGATGAGGATCTCGCGAGGTTCAGCCCCCCGACTCGGACCAACGATTCCACGTTGTTCCAACTCATCCATAATTCGCGCTGCCCGGGTGTAGCCGAGCCGCAAGCGTCGCTGCATCAGTGACACACTCGCCTTCTGCTCACTCCGAATCACCTCGATGCAGGACTGGATCAAATCTTCATCCTCATCGCTGGCCCCCTGTTCAATGTCTGCCGCGCCCACCGGTTTTTCCAACTGCTGATGAATCGTCTGCTCGTAGCTCGGCTTGCCCTGGTCGTTGATGAAATTGACGATGTCCTGGATCTCCTCGTCGGAGATCAGCGCACCCTGCGCACGAATCAGTTTTGCCGACCCCGGAGGCATGTAGAGCATGTCGCCCTTGCCCAGCAGCTTGTCCGCCCCCATCTGGTCAAGGATCGTCCGTGAATCCACCTTCGATGCCACCTGGAAGGCGATACGCGCAGGGATGTTCGCTTTGATCACGCCCGTAATCACATCCACGCTCGGACGCTGCGTCGCGACGATCATATGAATCCCCGCCGCCCGGGCCATTTGCGTGATTCGCGCGATCGCCATTTCCACATCGGCCGGAGCGACCAGCATCAGGTCCGCCAACTCATCGATGATCACGACGATGTAGCTGAGCTTTTCCGGAATCACGATGTCGTCCTCGCGCGGAACGACAATCTGCTCATCAATTTCGACCGCAAAACCCTCACCACCGGCTTCCACATTTTCCTTGGTCGCACTCAGCGGAAGTTCCTGTTGCGCCTGCTTCTTCTCCTTGTCCTTCGGACGTTTGTTGAACCCATGGACGTTCCGGACGCCGACCTTCGCAAAGATCTTGTAGCGGTTCTCCATTTCGTTGACCACCCACTTCAGGGCGAGGATCACCTTCTTCGGATCCGTCACCACCGGCACGACCAGATGCGGGAGACTGTTGTACATCTGCAGTTCAACCACCTTCGGGTCGATCATCACCATGCGCAGTTCATCCGGCGAAAACCGATACAACAATGAAGCGATAATGGCGCTGATACAGACCGATTTGCCTGACCCCGTGGAACCGGCGATCAGCACGTGCGGCATCTCCGCGAGATCCCCGATCAACGGCTGACCATAAACGTCTTTGCCAAGACACACCGGAATCTTCTGCTTCGACTTCGCCCATTCCGGCGATTCGAAAAGATCGCGCATCATCACCTTGGTCTTCACCCGATTGGGCACCTCGATACCCACGCTGCTCTTGCCGGGAACCGGGGCCAGAATGTTGATCCGTTCGGCCTTCAAGGCAGCCGTGAGATTGTTCCCCAAGTTGGCGATCTTTTCCAGTTTGATACCCGCGGCCGGATGCAATTCGTAACGCGTGATCGTCGGTCCTTTGGTGATATCCCCCGGTGAAACCTCGATCTTGAACTGCGCCAGCACACGCTTCATCAGCATCGCATTCTCCAGCAGTTCCTCCTTCGTTTCAGAGGGTTCATTGGACGGCTCCGCATAGTGGAGCATGGTCATGGCGGGGCGTCGGTAATCCTCGATCAGTGGCGTCGCCGCAACGGTGAATGGTTTGACGCGCGGACGTGCCTTTTTCTTGGCCACCTTCGGCTTGGGCGCTTCCACAATCTCCGGTTCAACAACCTCTTCCTTGGGCTCCTCCTCGGTCTCCTGATCGACTTTGGCCTCCTCTTCCTTCGTCTCTTTCTTCTTGTCTTTGTCTTCAGGCTTGGTGCCAAGTATATCGTCGGCCGTCGCCGCAGCGCGTTCCACTTCCTCCGCACTGATGGTCTCCCCTTCCTCCACCACGTGTTCCCCAGTTTCCGGATCCAGCGGCAATTCCAACGCTGCTGCCTTCTCGTCAACCGGTTGGGCAAGCTCCGTCTCCTCTTCATCTTCTGCCTCGCCACCTTCTTCATCCGGCCGAAGGGCCGGTTGACTCAGATCGCGAATATTCGGCTCCGGCATCGGTTCGCCGGCGATGTCCGCAGATTCCCCTTCTCCAACCTCCGGATCCGCATCCAGTTCGGGCTCCGTGGCCAGATCGGACTTCTTCGCGCGCTTCTTCTTCGTCTTCGAACCATCTTCCAGCGGCAGCGAATCGTTGAGCAATTGCCCCGTCTTGGCCATGGCCCGCTTGAGACGCTTGGCTTCCTTCTCCAACTCCAACGCCTTTCTTCGGAGTTCCTCCTCCCTCTCCAACGCACTCTTCAAGAAAGGCAGCGCCGGCAATTTCCAGGTGCGTATCCACTCGTTGATCTGAAAATTGGTCAGGTAAATGAAGCCCACAAGGTAGAGGACGGCAAATAGGATGCAGGCCCCGGCCTTCCCTACGATGGCCTCGAAAATATAATCGTTCAGGAACAAACCGATGTATCCCCCGGCGCTCGGCGCGCCGATGTTCTTCTTCACCTGATCAAACGATTCGGGAAACAGATCCAGGAATCCCATGAGGCAGATCCCCCAGACCAACAACCATGGCCAACGGGTGCGGAGAAACTTGAGCGAATCGAAAAACTGGCCCAAGCCGATGAGTAGCAAAGCCGGGGGAATCAAATACCCCGCCGCCCCGAAAACGAAGAAGCAGAAGTTGGCGATATTTGCTCCCAGCCAACCGGCCATGTTGTGGTATTGATGCTCGGCCTCGGGATTGGCCGGCACGCGATAGAATGGCAGATCCGCCGTGTCGAACGAGAACAGTGAAACCAGGAAAAACAGCGACAAGGCACACAGCACGATGCCGATGACATCACGCAGACCTTTGTCCATTTCCACGGGTTTCGCCGAGGTGTTTCGCGCCATCCCCGGAGTATGAGCCGTTTTCACAGACCCGGAAAGCTATTTTGCGAAACGCTCCGGAATCGCCGTCTTTACAACTCCATGACAACCTTTTCCGGGCTGTCAGTGCAGCCTGAATCCCGATGCCGGAGAGTCCGAAACACAATCTGCCGCGCGATTAAGCCCGCTGATTGCGACGCCTAACGTGGTTGCTGTTCGCGCCCATCGTCGTGCTCACCGGCATCGGCATCTCACTCCTCGTGACTGATCGCGCCACGGCAAGGGGCAAAGTGGAAAAGGATACGGAATTCTATCTGAACTCTCTGGTGCGGGATCTGGAATTGGAAAAACTGTTCTCTCCGGATGTGACTCTCGAAAACGGCCACCTTTGGGGCCTTCCGAAAGATGTTTATCCGGAGGCCGTCATCCTCCGGAGCGGGTCCGATGATTCCGACATCTTCCCGCCGCCACTGCCAACAGAGAATACCGCCCTCAAGATTGAAGTCCCTGAAACGTTTCGCTCGTTTTGGCAAGATGCCGAACGCGCTGAATATGAAGGCGATATGCTCACTGCGATCAACTCCTACGAATCCCTCGCAACGAACCCGCACCCGCAGTTATCCAAGCATCCCCGTTATCGACTTGGCCTGCTCGAACTGAGGACCGGTGAACCGGAACAGTCGGATGAGATCTTTTCCGAGCTTGTTGCAGACATCCCCGCGAGCGATCCTTTGCATCGCCGTGCCTACTGGCACCTGACGCAGGGATTCATGACCAAACGTCGAACCCGCTATCATCCGGGAACAAATGTCATCACCCAAGCCTGTCACGCATGGAGTTCCTATCCCGATGCCGAATCGCGGGATTTTCTCCGGCGCTTCGCCGAACAATGCGCCGAGATGATTCACAACATCTTCACCCCCGTTGTCACCAATGCCATTGGGCGGGTGGCAAGAGACGACAATGCCCGGATTCTGTCCTCCAAGATAGACACCCCGAAATGGCGTGTCCGATCCTTCGGCGTGGACAATGTCGACCCGCGCATCGTCATGGCGCGCAATGTCGACAATCTTGACGGCGGCCCCGACCTCAAGCTTCTGGTCATCTGGCGAGGTGGGCAATTCATCGACCCGCTGTTCCGACGCATTGATTCGCACGTGTACCAAGAATCGTTCAATTATCAGAACCCGAACATCCCTGATCAAATCGCAAGCCTAAACTTCGGACACTCGGGCATGCCTGTTGCCTCATAAAAAATGACACCGATGCGGAAAAGCGGTTGGCGGATGAT
>JAYPXF010000242.1:0-10039 GCA_038154405.1 Verrucomicrobiales bacterium | reverse complement strand
TCCCTTAGAGGAGCCATGCCGCACTTTTCGAGCGCCCGGTTTGGCGCGCCTACCCGCCGCACTTTTCGGGCGGCGTTTACATCTTGGGATAGCGGGCGAAGATTGAAAATGGAGGGCGTCGCTCCGTCGACGCCGGGTCATGGTTGTCGATGCCGCGAACACTTGTCGAACGCGGAGGAGAGTTCATACTACATCACGATGAGCATGGATCGGCGAACGATGTTGTCGGGGACCGCGGCGAGTGCCGCCGTGATTGCACTTGGCACGTCGAACGCCACCGCAAAGGTCGATGATTCCCCGCCCTCAATCATTGATACAAACGTCAGTCTTTTCCAATGGCCGTTTCGTCGCCTGCCGGCGGCTGAACCTTCGGCGCTCGTTGCTCAGTTGAAATTGTTCGGGATCAGGAAAGCCTGGGCCGGAAGTTACGAGGCGCTGCTCCATCGCGATGTCGCGGGGGTGAACGAGCGGCTTACCGACGCGTGTCGGTCCTATGGGGAAGGGCGGTTGGTTCCGATCGGAACGGTCAATCCCTCACTGCCGGACTGGGCGGAGGATCTGCGCCGCTGCCACGAGGTTCATCGCATGGCGGGCATTCGGGTGTATCCGAACTATCATGATTATGACCTGTCCTCGCCGGTCTTTGCGCGACTGCTCAAGCTGACCGCGCAACGTGGTCTGTTTGTCCAACTCGCCGTTGCGATGGAGGATGTGCGCACGCAGCATCCGTTGGTTCAGGTGAAGGACGTGGAATTGCGGCCGTTGGCTGATCTGGTGAGCGGGATTCCCGGCGTCCGTGTCCAATTGTTGAATCACCGGCCGCGAACGGCGGAATTGCTCACCCTGGCGAAAGTGGATGGCATTCACTTCGACATCTCCCGCGTGGACGATACGAGTGGTGTGTCCAGAATCGTTCGTGCGTTGCCACGCGGTCGCGTGATGTTTGGTTCACATGCCCCGTTTCTCATTCAGCAAGCCGCATTGATCCGTTCAGGTGAAACTGATCTGAACGAAGGCGAGCAGGCGGATCTGTTCTCGCGCAACGCAGCGGCTTTCATCAGGAATGTCTGAAGAGATGGCTGACGAATCGACAATCATTCCCGGGCTGCCGAACCGCCGGACACTTGATCGTTATGAGATATGGGATTCCTATTTCACGCCGTCCCACTCGAATCCCGGTCCGAACGGCGACTTGCTTGCTGCCGAGATTGAGCGCAGCCTGCCGGCACTGGGGGCCGGGCGGTTCAAGCGCGCTTGCATTTTTCCGCATGTTGGACTGGGAACCTGCAACGCGAAGACGGCAAACCAGCTGAGGGCGGATCCAAAGCTGGTGATGAAGGCCTTTGAACAATGGCCGAAATTGCTGCTCGGAATGGTTCAACTTGATGCGACTGATGTACCTGGCTCCATGGATGCTCTCAACCGCTGGCTGCGGGACGGACCCATGCTCGGTGTCTACATGCCGGCCGGGCCCAGTCCGGAACAATGCTGCACTCACCAGAATGCGCGACGGTTGGTCGAGCGCGTGATTTCGTTGGGTGGGGTGATCATGCAACACACGTGGTTCATCACCTCGGGCAAGCGTTATCCCGGCATGTCGACGCCGACCGAAATGGCGGCCGTCGTGCGGGAGTATCCGGAGGGAAAATTCATTTGTGCCCACGCGGGTGGTGAATGGGAACGTGGGATCCGGGCAGTACGTGGGATCAAGAACATCGCCGTTGAAACGTCCGGGTTTGACGCGACGGCCGGGTTCATCGAGATGGCCGTTCGCGAACTGGGAGAACGACGAATCATCTTCGGCAGTCATCTGCCATCGAGATCATTGGGAACGGAACTTTCAAAGGTGATTGCGGCGGACATCACGGGAGATGCCAAACGGATGATTCTCGGTGAGAACTATCGTCGCATGCTCGCGCCGATCATGAAGCGCAAGGGGATGAGCTGAAGGGATATGTTGTTGAGACCTTCTTGTGTAACCCCTATCGGGGTATTGGTCAGGGCTCGCGATTACGCTCTCCCCGCCGGAGTTCTGGGCCGCTTTCGCTACGGATGGAAGCCTGTGATCGTAGCGACAGCGGTCGACCAATCGGTGGGGACAGCCTACTTGCGAGCCTACTTCAGAGTCCCAAAGGGACGACACGGGAATACATCCAGCTGACCAGACATGCCGGTCTTCGCCATCAGTATTGTTCTCGCGGCATTTCTCTTCTTCTGGGTGCAGCCGCTACTCGGACGATTTATCCTTCCCGTTTTCGGCGGGACCGCATCGGTTTGGAGTGCCTGCCTGTTGTTCTTTCAGCTGACCATGTTGGGAGGCTATGCCTACGCCCATTTCCTTGGCCGCCTCAAGCGCCTTGAGCTGCAGGTGGTGTTGCACACTCTGTTCTGCATCGGCGCGGCGGCCACACTCCCGTTCTCCATTTCGGAGGTCCGGAGCTTCGACAGCGCGGTGATGGAGGTGATGAGCCTGTTGCTGGGCGCAGCCGGGCTTCCCTGTCTCGCGCTGGCAGGAACATCAACCCTCACCCAGGCCTGGTGGGCACGCTGCCGGCCGGATCGCTCGCCCTATCGGTTGTATGCGCTGTCCAACGCCGGTTCGTTGCTGGGGCTGGTGATGTCGACATGGGTGTTCGATTCGCAGCTGGCGCGGGTGGAGCAAGGAAGATATTGGGCGGCATTTTTTGTGGTCTACGGCATCGCGATGCTGGCGGTCGGCACATTGGCTGCGCGGGGACAATCAGCGGCGATCGGCGCGCGGGAGCGGGGCAACGAATTGTCCGGACCTTCAATGTTTCTGTGGCTGGCGTTGCCGCTCTGCGGATCGGTTCTGCTGCTTGCTTTCACCGCCCGGCTCACTTCGCAGTTCGCGGTGGTGCCGTTTCTTTGGACCCTGCCATTGGCCGTCTATCTGTTGAGCTACATCCTCGCGTTTGATCATCCTCGTTGGTATTCACGACGGTTCATGAGCCGTGCCTTGCCGGTCGGGTTGGGGGCGATCTGGCTGGTGTTGTTCATCTCGCGGATGCCCATCACGCGTGGATTCGCGATTGAACTGGTGGTTAGCATTCCGGTGTTGTTCATATGCTGTCTGTTCTGTCATGGGGAACTTCACCGACTGCGTCCGGCGGCCGATCAGCTGTCAAAATTCTATCTTTTCATCGCGGCAGGCGGAGCGTTGGGAGGCGGCTTGGTGTCACTGATTGCGCCGATGATCTTCGACAGTTACGCCGAGCTCCCACTTGGGTTGTTTCTATGCGGGCTGTTGGGATTTGTGATCTGGCGACGGGAGAACCAGCAGACAATTAACGAGCCGGATAGCATGCGAATCCGGGGGTATTTCTGCGGCGGATTGGTGATCTATGGGCTCGCTTGGGTGGCGTTCTTCGACAGCCGCCAGATCGGTCATGTGGCATCGGCCCGAAACTTCTTCGGTGTCTGCGGGGTATATGAACGCGCGGTTCAATCTGATGCCAACCGGCATCTGGTGATGTTCCATGGCGCGACGATTCACGGGATCCAATTCTCTGCCACCAATCGGCAAGGTGACGCAACGGCCTACTACGGTCCAAGCAGCGGTCTGGGGAGCTACTTGTCCGGTTTGACCAACCGGCCTCCGTTGAAGATGGGCGCGATCGGACTCGGCACGGGAACCGTTGCGACGTATGGCAGAGCGGGGGATTCCATCCTCTTCCACGAACTCAATCCGTTGGTGATCGAACAGGCGCAGGGATATTTCACGTTCTTGGAGAACTCATTGGCGGATGTATCGTTCGTTGTCGGAGATGCGCGCATGACATTGGCGCGTGAGTCACCGCAGGATTTCGATCTGCTGGTCGTCGACGCTTTCAACGGTGGCACCATTCCGGTACACCTGTTGACCCGTGAGGCGTTCGAGCTGTATGCCGCCAATCTGTCACCCGATGGCGTGATTGCCGTTCATGTCACCAACCGTCATCTCGATCTGGCTCCCGTTGCGGCGGCGGCGGGTCGCAGTCTCGGCTTCAACGGTTGGCGGATTTTCCATCGCATTGGACGTGAAGCTGGACGCAAGACCGGAACGCGAAGCTCCGACTGGGTGTTGATGTCACGGGCGGCGGATTGGTTTCCTCCTGAGCATCTGTCAATGGAAGCGAAACGCATAAGCACTTTGCCACGCGTTCCCATGTGGACTGACGAACGATCCGATCTGTTGGCAATCCTGAAGTGATCGAATTCAACCGGGAGTAGGCCCGTCACCCTTGATGAGAAACTCCCTCGATGGCCTCGCGAAATCCGGGGGGCGTCCGAATGCCCAGCGCTTTTCGACCGTGTTGAAGGAATAACGCACAAACGTGCCGCCTGCCTCCGGTGCGAACACATACGACCAGTCGGTGTGGCCATAGATGGCGAGATGAGGGCGCAGCTTGATCTTGATGATCTTCCATTTGGCGCGCGGGTCCAGACTGCGGCCGCGTCGGACGCGATCTTCCATGAGCGCCTTGAACACGGGCGGACAATCCTCGATGCCATCGCCGTTCAACTCCTGGAGATAGGCCACGGCCATGTGCGCACAACAACGGCGGATGTCGCCGTGTTTCAGTTTTGAACGATGATTCGGCCAGCTCGGACAGCTGCACTGCTGCCACTTGAGGTTGACCTCAAAGGCGCTGCGGACCTCTTCGCATTCAACGGACACCGTCTTGTTGAGTTCCGGCAGCGGGATCTCCTCCCCGCGCACTGCGTTCGCCGCGATCTTGTCATCTTCGGGGAAGGGTGCGGCCAGCCGGGAACATTCCGTTTCGATCGCATCAAGGTCACGATGCAGATTCTCACGATCCTCATGTGTCGGCGCATGACCGGCAAAGAGCTCGGCCAACATGTGCACGAGCTTTTCCTCGGGCCAGGAATGACGTGCATCCCGGTGGTCGCTCAGGTAGTAGGCGAGCGTCAGCAGTTCCTTGTTCGTCAATACCCCGAAGCCGCCGATCCCCTGCAGCATCCGCACAGTTTTCTCGTGCGGAGTTTCGCCCTCGGGGATGCGCCATTGGTTCGCGGAGTCTTCAAATGGTGAATCGTCAAACGGATTGTCCATAACAACCGATGTTTCGTTCAAACGTCTTCCCTGACGTGCGCCGAGTGTTGGGGCACCGTTACCGGGTTTCAACCTTCAATCAGACGTGTGAGGAAACGATTCGTTACAACCTCAATGCTCGTCACCTTGGAAGATCCACATGGATTGTGTGCTCCCGGCATTCGTGAATCCAAGTCGCCGATAGAATTCAATCGATTGGCCATCCGCAAGCAGCACCTGTTGATGGAAGTTCTGATACCGTTCCATCAATCGCCTTGCGATGCGCGTGCCGACACCGTCGTTTTGCCGCTCAGGCGACACCAGCAGATGCGAGTAATAGGCGACGAGCTGACCATCGGACATCACGTTGCCAAGACCGATCAACTCTTCCCCGTCCCATGCCGAAACCACCGAATGAGACTCTCGCAGGTGATTCAGCAGCGCATCCGGCTTGTCTGCCGAAGACCATTTGTTCGCGCGATACAACGCGAGCACCTGGTCGCGTGGCAGTTCCTTGTCCTCGCGCAGTTCGATCTCGTGACTCATTTTCTGGGTGATGGCTTTAGATACTTTTCAAACCAGGCGACATCCCATTTCAACTTCGCGAGGCGATGGCGATACTTGTTGATTCCATGTCCGGCTCCCGGATAGATGATCAGCTCGCATGGCGCATCGAGGTAATACTTCATTGCCCGATGCAACGCCCGGCTGTGGGTGACCGGCGTGCGTGCATCCTGTTCGCCGACATGGATGAGCGTTGCCGTCTTGTTGCCCGGCTTGAGGTGATACAGCGGCGACGCGCGCTGGTATTCAGCCGGAACCTCCCACGGCAGTCCCTTGAGGTAGTTGATCACATGACCCGGTGTGTCTTCCTCACCCCACTGGATCGTCATGTCGAAGACACTCGCGCCCGTGCTGGCTGCCTTGAAACGTCCGGTCGCAATCATGCAGTTGCTCAGATAGCCGCCGTTGCTCCAGCCGGTCACCCCGAGACGTTTGGGATCCGCAATGCCTTTGGCGATCAGATGATCCACACCGGCGAGGATGTCCTTCACCTCGATGTCGTTCTCCCGCCCGATGAGTTCAACGAGGAACTTGTCCCCGTAACCGGTCGATCCGCGATAGTTTGGAGACAAAACGGCATAGCCGTTGGCCGCGTGAATCGTCATGCCGTAGATCCAATAGCGAAACGAGTCGGGCGTGGAGCCGGTCGGTCCGCCGTGGATCTGCACAATGAGCGGTAATTTGTCCTTGCCGTTGTAGTTCGGTGGAAGCTCGAGCACGCCTTCGACGGTGTCGCCCTTCGCCCCTTTCCATTTCACCACCGATCTCTGGGGAAGCTTCCAGGTGTCGATCTGCGGATTGATCCTGGTCAATCGGTGACGCCTGCTGTCGCCCGTGCGACCGTGAAAGATGTCGGAGCCGTAATCATCGCCGGCCTGCTCGGTGACCAGCGTCTTGCCGTCTGCCGAGAAACTGAAGCTGCCGACAACCTCCTTTCCCGCAGTGAGACTTGCAGTCTTGTGTCTGCCGTTCGGATTGATGGTTATGCCGAACACGCGCGACTTCGCCCGCTGATCTCCGATGAAGCACAGTTGATGCGTTCCCGGACGCCAATGCAGATGACCTTCGGCATAGGTGTCCTTGGGACGCGGCAGACGGGACATGATGTATTTGCCATTGCGGATTCGGGCCAACAAAAGTTCGGCGGGATAGCCGTCGAAGCCGACCGAGAAAGCCAGCATCGCTCCGTCGGGTGACCAGGAAGGATTTTCCAACCAACCGTAAGGAGAGGGCGCATCGGCACGCCAAAGTTTGTCGGGCAAGGTGACAATCTTCTTGGTGTCCCCCTCGTAGATGTCCACCCGCGACTTGCCCTCGTTGTTGATGAGCAGTTCATCCTCGATCGTCATCATCGCGATGCGACCGCCCTTGGGCGCCACGTCGAAATAGCGAATGAAGCGTTTCTCATCCACGAGGGTCTCTTCCCGCCAGCTGGTCAGGTCGAGCCGGCGCAACTCGGAAACCTTGTGGATGCCGTGACCGAACTTGACGTCCGACTTGAATTCCGATCGCAGCTTTTTCCAATCCTCAATGATGTGTTCCTTGTGGACGCTGTAGTAGACAGCCGATCCGTCGGCCGTGATCTGAAATGCTGCGATCCCTTTTTTTGCCTTGGTGATTGGCGTAGGCTGAGTGCCATCCACATTGATTCGCCATACCTGCGTGCTGCCATCATAGGGGGCGGCCTTTTCCCCTTCGCGTTTGAACGAGCCGGCGAAGTAGATTGTTTTGCTGTCCGGACTCCATTGGGGTGAAGACTTGCCGCCTTTCTCAAAGGTCAGCCGTTGGATCTTCCCGGATGGGATGGTGACCGTCCAAAGCTCGCCGCTGCGGCCGGCACTCTTGTCCTCCCAGCGCCATTCGGTGTAGGCGGCGCGTTTCCCGTCCGGCGAAACCGCGCATGACGCGATGTAGGCCTGCGTGAAGTAATCGTCGACTGTGATCTGATGCGTCCGTTTCGCCGCCTGGCTGGTGCCGATGAAAGTGACGAGTAACAACAGGAATCCACGGTTCATGGGCGAACCATCGGGAAAGCACCTTCACGTTGGCAAGGTGGAATGTTGGCGAATCTGTTTGCCAGTCCAGCGGACAATCCTGACGATCCACGCCCATGAAACAAACCACACTACTTGCTTTGCTTGTGGCCGGATTCACCGCGACCGGTTTCGCCGAGCCGCAAGGCAAACTCCTGCTTTCCGACGATTTCGAACGCAGCGAGAAGAATGACGCGAAGGAAGAGGTCGGCAACGGCTGGGGCACGAACAGCCGGACGCGCGCGAAAGGACAGAAACAGGTCGACCTGAAAGACGGCGCCATGCACATCACGCGCGCTGAGGTGGCCGATCACGGTGTTTCGGTCACGCATGAAGTCGCGTTTAGGGATGCGACCATTCAGCTACGATTCAAGCTTCGGAAACAGGATGACCTCGGTATCAACATCGCCGACATGAAGGAGAAATCCGTTCACGCCGGCCACATCTGTATGGCGCGCATCCGATCAAACAACGTCGAGATCATCGATCTGAAGACCGGCCGTATGAAGAAGGAACACCGCGAGATCCGCCAGGCGAAGAAGGAAACTCCTGAATTGAAGAAGCTGCTCGCCGGCAAGACGAAGCGCTTCAAGGCCAACGTGGCGTCGAACGAGTGGCATGACCTCGAAGTGAAGATCACTGGTGAAACCATGCAGGTCAGCATCGATGGCAAGAAGATCGGCTCATTCGAATCTGCGGGTATCGCCCATTCCACCAAGAGCCGTCTGCGACTGGCAGTAGGCAAGCAGGCTTGGATCGATGACGTGAAGGTCTGGGGGCGGTGATCCTGGAGCAAGCGAACAACGAACAGGTCGGGAGAGCGTAGTAGCGAACCCCGGCTTGGGTCCTGAAGGGACGACAACAGGTCTTATCGATCTCTTTGTGTCACCCCTGCGGGGTTTTGAAGTGGGCTCGCGAGGAATCTCACCCCACCGAGTAGTGGACCGCTGACGCTACGCCAGCGCCTTCAACGTTCCGGTGCTGTCGGCGAAGTGGTCGGTCTTCAGTCCCATCATTGCGGCCTGGGTAAGCCAGAGGTTGGCGAGCGGCGTTCCGCTTGGTGTCACCAGGTGATTGCCTTTGGGGTTCAGCTTTCCACCGCCTTTGCCGGCGACGATGATCGGCAGTTTCTCATACTGGTGCGTGGCACCATCGCCGAGACCGGAGCCATACGTGAAGATCGTGTTGTCTAGCAGCGTGCTGCCATCGGCTTCCTGGATGCCGTCCATCTTGGTCAGCAGGTAGGCAAACTGCTCCATGTAGAAGCGGTCGACTTCCGCGAGTTCGTCAATGAACTCTTTCTGGTTGTGCGACATCTTGTGATGGCTCATCGGCTTGTCGAAAATGCCGTCATACATAAAGGGCGTGTTCCATCGTTCGGGACCGATCATCATGGTCGCCACATTGGTCAGGCCGGACTGAAAGGCCGCGATCATCAGGTCACCCATCACGCGGATGTATTGGCTGCGCGGCAAGTGCGCGGCGCTGGGTTCTTCGAGTGGCGACTTGTCCAGTTCGGACTTCATCTTCTCGAGCTTGTCCATCTGTTCTTCGATGGTGCGGATGGAGTCGAAGTATTCGGCAAACTTCTGCCGGTCCGCATATCCCAGTTCAAGGTTCAACGAATGCGCATCTTCGAGCACGAGGTCGGTGATGTTGCGGAAATTCTCGATGTCCTTCGTGCTGAACAGTCGGCGGTAAGCCTTGCGCGGGTCACGAATGGACGGTGCGACATGACCGGTGCCATACCACGAGATGTTGTCGAAGTAGATGGACTCCAGGTTGTCCTTGTGGCTGTTGCAGCTCAGTTCGAGCGTGCGGAACGGCGTCTTGCCGCCAACGTGATCGGCGACAATGTGATCAAAGGTGCGATCCAAGGGATAGGCCGACCGCTTGATGGAGTAGGGGGTGGCGCTGCTGAGATAACAGGAAGCACATTGCGCGTGAACATCCGTGCCATGCTGGAAGGTACGGTCCAGTCCGGTGACGAGCGTGAATTTGTCCGTGGCGTCCGCCAACGGTTTCAGTGTCGGCGTGACCTCAAGATTCCGAAATCCCTTCGTGTATTCCGGTCCCTTCCAGCGGGCGGTGTCCGTCCCCTGGTACTTCGCCACCTTGAAATCCTGTTCGCCCGGAAAGAAATCGCGGCGCACCACACCGATCGGCACATACATGAAGGCGATCCGCTGGGCCGGTTTGGCCGCTGCCGCTCGGACCGAGACCCCTTCAAGCGCAGGAAGCGCCAGAACCGCGCCTCCCATTCCGCGCAGGAAGGATCGTCGTGACAATCGTTCAATAATCTCGCTGGGCATGTGAATCGTTCGATGCTTGGGCCATTCTATACGCAACTCCATTCCACGAATCGATCAGTTTTCACCCGTTGCGAGAA
>JAYPXF010000241.1:266-10149 GCA_038154405.1 Verrucomicrobiales bacterium | reverse complement strand
TCGTGGCCCAGGAGTCCGCCCTCAATCTTACCCGTACGGCCGTCAAGAACGGCATGCGCCTGCTCCGCGAAGACGGTTGGAAGAAAGTCCGCGAAGGGACGACCACACTGGACGCCGTCGTTTCCTGCACGGCTCACTGATTGACCAGGACGTTGAGCCGGCGTATTGCCAATGGATCAGCAGCGTGCGGTCTTGCGCTTCTTGCCGACGCGGCCTTTGGATTCGACCTTGCGGATGTAGTCCGGCAAAAAGGGGTCCTTGATGGCTGCGGCGGAAAGAGATTTGATGCCGCTGCCGACCGCGATGACGAACTGGTTCATGGCCAGTCGCACCTCGTTGCGCTTTTCCTTGTTCAGTTCCTTATCCACCCGCTTGAGCAGTTTCTTGAACGCCTTCAGATCAAGATCCTCATCGGCCTTGATCGCGCAGAGGGAGCTGAGTGTCGACCAACCGGCGCTGGCGGTCGTATCCGATTTGGCCTCGATCCATTCCAGCGCGAGGTCCCAGCCATGATCGCTTTCGGAGGCAACCCACGGCACCACGAAGCAATGAAGCCAGCTACCGCAGGCGCCTTTCACCCATTTCTTCAGATCCTTCTTGGTTATCTGCGTTTCATCCGCGATCAGGCCGGCGAGATACATGGCGTCGAAGTTGCCGGAGTCGTAAAGATCCAGGGCGAGCTGGTAATCCTTCTTGATCTTCTTCTGGAACTTTTTCAGGTCGGCGACCTTTACGCCGAAGACCGGTTCCTTGGCTCCGTGACGAATCAGTGTGCGTTTGGTGGTGTCGCTGCCGAGGAGTTTAAGTTCCTTGAGAATCTGCTTGGCTGTCATGCTCGAAGGAAATCAACCCTCGGAGGGCTAGGGTGTCCGCCAGTTGGTTGAGATAGAACTCGATGTAAGAATAACCGAGGTGTCGATCGTTCTCTGATTCTCCTGTCACAACCGTTCGGTTGCCGTCGCGCGGGTTATTGCCATCCAAGCCATGCGACTTTTCCCAATCATCTGGCAGGCCGTCGCCATCGGAGTCGGCCGGGGCCTTGGTTGGTGAGAGTCCTTTGAGAAACCACTCGTCGGTGGGCTCAAGCGGGGCGTTGCGACCCCAGTCGCCGGTTTTGTTTTTGACTTCGTCAATCGTTCGTAGGGTCACCCGGTCACGAGGCCAGCAACCAGCCTTGGCAATTACCAGTGGAAAAGCAGCCTTCGCATCCACCAACTCAATCTTGGGAGTCTTGGCCGGGGCGTCCAATTCGCGACCATTGTTGTTGAACTGAATCCATCGTGGCGCGCGATCAGGTCCACCCCATTTCCAATGACGGGGATGCCCCTGATAGCCCCAGTCCTCGAAGTAGTTCTCCCGGACGTAGTAGCTCATCTGCGGCGAGAGGGCATAGGGATACATCCGGGCCTGGGTCTGCGGACCGCGCCGGTAGTAATTCCGATGGAGGTTGACGGGGCTCTTGGCCCGCACGCCGTGACCGTCTTCCGTGTAACCTCCGCGACAGTTGTAAATCAGGTTGTTGCAGAAATCCCCCGCCGCATTCTCACGATAGGGCGCCATGCAGGGAACGCGTCGGCCATGATGCGCCCAGAGGTTGTGATGCAGTGAGACCGCACCATTGTCCGCCGCAGCCGAGATGAGCCCATAGTTGTGGGCGCCTTTGCGGTGTCCCTGATCGTCCGATTCTTCAATCGTGCACCATTGCACCGTCACGTCATGGGCATGATAGAGATCGATCGTTTCATCATTGGCCCAACTCAGAGACAGATGGTCGAGGATGATGTTGTAGGTTCCGGTGTTCTTTGGCCCCCGACCACCCAGTTGAATGCAGTCTCCTGTCGCGCCGATGGTGCGTCGGGGACGAACACGGACGTGCCGGATGATGATGTCATGGGCTCCGTGGTTGTAACTGGAAATCATCCCTTCAACCGTGATCCCGGCACCTGGCGCGGTCTGGCCGGCAATCGTGATGTAGGGATGCCTGATGCGTATATCGCCACGAATGACGCCGCTCACCTCGAACACCACGATCCGAGGTCCAGCGGCGGCACAGGCTGCCGCGAAGCTCCCCGGTCCTGTGGAGTTGAGATTGGTCACCTTGATGACCCTGCCGCCCCGTCCGCCTTTGCTGACCGCCCCCCATCCCTCAGCGCCCGGAAAACTCCGAACAAGACCGGTCTCCGACGGAAACTTGGCGCGTTTTCTGGCGTCTGCGCCCGAGACGATACAGAGCGCCGAGATCAGAATGAAAACAAAACGATACAAAAAGAGTCGTGCCATTCTCGAGACATAGTTGCATGTGAGACTTCTGATTCACGCAAGAAATAATGTTCCCGGCTTGTCATCGGCCGCGAGGCCACAACGCGTCCTTGATTAAGGCGTCACGTGGCGCGAACACTGGGGACATGAAGCATCTGACTCTTGCCGTGTTGTTGTTCAGCAGTCGCCTGCTTTTCGCCGGCCCGAATGATTGGCCGCAGTTTCGCGGAACGATGGCGAGTGGCGTGGCTGAGGGCCATGAAGTTCCGACCTCCTGGGACGTCGAGACGGGCAAGAATGTCCTATGGAAGACACGAATTCCCGGTCTGGCCCACTCATCGCCAATCGTCTGGGGGGATCGGGTATATGTACAGACGGCACAGGGACCGAACGACGACGATCTCAAGGTCGGGCTCTACGGCAACATTGCGTCGGTCGAGGAGAAGGACGAGCAAAGCTGGCGGTTGCTGGCTATGGACAAATCCACCGGCAGGATCATCTGGAACAAGGCTGTGCTGAAAGCCGTTCCGCGCGTGAAACGTCATACCAAAGCGACCCACTGCAACTCGACACCGGCGACAGATGGCAGGCACATCGTGGCCCTGTACGGATCAGAGGGACTTTTCTGCTTCGACATGAACGGCAAGCTGAATTGGAAGCGCGATCTCGGCCCGATGGATTCCGGTTACTTCAAGGTGAAGTCCGCCCAATGGGGATTCGCCAGTTCTCCGGCCATTCATGACGGGAAGGTGATCATCCAGTGCGATGTCCAAGAGGGATCGTTCGTCGCGGTCTTCGATCTGAAGGACGGCAAGGAAATCTGGCGCACTCCGCGCGAAGACGTTCCCACCTGGGGCACACCGGCGGTGCACGTGGATTCGCAGCGGACACAGGTCATCCTCAACGGCTGGCATCACACGGGTGGATATGACTTTGCGGACGGCCGGGAAATCTGGAAGCTCTCGGGCGGGGGCGATATTCCCGTGCCGACTCCGATCTTCGGGCATGGCTTTGTCTACCTGACGAGCGGGCACGGTCGCGCTCGTCCGATGCGCGCGATAAAACTGGGTGCGACGGGAGACATCACGCCGGAGAACGTCGCCTCCACCAATGCCGCGATCGCGTGGGCGCACGCGAAGAAGGGGAATTACATGCAGACGCCGATTCTCGTCGGAGGCCTTCTCTACGGTTGCCTCGATCTTGGGATTCTCAGCTGTTTCGACGCCCGCACCGGAGCCGTGCATTACCAGGAACGACTCGAACGCGGCCGCACGGGATTCACCGCTTCACCCGTATCGGCTGGAGGACATCTCTACCTGACGAGCGAACAAGGCGAAGTCTACGTCGTGCCAGCCACCGACAAATTCTCCATCGCCAAGATCAACAAACTCGGGGAGACGTGCCTTTCAAGCCCGGCCATTTCGGAAGGCGTGCTGTTCTTTCGGACACGCCGACATCTCTTCGCCATCGGCAAAGCGAACTAGCGTTGCACCTTGTCCGGCTCAAGCAGGCCGGACAACCAGTGCATCACATTGAGGCAGAGCTGCCGGTTCTGCCCAGCACCCGGCGCGTTCATTCCCATGGGCTTCCTCGAGCTGGAGATCTGAGCGGTGAACATCGCCGCCTCTCCGAAGACCGCCACCCGCCCTTTGCCAATGCGACGGACGGCGGCGTGCAGCCACCCGTTCACATCGACACGCAGGGTGTCATCATCAAATCGATTCGCCCGCTCAGGCAGCAGCATGTAATGCCCGTCGCCAAACACCAGGATCGGTTCGACCTTCCCCTTGGATTGAAACGCCTGTCCCGTAAACGTCCTCACCGCGGTGATCTTCTCCGCTGAGGCACCTCCGGTCGTGATGGGATGTTCCTTCAACAGACCATCCGATCTGCGAAACACACCCTTGTCCGGTCCACGGGCGTACCCGTTGCCAAACGCGAACCCCAGCTCCCGACCCAAAGCCGCGGCAGCGCCGGGAAAAGGCATGTGATCAGCAATCAACAATAGACTCCCGCCTGACTTCAGCCAGTCGCTCACCGACCGAATCTCTTCTGCGGCAAATGCGGAGGGTGTCGGTAGTTTCCATGCGTCGCGGTTGCTTTCGTGCAGGGCGTTGGCGATGACGAGGATGTCCGCCCTTTCAAGCACTTCGCGACTGAATACATTCGTTGACGGCGATACCCGGTATCCATCCTTCCGCAGCAGATCGGCGAATGCGGCATAACGCCCCCCTGCAGTGTGGAAATTATGATGCGCCTCATCAATCAACACCGTCGGACCCTGACCAAGCGCATAGGTCGGATTGCGGACGGTACTGGAAAAGGCGCTATCCGACCGTTGCTGGGCGAAGGCATCCCAACCTCGAATGACCAGCAGAATTGCAACTAGCAGGGTTGAACGGATCATGCGGATCAGGTTCGCGGGTTCAAGGCTTCGCATCCAGCAACTCGATTCCCATGGGCGCACCGGGGCCAAGCGGAATGCCCAGTGCAATCCAGAGAATCACCAGAGCCACGCCGGTGACCAGCATCCAGACGGAATACGGAATCATCATCGCGGTCAGCGATCCGATTCCGAAATCCTTCTGCCAACGTTGGGCAAAAATCAGGATCAACGGGAAATAGACCATCAACGGAGTGATGATGTTGGTTGCGCCATCACCCACCCGGTAGGCGGCGGTCGCGCCCTCGGGGCTGATGCCCAACAACATCAGCATCGGTACCAGCACCGGCGCGAGCAAGGCCCACTTCGCACTCGCCGATCCCACGAACAGATTCAGCAGTGCAGCAAACAGCACGATCAATCCTAGGGCGACCGGCAGCGGCAGACCGCTGGATTTGATCGCACCAGCACCATGCACGGCGGTGATCAGGCCGAGGTTCGACCAGTTGAACATCGCCACGAAATGCGCCGCTGCGAACGCGAGCACGAGATAGTAAGCCATGTCCTTCATCGCTTCCGTCATCATGGCAACCAGATCGTCGCCCGATTTGATGGTGCCGGCCGCCGATCCGTAGGCCCAGCCAGCCGAGAGGAAGAGCAGCATGAATCCACCGACGAGTGATTTGAAAAACGGGGTCGCGGTCACATACCAAGCTTGTCCTTCCGTGCCCGGCCCATCGTTGAGCAACGGCGTGCCCGGGCCGAAGGTCATTCCCAACCAGAGGAGGCAGACGCCCAGAATGGCCAGGCCCGCGCGACGCAATCCCTTCATCTCGCCATCGGTCAACGGCTTGTCTTCGTCGCCAAAGGAATCCTTGTGGGCGTCACCCGGCACCCATTTTCCGAGCCGTGGTTCGATGACCTTGTCGGTGACATACCAGATCACCGGCAGGTAGATGACCAGCAGGGCCGCGATGAAGAACCAGTTGCCGGCGATGTTCATCGTCCACTTGGCGTCGAGCTGCGAAGCCACCACCGCCGCCTCAGTGATGCCGAACAACAGGGCATCGAGCTGACCCGGCGTGAAGTTGGCCGAGAACCCACCCGACACCCCGGCAAACGCGGCCGCAATCCCCGCCAACGGATGACGACCGGCCGCGGCAAAGATGATGGCGGCCACCGGCATGATCACGACATAGCCCGAGTCAGCCGCATGATTGGAAAGCATGGAGACCAAGGCAACGACCGGGGTCAACATCCCCTTTGGCGCATCCCGCAGTGCCCACCTGATGCCGCTGGCAAACAGCCCGGAACGTTCCGCGACACCGGCACCCAACATTACCACCAACACGTAGCCGAGCGGATGGAAGTGGGTGAACGTCTTTGGCATTTCTGTCCAGATCCGCTGGATGTTCTCGGCGGAGAGAAGGCTCACCGCCTTGAGGATCAACGGCCCGGAACCATCAGCGTTCAGCTTGGTCGGATGCTCCGCCGAGACCCCGGTCCACGTGCAGGCCACCGAGATCAACACCAGGATCGCGGTCAGATAGACAAAGATGAACACCGGATCCGGAAGTCGGTTGCCGGTGCGTTCTACGAATCCGAGAAATCCCTGATGGGTTGAAGGTGTCTCTGCTTTATCCATGGGTGCCCCAAGTAGAACAAGAGGTTGATACAAATGTCGATCAGATCAACAACGGGAGAGGAGAAACACCCTGATTGCCTGTCACGGGTGAATCTTCGCCGATCTTCCGCATGTTCCGTTTTGGTGGCAAAACACAGGGTCGCCGACCTTCCTTGGCATCACCCACGGTTGTTGGATGATCCCAACATGCGAATCCTGTGCCTGCTTGCGATCATCATCTGTTATTCCGCGTCTGCGGCCCGGTTCTCGATCGCCACTTTTACCGCCGATGTCACCGTGCCGGCGAACCACGGAATGATGGACGGTTTGTGGAAATCCAAGAGCTTGGCCGATCCGTTGTACGCCAAGGGCGTCGTTCTGTTCGGCGGCGACCAGCCGGTCGCCTTTGTGTCCGTGGACTGGTGTGAGATCCGCAACGACGCTTACGATCGCTGGCGCGAAGTCATCGCGGAAGCCGCCGGTACCACCCGTGCTCGTGTGCTCGTTTCCAGCATTCATCAACACGATTCCCCCATCGCCGATCTGACCGCACAGCAGATTCTCAATAACCGCAAACTGGAGGGCAGCATCTGCGATCTGGAATTCCACGAGGTCGCCGTGCAACGCGTCGCCAAAGCGATCCACACCGCAATCAAGCACCGACAGCCCATCACCGACATCGGGATCCCCAAGCAAAGGTCAAAGGGATCGCCTCCAATCGTCGCTACGATCTGCCCGACGGGCGCCACGCCTACAATCGTGGCAGCGCCAGCGGCCGCAATGTCCTCGCCCGCAATGCCCCGGAAGGAACCATCGATCCTTGGCTGAAGAGCCTGAGCTTTTGGAACGGCGACAGGCCCGTCGCAATCCTGAGCGGTTATGCAACGTATCCCATGAGCTACTACCGAACGGGCGAGGTCTCAGCTGACTTCCCCGGCATCGCCCGTGATCGGCGTGAGCAAGACCTGCCCGATTGCCTGCAGGTCTACATCAACGGCGCAAGCGGCAACGTCACCGCCGGCAAATACAACGACGGCGCCCGCACCAATCGCATGACGCTCGCCAACAAGTTATACAACGGCATGGCCGCCACGTGGAAAAACACCCGCCGTCACCCACTAAAGCAGATCCGATTCCGGAACACGCAGGTCCATCTCGAACCGCGCACCAATCACACACAGCATCTTCCAGCTCATCTCGAAGCCACGCTGCAGCCCGGACAGAACCCCTGGAAACAATGCTTCGCCGCGATGGCCATGAGTTGGCGTCAGCGAGTCGCAAACGGACAGGACATCGACGTTCCCGTCATCGATTTCGGCGCCGCCCAACTGCTGCAGCTTCCCGGTGAGATCTACGTCGAATACCAGGTCGCCGCCCAGGCCATGCGACCGGACAGCTTCGTCCTCGTCGCCGGCTTCGGCGAAAGCGCACCCGGATATCTGCCGACCGAAAAGAACTGGCGGGAAAGAGACAGCAACCTGTGAGACTGGAGCTGGATCAATCCGGGTTCTGAAAAACCCATGCTCGACGCCATCCGTCGCGTGCTGCAACCGAAGTGATCTGCGAACTCAGTAGCGGAATTCGCGAAGAATTCCGACGCGTGCGTCGGAAGCAGTTACATCTTCCGTTACGAGAATTACTTTCTCTTTCGACGAGGTTTCTTCTTGTTCCAATTGGGATGGCGCTTGGTTCGTTCCGCCTCGATGGCGTTGGAAGTGGCTTCGGGGATGATGCCCCAGTCTTTTTCGTGGCTGATCACGGAGATGTCCGGAAAGAGGGAACCGGTGAGGCG
Organism: Verrucomicrobiales bacterium; assembly: GCA_038154405.1. Classification (GTDB taxonomy): domain Bacteria; phylum Verrucomicrobiota; class Verrucomicrobiia; order Limisphaerales; family JAYPXF01. The sequence goes on along the minus strand of JAYPXF010000241.1, from coordinate 2,091 downwards.
TTGAGCCTTTCCACGTTGCATGAATTCGCCGAGGGCTTGGCGGGCGGAAGCAGCTTCTTTCATGATTCGTTGGACGATTTCAGGATGGGATGAGGCAATGTCGGTAGTCTCCGCCTCATCTTCGCGCAGGTTGTAGAGGACGGGTTCGGCGGTCTTGAAGAAGATCTTGTTCTTATCCCAGAACGGAACCTGTTTCTGTTCACGGGGGAGATGCAGCTTCCAGTCACCAGAGCGGACGGCCTGGAGGTTTTCGCAATTGTAGTAATAGAACGGAGCGTTGGGTTCGCGTTTCAGGGATTGTCCCTCGAGCAAGGGAAGCAGGCTTTCGCCGTCGTAGATGCGGTCCTTCGGCAAGGGGGCCCCAATGATCTCGGACAGGGTCGGGAACAGGTCCAGGGCGTTGATGTCGACGTTGGAGACGCTGCCTTCCTTGATCATGCGCGGCCAGTGGAAGATGAAGGGCACGCGATGGCCGCCTTCGAAGGTGACGTACTTCGTGCCACGATAGGGCTGGGCGTATTCGTTCTTCGTGGGACCGTTATCGGAGGTGAAGATGACGATGGTGTTGTCGGCGATACCGGTTTCCTTCAGGGCCTTCATCATCTCGCCGATGCCCCAGTCGAGTTCCTGCATGATGTCGCCGCGGACACAGTCTTTGGAACTGCCCTTGAACTTTTCGCCGGCCTGGAACGGCGTGTGGGGATAGTTGTGGGCGTAGTAGAGGAAGAAGGGATTGTCTCCGCTCTCGCGGATGATCTGCGTGACGCGTTCGGTATAGAGTTCGGTCAGACGATCCAGCGGGGTGTTTGCGAAGACTTCCTCATCGTCATCAAAGAACTTCGGCGAATGGCTGAAGTTGCAAGGCATGCCGTAGTAGGTGTCGAAGCCCTGCTTGCGTGGCAGGAACTCCGGTTCAGTGCCAAGGTGCCATTTGCCGACCATGTGGGTTGCGTAGCCGTGCTGTCTGAAGTGTTCGTTGATGGTGATCTCGTCGGGGTGTAGTCCCAGGAACCAGTGGGCTCGGCGATTCGGATTGATGCCCATGTAGAGTCCAGCGCGTTGCGGGTAGCCCCCCGTAAGGAAGGCCGCGCGTGAAGGAGAGCAGATGGAGGCTGCCGTGTGGAAATCCGTGAACCGGACGCCTTCCGCAGCAAGCTGATCGATGTGCGGTGTCTTGACCATGGTGGCGCCGTAACAACCCACATCCGAGTAACCCAGGTCATCCGTCAGCACAAATATCACATTCGGGGAGCGTGCCGCTTGACCGCGATGCGGCCTGTCGTGAGCTTGCCGAATCGGCTTCGCCTGACCTGAGCTTCTCAGTGGTGAGATTGTCGAACCAGCCGAACGGGCCGCGGGTTTGGTTACCGAACGAACGGTCTTGGCGGGAGCGGGTGCTGGTTTTGCGATCGGCGCGGGCTTCAGTGTCGGATGTTCGTTCAGGATCTCCGCCTCGAATTGAATGAAGTCGACGGTGATGTTGCCCCAGCCGCTCTTTGCCTGGTCGACGACTTTGAGGAACAGCTTCTGGCCTGCCAAGGGGGCGAGATCCCAGGCAACCTTCTGCATCGCCGGCTTGTTGATTCCGCGGGCGTGTTTCAGTTCCTTGCCATCGGTCGAGCACAGGGCGACATAGGTCTTCGCGCCGCTTCCGCCACCCACCCGGAGGGTCATTTGACCGCCTTTGGATACGAACAAGGGAGAGACGATGACTCCGGTTTGGTTGTCGGATCCTTTGGTTGCGTTGGCGTCAACTTCAAGCGTGGTCAGGTAGTGTTTTCCCTGCTGGTTGATCGGTCCGTTCTTCTTGTTGAAGTAGTAGTCC